>JBJTOP010000098.1:0-23613 GCA_046074645.1 Planctomycetaceae bacterium | reverse complement strand
AGAAGTAGTTATCGGAGAGCAGTTTATCGAGGCGTTCGAGTTCCTCGGGGACGAATTCCATGGCGCCTGTGAGCTGCCAGATGCGGTGACATGTGGCGAAGTAGATGTTTTCCGCAAGGCAGCGTTGTTCGAGTGAGAGGTAGCCGGTGTTGAAAAGGGTCATGACGGTATCGATGGATGTCTGCGCGTCATGATAGGCTTCAAGGGCATTGCGCTGCGTGAGTCCGCGGTAGCTTTGATAGAGGTCGTGCAGGACCTGTTCTGCATCATCCGGTGGAGCGAGCGCGGTTTCGGAGGTATTTTCGGTGCCTTGCTGAGAAACGCCGAGGACACTGAAGACAAGAACGCTGTGGAAGGCGGAGATGGCGCGTCCGGATTCGGAGATGATGTTGGGGTGTTCAATGCCGGCTTCGTCGCAGACGGTCTGAAGAGTGTAGACAACATCGCGAGCATATTCTTCCAGCGTGTAGTTCATGCTGGATTCGAAATTGGTTTGTGAGCCGTCGTAATCGACGCCGAGTCCGCCACCGACGTCCATGTATTTGAGTCCTGCGCCGCGCCTGGCGAGTTCGGTATAGACGCGGGCCGCTTCGTTGAGAGCGGCTTTGACTTGGCGGATATTGGTGATCTGGCTGCCGAGGTGAAAGTGCAGCAGGGTGAAGCAGTCTTCCATGCCGCGGCGGCGGAGTTCTTCGAGGGCTTCGAGGATTTCGTTGGCGCGAAGGCCGAATTTGGAGCGGTAGCCACCTGAGGACTGCCAGCGACCAGCTCCGCGGGCTGCGAGCTTGACCCGCATGCCGATCTGGGGGCGGACATTGAGTTTTTCGGCGTATTTGAGGATCATTTCGAGTTCGGTGTATTTTTCGACGACAGGAATCACGTGCCGACCGATTTTCTGAGCCAGCAGCGCCATTTCGATGAATTCGGCGTCTTTAAAGCCGTTGCAGATGATGGGTGTCTGGGCTTCGGTCATGGCGACGACTGCGAGCAGCTCTGGTTTGCTGCCGGCTTCGAGACCGAAGCCGAATTCGCGACCGTATTCGACGACTTTTTCGACGACTTCCCGCTGCTGGTTGACCTTGATGGGATAGACGCAGGAGTAGCGACCGCGGTAGTTGTGTTCGCGGATGGCGTCGGAGAAAGCTTTGTGAAGCACGTAGAGGCGATCGCGAATGATGCCGTTGAATCGCAGCAGCACCGGGACGTCGAGTCCGCGCATCTGCAGACGTTCGACGAGTTGCCGGAGGTCAACACCGCGCGACGGGTTGCGATCCGGATGGACCATGAGATTCCCAGCGGGGTTCACGGAGAAGTATCCGTTGCCCCAGCGGGGGACTTCGTAGAGTTCAGCGGCGTCGACAGTGGTCCAGTGCAGAGGCGATTCGTCGATCATTCCGGTAGCAACTTCCTGGGGAAGGGGGCTGCAGAGAGACTCTGGAAAGGAAGACGCCCGCATCGAAGAGATGCGGGCTGAAGACTGGGTGGATGTTCAGCCGCGAGGATGCGGGCTGATTAACGGTTTTGCCGCACGAAACTTGAAGTTTCAGGCTTTTGCGGGTTTGGCGGCGCTGTTGCTGCCGCTGAGGAACCAGACGAGGAAGGGGCTGGCGATATAAATCGAGCTGTAGGTACCGACGAGGGAACCGATGAGCAGACACCAGGCGAAACCGTGAACGCCGGAACCACCAAAGACATAGAGGATCACAACGACGATGAACACGGTGACCCCGGTCATGAGTGTTCGGCCGAGGGTGGAATTGAGCGACCGATTGACGATGTCGCTGGTGACCAGCGGATTCTTGCCGCGGACTTCGCGAATACGGTCGAATACAACGATGGTGTCGTTGAGTGAGTAGCCGACGAGTGTGAGGAAGGCGGCGATCATCGAGAGATTGATGCGGAAGTCATCAATCAGGAGCAGGTCACCGATGGCGTTCCCGGAAAACCAGCTGGCGACAGCGAGAGAACCGAGTGTGAAGAGCACGTCGTGGGCGAGGGAGACGACGGCGGCAAGGCCGAAGATGAGGTTCTGGAAGCGGAACCAGATGTAGGCGGAGATGCCAAGGATGCTGAGCACAATAGCGATGGTCGCGTTGACTCGAGTTTCGGAGGCGACAGCAGAGGCGAAGGTGTTGACTTCGTTGAAGAGCGGTGTGGAGTCGAGTTGGCTGCGGATGTCGGCGATTGCTTTGTCAAGTTCTTCAGACTTCACTTCCGGGAGAACTCGGACGACGAACGTTTCGTACTTCTTCACGGAGCGTTCGGCGGATGTGAGTCCTGAGCCGGCGGTACCTTCGAGGCCGAAGAGTCCTTCAGCGGATGAGTTGCGTGCTTTGCTGAGGGCGGCGTCGATGAGGTCGGTGGCTGTGCCGGTCGCAATTTCTTCAGAGAATTTGAGTTCTGCCTGGACACCGCCGCGGTAGGGCAGTCGGGCAACGGCGGCGACTGAGTTATCACCTTCGGCAATTTCCACAGGGCGAATGGTTGTTTCAGCGAGTGAAACCATGCGAAGTTTCATGTCTGAGGAGCCGACGAAGGCGTTGTTAACTTTTTCGCGAACGCGATCTTCGGCAGACTGTTCTTCTGATTCGCCCCCGTCTTCGCTGTGGGTGTCGCTTTCGGTGGTCCGCAGCCGGAAATAGGTACCGACACCTTCCTGGCTTTCGTCGCCGACACTGAGTCGTTCGAGGGAGAAGTTGTCGCCGAATTCGGCTGCGAGTGCTTTGGCGACGTCTTCGGTGCGTTCGGGTTCGGTCATCTGGAAGGAGACGAGCGTTCCGCCGGTGAAGTCGATGTCATAGTTGCGTTCGCCTCTGATGAGGAATGCAAGGAGACCGGCGCCGATGCAGAGACCGGACGCGGTGAACAGCTGTCGGCGGTATTTCATGAAGTCAAAACTGGTTTCACCGACGGCCTGCATCATGCGGATTTGTCGCAGAATGCCCAGTCGTTCTCCGAGGTCGAACAGGAGTCGTCCGACATAGAGGGCGGTGAACATGCTGATAGCCAGACCGATGAAGAGGGTTACGGCGAAGCCGCGGATCTGATCGGTACCGAAGTAGAAGAGCACGACTGAAGTGAGCAGTGTGGTGACGTTGGAGTCGAAAATGGTGATAAAGGCTTTTTCGAAGCCGTTCTGGATGGCCATGCGAACGCTTGAGCCTTTGCTGAGTTCTTCGCGCATACGTTCGTAGATGAGTACGTTGGCATCGACGGCCATCCCGATGGTGAGCACGATGCCGGCGATGCCTGGGAGGGTGAAGGTGGCATTGACGGCGACCATGGCACCGACAGTGAGGATCAGATTGAGGATCAGTGAGATCACGGCGATGAGGCCAGCGGTGCGGTAGTAGACCATCATGAAGATGACGACGGCGAGACCGCTGATGGCGGTAGCGGTGATGCCTTTCTGGCGGACGTCGGCACCGAGCGTGGGATCGACGGTGGCTTCGCTGAGCGGTTTTGGATCGATGGGGACTTCGAGTGCACCGGCGTTGAGCACTGAGACGAGTTCGTCAGCTTCGGTGGCGGAGAAGCCGGTGCCACCTCCTGAAATCTGACCGCGGTCGCTGATTTGTTCGTTGATGCGGGGGGCGCTGTCGAGGAAGCCGTCGAGGACGATGGCGAGTTCGCGATCCGGGACGCCGGAGCGGGGAACGTTGCGGCCGGTGAGTTGTCCGAAAAGGTAGGCTCCGGTCTGGTCGAAGGCGAAGTTCACGACGATCTGAGCGGTCTGGGGGTCGAAGTCTCGGTAGGCGGAGCGCAGGTACTGTCCGGTGACCTGTTCATCCGGCGGGTCGATGAGCAGGAGATATTCTTCGGTGTCGTATTGTTCGACGCGGCCGTCCACCGTGCGTTCGGCCTTGACGGGGCGGCGAATGGCGGTGCCGCTTTGGAGCAGCTTGGGGACACCATTGGCTTCGGCGGCGCGGACCCAGCGGGCGCGCAGATCGCCATCAATGCGGACATCCTTTTCTGCAAGATCCATCTCGCGTGCCACGCGGGCGATGTCTGAGTCTGTGCTGTTGGCCACGATGTGGAATTCGAGGCTGCCCAGTCGCGTGATGCGGCGTTTGATGTCATCGACGGTCTGAGGATCTTCGCCGGGAACGATGACTTCAATGCGATCGGTACCGACAGCGCGAACGGTTACTTCTTCAGTACCGGACACGTTGATACGGCGACTGACGGCACCGACCATCTGATCCATCACCTGTGGAGTGATTTCTTTGCCTTCGCCGCGAACCTGGAACACCATGTTTGTTCCGCCGGCAAGGTCGATTCCCAGTCGGAAGCGGTCGGAAATCGGGCGGTTATTAACGAGCGACGTGAGGAACGGGGAGGTTCCGAGGACGAGCGTGAAGAGGGTGATGCCGATGCGGGCGGACCACTCGGGTACTTTGAGGGCTCGTCCGATGAAGTGAGCGGCAACGAAGGGGAGGATGAGCATTGCCAGAACGAGGAGGAGGAAGAGGAATTCGGAACCTGAGCGAGCGGGGGCGGACTGGGGTGTTTCGGCCGCATCGACGGAGTCGGGTTCGGATTCGCTGCTGGAGGGGGGCGTGGATGCGGGGTCAGTCTTCGCAGCGGCATCCGGGGCGGGTGAGTCGTCGGCGGAGGGTGGCTGGGGTGTAACTTCGGGGAGTTGGGGGGCAACTGTTGGGGGGGCTGGAGCGGCTGTTTCTGCGGGGGTTTTGGGGGCGTCAGCAGGCGCGGCCGGGGCGGGGGTATCGCCAGCGGGTGGCTGAGCGGCGGGGTCCGCGGCGGGGGCAGCTGTTGCAGCTGGTGCAGCCGGTGCCTGTGGATCGGCCGGGGTCGCGGCGGCGGCGGGTGGCTGAGCGGCCGACGTGGCAGGGGCGGGAGCGTCAGGAGTTTGCAGCAGGCCGAAGAGGAGTCCCTGCAGCAGAAAGGACAACACAACTGACATCAGAGGATTCCTGAGGAGAGCCGCGATGGCACAGACTTCGCGGGGCAGCGGGGTGGAACTGGGAAGCGTATATATGTAGCGAAAAACGCCGTCTGAAGACAATTGCAGCGGCCATCCGGCTCCATAATCCGGGAAATTTCCGCGGTTTGAGCAGCTGGCGGGCTATTTCTTTTCCGGGGATTCGGGTTTTTCGTCGAGCGGTCCGTGGATGGAGCTGCGAAGGAAGCGGATGCGAGTGGAGTCATCGACTTTGAGAGTGACGAAGCGACCGTCAGCAGAGATGTCAGCGATGGTACCGATGAGTCCGCCATTGGTGACGACGCGGTCGTTCTTTTTGAGCTGAGCCATCAGTTCACGACGGCGGCGCTGTTCGTTTTGCTGGGGGCGAATGAGGAGCATCCAGAAGAGCAGAGCCATCACGCCAAACGGCACGAACTGGAACCAGCCAGGGGGTTGCTCCTGAGGTTTGGCGGCGGAGTTATCAGGGGTGGATTTGGCGGGAGTGGATTTGGCCGTGGTTTGTTTTTTGGCGTCTGCAGCCGGGGCCGTTTGGGCGGGTGCGGATGAAGCAGTGGCAGCAGGGGGATCGGATTTTGCAGCCGGAGCAGTGTCCTGGGCCACGGAAAAGCCTGCAGCAGCGGTGCTGAGGACTGCGGTGAACAGTGCTGTGATTGCAGAAATACCCGCCACGAATTGCTCCTGTTTCTGATATGCGATGAACGCGAAAAAGTTCTGATTTTACTCCTGACCAGACCAGAGGGCAAGCTGACGCGTGCGAAAGGTGTCAAGAGTTCCTGTGAGAATGGCATGGCGAAGCTGACGAACGAGCGTTTGATAGTAGGTGATATTGTGGAGTGAAACGAGGATTGGACCGAGCATTTCGCCGGCGATGAAGAGATGTCTGAGGCAGGAGCGGGTGTAGCGGCGGCAGGCGGGGCAGGGGCATTCGGGGTCGAGCGGAGCGAGATCTTTCTGGTGGACGGCATTGCGGAGTCGCACGGGGCCATGGCTGGTGAAGGCCATGGCGTTGCGACCATTGCGAGTTGGCATGACGCAGTCGAACATGTCGATGCCCCTGCAAACAGCTTCGAGAATATCTTCCGGTCGCCCGACTCCCATGAGGTAGCGGGGCTTGTTTTCCGGGAGCAGCGGGACGGTGCAGTCGAGAGTGGCGTACATCAGCGGTGGCGGTTCACCGACACTTAATCCACCGACGGCATAGCCTGGGAAGTCGAGTGCGGTGAGGCCCTGGGCAGAGCGTTCGCGGAGGTCGGCGTGAACACCTCCCTGCACGATTCCGAAGAGTGCCTGATCAGAGCGGGTTTGTGCAGCGCGGCAGCGATCGGCCCAGCGGGTGGTGCGATCGACGGCTTTGAGTATTTTTTCGCGGGATTCACCGGATGGCGGACATTCATCGAGACACATGATGAAGTCTGCTCCGAGCGATTCCTGAATCTGCACGGCTCGTTCCGGGGACAGCTCAAGAAGTTTTCCATCGATGTGAGAACGAAAGACGATGCGGTCATCATCGAGCTTTCGCAGGCTGGCCAGACTGAACACCTGAAAACCACCGCTGTCTGTGAGAATCGGCCCATCCCAGTCCATGAAACGGTGCAGGCCGCCGTGAGCCTCCACGATGGATTCTCCGGGCCGGAGGGCAAGGTGATAAGTGTTGGCGAGGAGCACCTGGGCGCCGGCGTCGCGGAGCTGTGCAGGAAGCAGGCCTTTGACGGTGCCGACGGTGCCAACGGGCATGAAGGCGGGCGTCAGCACGGTTCCATGGGGAGTCTGCAACTGACCTGCCCGACCGGCGGTTCCGTGGTCGACAGCGTCAAGGTGAAATGCGAACGCGGACATGGGCGAGTTGATGGTCGCTTTTCGCTCTGTGCGAAGGATCTGAGGAGTGAGGTTCGTTTCGCAGAGCGAAACGCGACAGAGTGGGGGCGACTTATCGGACGAGGAATCGCTTGGCGTCGCTGACGGTTTTGGGGTCTTTTGTTTCGAGCAGTTTCAGGTTGGCTTCGGCTTTGGTGGCAGTTTCGGGTCGGGTTTCGGTGCCATCAGCAGCGGGAGCCCCTTTTTCCTGGCTGCAGTAGTAGAGGTATCGAACGATGGCCCGACGGATGGCGGGGATTGCGAATTTTTCGTCGTCATACATCGCCATGAGACGATCCTGGAGTGTCCAGTCTTTCCAGCGTGCGAGGTCGGTGATGACGAGGTCGGCGAGTTCCTGTCGTTCGAGGAGAATACGCATGGAGGCGCGGAGTCGTTCCTGGGGAATGCGATCGGGTTCGTATGTCCAGAGGAAGCGGAGGGCCTGCATGACGGCGTAGGTTTCGCTGAATGGGAGCGGGACTTCCTTGCCCGCGGCATCGCGAGCGACTTTGGTGCGCATTTTGGCGTCTTCGAGCACCTGCAGGCCGGGTTCACCGCGGAGCAGAATGTAGCCAGCCATTACACCTTCAATTCCGAGTCGGAAATCGGCGTCGAGGACGAGGATTTTTTGTTCGAGCAGGGCGGCGTCTTCGGGTTTGCCGCAAAGTCCGGCGAGCAGACCGTAGAAGCCAATGCGTGTGGGGGAGACTTTGGGATCATTGAGCCATTGCAGGATTTTTTCGCGTGGGAGCTTATTGCGGAGCGGAACGATGACGCTGTAGGGGGCTGCGGCAAATTCTGCGAAGGCGTCGTTGGAAACCATGGTGTCGGGATGTTCAAAGAAGGGCAGGAAGTATTCCAGACGTTTTGAGTGGGCGGCCGGATCAGTGGTGGGCAGCGGCATGGAGGCGAGGTATTTCCAGGCGACGTCTGTGACCTGAGAGGGTGCGTGCCAGTCTTCCAGACGATCTTCGGGGCCCATGAGGGAAAACAGAGTTTTTTCGGGGGCGGTGACAGCCTGCGGGAGTTCGATGGTTTGTCCGGGCTGAAAGCGACTGCCTTTGGAAAACGCGACCGAGACAATTTCAAATTTGGAATTTCCGGCGGTGACGTCGGTGGCTTTTTCGCCGCCGAGGTATCGACCGAGCAGCAGGTGGTCGCACATTTGAATCTGTTCGGCCATAACGAGCGTTGGCGCGTCACAGAACGGGCAGACGGTGACGGAGGCGGTCGCGGTAGTTGCGTGGGCGGCGAACAGAGCACTAAAAGCGAGCGTCAGGAACCAGCGCATGGGAAGGCTGCCTTTCAGGAATTGCGGGACGTGCGACGGGATGGCGTCAGTTGAGCACCCTGGCCTGTTCGATTTTATACAGGCGCGACAGGTCCGTCTGGTCTGCGCCGGGGTCGATCCGGAAGATGCCTTCCACATCGAAAGGGCGATTGGCGATATAATCACTGACTTCACCCGGGGCCAGCGAGACTGAGATGATATCGTAGATTTTGGGCTGTCGCACGAAACAGCAGATGCCGTTGTCGCGGGCGAGAGTGAAGGATGTCAGGCCGGTGGCTTCGAAGGTGGGATACATGTAACCGCGAATTCTAATCGTCTGGCCATCAAGCTGTTTCAGCCATTCCGGGAAATGAACTGCGGCGTCGGCGGGAACCGGTTCCATGTTGAGCACTTTGAGCAGGTCGATGTCGTCGTAGCTGACTCGCAGAGCATTCGAGGGCCGTTCTTTGCGAAAGCGTTTGTTTGGGATCAGAAGCTGGATGGACCGCGGCTGAGCTGAGGCGGAGTTTTCGATCGTCGGTCGATCTGCCGGTCCGGACAGGCCTGACTGATCGGATTTGATCATGGGTGGGTTGGCGGCGGTTTCGGTGACAGATGCCGCGGCGGAATTGGCGGGGGCAGAATTAGCGGGGGCGGTGGCTTCAGAGGCTTTGGAAGCAGCCCCGGCGACCGTACTGTCCGTGGTGGGAGTTGCAGTGGCATCCGTGGTCGGGGAGGTGGTGGCCGGAGTGCCCGAGCTGTCGGGAGCGACTTGTGTCATCGGGCTTTCTGCAGTGTTTTCAGAAGCGGACGACGGAATCTGGGAAAAGGGAACGTATTCGCCGGATGGCGCGGAATCATCGCAGCCGGCAGCAATCAGTGCGGCGATAATGGTGGTAAAAATCAGCGGCCGATTCACGGGGAAGGCTCCGAGTCAATCAAACGGCGAATCGAGGCGGTCGCGGGGATCCCGCTCGCCAGACCAGCGCTATTCTACCCGCCCGTGGCTTTCAGGCGTACCCCCATCCGCCCGGAAAATGCGGATTTCAGCCTGGCATTCGCTCAATCGCCGGCAACTCGGAGTCTCCGTCAGCCTCTGCAGCCGGACATCAATCCCGCCAATGTTACCATTCAAACAGTCTGAGAGCATTTCGTCTGTTTTCACGATCGCGTTCTGAGGAAGGTTCTTGATCCCGCCGATCTATTCTGAGATATTGGACAGCTGTTTACCGCCCTCCCACCCCCCGCTTGCCCTGTGCGGCCTCCCACCTGATCCCCGCCACCCGCCCGCTCGGAGTTCACGCATGTTGTCATTCACCGATGCTCCCCTTGCCCTCTGTGACGGCCGCACGCGTCGCGAGGCTCTGCGTGCTGGTGGCCTGTCTGCTCTGGGATTGAATCTGGCGGGGTTGAACGCCAGCCGCGCCGCCACTGCCAGCGACAGCTCAGCAGGCGATCAGTCACCAGGCTTTGGTTCCGCGAAGTCAGTGATACTGTTGTGGCTGCTGGGTGGTCCGCCCCAGCACGAGACATGGGATCCGAAGCCTCTCGCCCCGCAGGAGATTCGCGGTGAATATGGCTGGATTGAGTCCGTGGTGCCGGGGCTGCGTGTCGGAGAACTGATGCCCCGAACGGCAATCCACACAGACAAGCTGTCCGTACTTCGGGCCGTGGTCACAAAGGATCAGGCCCATTCTTCCAGCGGCTACCAGATGCTCACGGGCGTTCCCCATCAGCCGCTCAGTCAGGAAAACGTCGTCTCTAAGGCCCCGAATCTATCCCCCAGCCATGGCGCGATCATGCGGGCGCTGCGGCCGGATCGGGACGGTTTGCCGTCTGCAATCACCATTCCGAAGCACATCGCGAACGATGGCGAAATCATCTGGCCAGGTCAGACCGCCGGGGTGCTGGGAAGACAGTACGATCCATGGCTGATCACATGCGACCCTTCTCAGGCGGACTTCCAGATTCCGGACCTGTCGCTCCCTGCCGAAATTTCCGGCGCCCGCTTCGGAGCCCGACGACAACTCCTCGCGTCGCTCGACACCGTGCGTCAACAGCTGGAAATGGTCTCTGCAGATCGTTTCAGTCACCACGCGCGACAGGCGTTTGACATGCTGGCAGGAAAGGCGGCTCGGCGAGCCTTTGAGATTGGTGAAGAGCCTGCCACGGTGCGGGACCGCTACGGTCGCAATCGCTTTGGCCAGTCGGTGCTGCTGGCAAGACGACTTGTGGAAGCCGGCGTCTCGCTGGTGCAGGTCAACTGGACAAGGATGGAGGAAATTCAGGGGAATGGTTCGTGGGACACCCACAACAATCACTTTCGCGACCTGAAGCAACTGATGCCGCGGATGGACCATGCGTATTCGGCATTACTTGAAGACCTGCAGGAGCGTGGACTTCTGGATGAGACTCTGGTCGTCTGGATTGGGGAGTTTGGTCACACGCCGAAGATCAATGGCAACGCCGGTCGCGATCACTGGGGCAATTGTTTTTCGATTGCCCTTGGTGGAGCGGGTATCCGTCGTGGCATTGTGCACGGTGAATCTGACGGCCACGCCGCGTTCCCGCTCTCAGGTGCCGTCTCTGCCGCTGACGTCACGGCAACCATTTTCCACTGCCTCGGCTACTCCCCGGAAACACTTCTGCAGGACCAGTCCGGCCGACCGTTTCCACTGGTCCGCGGAAACGTGATCTCAGAGATTCTTGTGTAAGACTTCAATTCGGTTCTCTTCCGTCCAGCACTTGCCGACGTCAGAATTCAGGCTTCTGGCTGCACCCGCCCCAGTTCGGAGAATTCTGATGCTCCTGCGTGCCGTTTCCCTGTTGATCCTGTGTCTGTCAGCTGTTTCGCCCGACGAACCCGCGGCCCAGGCTCCGACCAGCACCTCCGCCGCCTTGAAACCGGCAGTGGAGCCACCGCAGCCTGGCCCGGAACTGCTGACATTCACACCCGAACAGATTGAGCAGGCCTATTCGGGAAAAAAACTCCCCGAGGCTGTGGAGATGTATCTCGTCATTGCCCGTGGAGGACAACTTGATGGAACCAATGGCTGGTTTCATCCGGCAGCCAGTCGCTATTCGTGGGAGTGGCTTGCTGAGCGACTGGGTGGAGATTCAAACCAGCCGCTGAAGCGAGAGAGCTTCCGGGGCAGCGAGCGCATCTTCGATCAACTCGATCGCGATCACGATGGCAAACTGTCGGGCTTTGATCTCGACTGGTCGGATTCCAATTCGTGGGTTCGCCAGTCCTACATGGTCAACCGGATGTTTCGCAGATTCGACGCCGACGGTGATGGCTTGCTGACCGCCGCCGAATGGCAAACCTGGTTTGCTCGTGTGAGTGACGGTGGAGAGCCGGTCAGATTTGAGCAGATGCGGAATGCGCTGATACCACCTTCCAGCGGTTTCTCTCCCGGCGACATGCCCTCAAAGGAAATTCTCATCAAAGGTTTTCTGGCCGGCGAAATCGGATCGTTGCAGGAAGGCCCGGCCATTAACGATCCTGCTCCGGATTTCATGGTGAAAGCCATTGACGGCGATGAAACGGTCAGGCTGTCTGATCGGATTGGCCGACGCCCGCTGGTGCTCGTGTTCGGAAACTTCACCTGCGGGCCGTTCCGGTCTCTGTATCCCACCGTTGAAGCCGTCTGGAATCGCCAAAAAGACAATGCTGACTTCCTGTTTGTTTACGTCCGCGAGGCGCATCCCACCGATGGGTGGGCAATGAAATCGAACGAAAAAGCAGGGGTCGCAGTCGCTCAGCCGCAGACCTGGGACGAACGTCGTCAGGTGGCCGGTCAGTGTGCGGCACTGCTGAAACCAAATATCCCGTTCTATGTGGATGACGTGACCGATACTGCCGGAAATGCGTGGAGCGCCATGCCTGCGCGGTTGTATGTCCTCGATTCAAGCGGCAGAGTGGCTTACAAGAGTGGTCGTGGACCATTCGGTTTTAAGCCCGAAGAAATGGAACAGGCACTGCTGATGCTGCAGTTGGAGGAAGCAGACGTGAACTGAACCCAGACCAGCAGGACGCAATCACAGGTTTGGCTGATGGAGTGGGCTGAGGGTGGGAGTAAAGCGAACGGCAAGGGATGACGCTGCGTGCCACTTTCAAACCAGACGGTCCCCGCGACATTCGCGCGGACAAAGGCTGGCGTCAGGGGGTGTAAATTCGCAGGTCATCAAAGTTTCCGACGTCATCGAATGATCCAAAACCGACTCGACCAGTTTGGAATGTGGTGTCTCTGGCGGTCATCACGGGCTTGCTGAGGTCATCGAACCACACCGAAATTTCACCGGAATCTGCATCACGGCGAATGCGAGCCTGGTGCCAGTTATCTGTCCATGGAGTGCCTGCAGTGGAGGTCAGCGAGATCTTTTTGCGAGCAGCTGAGTTGACGATGAAGATTTGATTGGCGTGGTCATCAGCCTGCTTGCCAAAGTGCACGTAATAGAGCTTTGCATCGTCCTGCCAGCCGAAAAACAAGCACAGGTCGCGATGTCCATAGTCCGGAATTGTTGACTGGAGTTTTACATCCATTACGAACGAGCCCAGTTCGAGGTCGCGGATGAGTGTGCGGTTGAGCGGCGAGCGAAACTGGGGGCTGAATTTACTGTTGCGTTTGGTGAGTGCCAGCACATGATTGTCGTTTTGTTTCAGCAGACTCCAGGCGGAATCATCTGTGGGCTGGTAGCGGCTGATCTGCTGATCTTCAAAGTCATGGCTGTAGATCAGTTTCATTCCCTCGGGCGGCGGAAAATCGCCAGCTTTTGTCATGGCGAGGAAGTGAATCAGGGACAGCGAGAGCGCGGTGACCTGAGGGAAGCGATTCATGTGATGAGATCCTGTGAGGTGAATGCGGGGAGCAGGTTGGCAGCCGACCTCGCTATTCAGGTGTTTCAACGGATACAAGTGCTTCCATCGCACAGTCTCGGCCGGGCACTCGCGTGTAGACAGTTTCATCCCACGTATGCAGACCCATCACAGCGCGGCTGTCGCGGCCGGCAATCAGGCTGCGATAGACGAGCAGCTGGAAGGCGCCGATGCGGATCCGAAAACCGGCTGCTTCGTGAGTGCCGGTGTAACGTCGGGCTTCGGTGACTGTGAGCTTCGCCCAGTCGGCGGGATCTGATGAGCGTTTGGGATGCCAGTCGAGCACCAGTGGCAGCGTGGCTCCGCCGGCAGCGAGGGCTGAAGATTCGAGCTGGCCGTCGTGAGCCTGGCACTGTCCGAAAGTATGCTGGATGCGGTCGTCTTCGAGCCATGCGGGAATGAGCCGCACGTGGGCCGGGCCGCGAGCCAGCCGCAGTTCACGGGTGACCGGGTCCGATTCGATGGAAGTGCCTTCGGCGAATGGGAGTGCTGTGGTGAGCTGAATGCGTGGTTCAGCATTGCCGGAGGTTACGCTGTCAGTGAGCATGAGAAAGCGTTCGCGGGCTGCCAGCATGATCTGGCGGACGCCACGAAGGCCATTTCCACAGTCGGCTTCGAGTTCGATAAATACACATTCGGCGTCATCAAACCAGCAGCTGCAGCGCCAGGCTGCGGGACCTGCGGCGAGTTCATCATTGAGGCGCGCTGACCAGTGCCACTGGCCTGAAAAAAGCAGCGTTCCAGCTGCGTGTACCTGCAGATGCACAGCTCCTGAATGCCAATCGACGAGCACCATGTCGGCATCGGGATCGGAGGTGCTGCGGAGCAGTGCAATTCGGCCTTCGTCGGACTGCCACGACGCGGAGAGGGATTTGGAGAGCAGTGATTCGGAAGTTGCCTGTGCAGGCGCAGAGCTTTCGGCGGTGGAGTCAGTCGCAGGTTGTGCGGCGACGGAAGAATGGCTGGAAGCTGCGAGCGATTCGGAATGCTCAGTGTCCGAGTCAGCGGGCTTATCCGGTGCTGGGCGATAACGTTTGGGAACGCGAACTTTTGCGATGGGCTTCCGGACTTTTTTGAGGAGCTTATCAAGGCGGGCGGAGTGGTCGCCGGAATCATCGCTGAGAAGTTGCTGGAGGGCTGGAATCAGACTGTCGCCGGGTGCAGGGGGCACGTCAGCGGCGGCGTCTGATGCGCCTGGCTGAGGCGGGGCCTGAAGCAGTACAGCAGCCTCGACGAGCCGCTGCAGGAGGGGGTGAAAATCATTCCAGAGCGGCTGATGAAAGATACGAGCCCATGCGGTGCTGCGGGCGAATGTTCGCAGAATATCCGGCAGCTGTCGGAGGGTAGCCCCGGTCGGCAGTCCTTGGGGATCAGTGCTTTCGCGGAGCAGTTGCTGGAGGCCCAGAAGACCGCTGCGCTGCAGTCTGGCAGCTCCGTTGAGCGGTGACAGAAGGAGGCCGGTGACCCAGGAGACTTCGCAGTCAGCTGGATTCGTTCTTGCGGAAGGTGACTCACCAGCAGCGGCGTGACTGAGGCTGGTTTGCGAGCTGCGACCAAAGCCTCGCGCCAGCACAGCGAGACAGCTGGTAAAGGTCTCTGCTTTGAGATGTTCACCCACGCGGAACAACACTTCAGTCACCGCGAGCGTCTCCCAGGATGCTGACCGTCCTGCACCTGCAGAGGACCATTCCATCAGAGCCTGATCGAGAGATGGCGAGGCGGGGCGGGCGGATTTTGCGGAACGGCGGGCGGGCTTTCTGGCAGCTTTGAGCGGGGTGATGGCTTCGAGAGCTGTGGCGAGTTGTCGTTCGCGGTCGGCAAGTTCTGTGGTGCTGACAGACCAGAGTGCCAGCCAGGTTTTTGCGGGCAGTCGTCGCTGCGCGCGGCGACGAGGTTTAGAAAGTGATTTGAGCCATGCGCGGCGGAATGCGCCGAGCCGACCGGCAGCGAGAGCGTCCCGGATTTTCGGTTCAGCAGCACGGCTGAGGGGAATGGTGCGATTGAATCCTGCGGGCGTAGTTGTTGACATGATCGCGGTCGTTTCTGAAGAGCGATCATCCCTGATCCGCAGCGGTGGATGTGGCAGCTGAAAGGAGTTGTTCAGATGGTGGTGGAAGAAAAACCGCCATCGACGACGATGTTCTGACCTGTGACGAATGAGGATGCCTTTTGAGATGCCAGCCAGATCACGGCGCCGGAGAGTTCCTGGGAAGCACCAAAGCGAGCCATCGGAGTGTGTCCGATGATTTGAGCGCCACGCTCTGTGTAACTGCCGTCGTCACGGAAGAGCAGTGCACGGTTCTGGTCGGCGGGAAAGAAACCGGGGCTGATTGCGTTGACTCGAACACCCCGTGTTGCCCATTCACGAGCAAGAAACTTGGTGAGATTGATCACAGCGGCCTTGGCGGCGGAATAGGCGACGACGCGGGAGAGCGGAACCATTCCTGCCATGGAGGCGATATTGATGATGCTGCCTTTTTTCTGAGCCAGCATTGTTTCGCCGAAGACCTGGCACGGCAGGAGTGAACCGCCGACGAGATTCAGGTCGAAGACACCGTTCCAGGCATCTCGAGGGAGTTTGCAGAAGTCGGCACCGGGCGGCAGAGTGGCGTCCGGGCGATTTCCGCCGGCTGCAGCGATGAGGATAGTGACAGGTCCGAGCTGGCGAATGATGTCGTCTCGGGATGCCGCCAGCGATTCCGAATTCAGCGCATCTGCGGAAAAGAATTGAGCGCGGCCGCCAGCGGCTTCGATCTGACGCACTCGTTCAAGACCTCGTGATTCGTTGCGGCCTGCCACCGCCACCGCCGCTCCGGCTGCGGCCAGCGCTGAAGCCATTGCGCCACCCAGAACACCAGTGCCACCGAGCACCACAGCGGTTTCACCCGACAGATCGAACAACGACTGACTCATGAATTGCCTTCTCTGGCCGAATAAATGGCGGGATATCAGGTGCGAAGTTTTTCGAGCGAAACGAGCTGTTCCTGGAGCTGCTGGTCGGACGGCCACAGTCCATCACGCTGGCGATCACTGAACTGTTTTTCGAGATCGGCGATCAGCGGCTGAAGCTGATTCCGCACTGTGGGCTGCAGGCGATCGATGAAGAGCACCCCGTCGAGGTGATCGTTCTCGTGCTGAATGATGCGTGCGGGGAAGTCGGAGAGCTTCAGTTCGAACTGTCTGCCGGAAAGGTCGAAGGCGTCAACGACGAGCTCCGTAGCGCGGGTGACGGGGCCGTAGATCTCCGGAAGACTCAGACAGCCCTCCTCATCGTCCTCACTGCCCTTCTTTTTGGTAATGCGGGGGTTCAGGAATACCAGCTCCTGATCCTTTTGATTCGGGTCGCCCTCGGGGTTGATGACGAAGAGCCGATATGGGAGCCCGACCTGGTTGGCGGCGAGCCCGACACCGCGAGCGGCGTACATCAGTTCGAACATCTGCCGAACGATTTCGTGCAGTTCGGCATCAATGCGCACGACTTCACGGGACTTGCGTCGCAGTGCCGGGTGAGGATGTGGAACGATTTGAAGAGGTGTCATGGAACGCCGAAGCACCGGTGGCTGCAGGAGTAACTGGGCGGGGAAGATGGAGTGGCGTGGGGTGGATGGGGTGTGTGAGAGCGGCTGCATTTTGCCGCGAGCGGACGTGGGAATCCAGCGAGGTGAGTCGGAGAATTTGCAAAAGCGGGGAATGTGCGGCTGATTGACACCGACTTCGCGTGAGTTGAGCGCGGCGGGATCCTGGGGGATAAAAAACAAACCGCCGCTCTGATTTCGAGCGGCGGCCGGAAGACTGGGCGTTGAGTTTTGTCCGGGCAGGCCGGTTCAGTTGCCAGCTTCGCTGACCTGAGCTTCCCAGGGCCGGGCTGCGCGTTCGCGAAGGCGAGTGGCTTTCCCGGCGCGGTCGCGGAGGTAGAAGAGTTTCGCGCGGCGAACGCGAGCGTGGCGTTTGACTTCGATGGTGGCAACTTTGGGGGAATTGGTTGGGAAGGTGCGTTCGACGCCCTCGCCCTGAACGATACGGCGGACGGTAAACATTTCGCGGGTACCCGAACCGCGGCGGGCAATCACAACGCCGCTGAACTTCTGGATGCGTTCTTTGGTGCCTTCCAGAATGCGGGTATGCACATCGACAGTGTCGCCGATTGCAAACTGCAGGGGTTGTTCACGGAGGCTGGATTTTTCAGCCGCTTCCAGAAGTGTGTTACGCATTTCAGAAGGTCCTTGGGTTAGGGGTGATCGAGCAGATCCTGGCGACGTTCCTGAGTTCTTTGGAGGCTTTGATCGAGCTGCCATTGCTGGATTTTTGCGTGATCTCCGTGGATCAGAACGTCGGGAACCTGCATGCCACGAAATTCGCGTGGTCGAGTAAATTGGGGGTGTTCGAGGAGGCCGGAATGACTGAAGGAATCATAGCGGCTGCTGGTTTCGTCGTGGAGGACACCGGGGATGAGCCGGATGACTGTATCGATGATGAGCATAGCGGGCACTTCACCGCCGTTGCAGATGAAATCACCCACAGAGACTTCGAGGGGATTGAGACCTTGTCGGATGCGGTCATCAAAACCTTCGTAGCGGCCGCAGAGGATGAGGAGTCTGGGTTCGTTGGCGAGTTGTTCGACGAGTGACTGACTGAGCTTTTGTCCGGAGGGGGACATCATGAGCAGTCGGCCGGGTTGTGGCGGTTGAGCCTGCACGGCTTCGACGCAGTCGAAGACGGGTTGGCACATGATGAGCATTCCTGGACCCCCGCCGAACGGTTTGTCGTCAACCTGTCGACGTTTGCCAGGGGCATAATCGCGAAAGTTGTGCAGCTGGATGCTGACGAGTCCGCGATCGATGGCTTTTTTGAGATGCCCCTGCCCCAGGTAGCTGTGGAACATTTCCGGGAACAGGGTGAGGATATCGAACTGCACGAAGTTTTGCGGCATCGATTCCGGCCCTGACAGGAAGCGTCTGAGCGGGTTGGGGGGGGATTGGCTGCAGGCGTTGCGACAGCGGGTTATTCAGCAGCGGTTTCTGCAGGTGCCGCGGGGGCTTCTTCGCGGGCTTTGGGAGGGAGCATCGGCGGGGGGGCTTTTGCGGTTCCAAAGCGATTGGTTTTGACCTTGCGAATGAGTGCGTTGACTTTTTCGCTGGGCTGAGCACCGACGGAGATCCAGTAATCGACGCGTTCGATGTTCATTTTCACGCGGGCGGCTTTGTCGTGGACCATCGGATCGTAGAATCCGACTTCCTCGATGGCCTTACCGTCGCGCTGAACGCGTGAATCCATGACACAGATGCGGAAGAACGGACGGTGCTTGCGACCCATCTTCTTCATACGAATGCGAACAGCCATTGGGACTCCAGAACCGGAACAAAAACGGTGAAAGAGGATACTGTGAAGTTTGGGCCGACAGAATGTTAGCGCCGTCGGTTGCGTTTTTTTGCTTTCTGAGCTTCTTTGCGTTGTTTCTTCTTTTTTTCCCGCAACGCGTCCATGTCGGCAGCGGGACGCTGAATTCTTAATTTTTTTTCGGACAGGTCGACGGAAGGATCGAGCATTCCGCTGCCGGCCAGTCCCTGCATGAACTTGAGTCGGTCGCGGATACCGAGGTTGCTGACGTCCTGCATCATGCGGGACATCGCGGTGAACTCTTTGAGCAGTTTATTGACGTCGGCGTGTTGTACACCGCTGCCGCGGGCGATGCGAGTGCGGCGGCTGCGGTCGATGATTTCGGGGTTGCTGCGTTCTGCAGGCGTCATCGAATTGATGATGCCGGCAATGCGCGACATTTCCTTTTCAGGATTCAGGTCGCCGATCTGATCGGCCATTCCACCCATGCCCGGGATCATTTTCATGACATCCCGGATGGACCCGAGACGCTTGACCTGCTGCATTTGCTTGAGGAAGTCATCGAGGGTGAAACGCCCCTTCTGCATCCGCTGTTGCTGGCGGAGGATTTCTTCCTGGTCGAATTCGCGCTGGGCTTTTTCGTAGAGCGAGAGAATGTCGCCCATGCCGAGAATTCGGCCAGCCATGCGGTCCGGGTGGAAATCTTCGAGCCGATCCAGCTGTTCGCCGACACCGATAAATTTGATGGGGACGCCGGTTACGGCTTTCACGCTGAGAGCAGCGCCGCCGCGGGTGTCTCCGTCCAGTTTTGTGAGAATGACGCCATCGAGCTCCAGTGCGTCATTGAAGGACTTGGCGCTGTTGACGGCATCCTGGCCGGTCATTGAGTCGCAGACGAGCAGTGCCTGGTCAGGGTTGACCGAAGCGTCGATCTGCTGGAGTTCCTTCATCAGGGCGGAATCGACGTGGAGTCGGCCGGCGGTATCGAGGATGACAATTTTAGCGCCTAGCCGCTGTGCTTCCCGGACGCCGTTGCGGCAGACCTGAACGGGGTTGCTTGTCGCGGGGTCTTCGCTGTAGACGGTGCAGCCAACCTGGGCGCCGATAACTTTGAGCTGTTCTATCGCGGCGGGTCGCTGAAGGTCGGCGGCGACCAGAAGCGGAGTGACGCCCTGAGCTTTGAGCCGAGTTGCAAGCTTTCCGCAGGTGGTCGTTTTACCAGAACCCTGCAGGCCGCACATCATGATCACCGCGGTGCCATCGCGGCGAACTGGGAGCGAATGATCGACGGGACCCATCAGGCTGACGAGTTCCTGATGGACGATACCGACGATTTGCTGATCAGGCCGGAGAGATTTAAGGACTTGTTCGCCGACGGCCTTCACGGTGACTGTTTGTACGAACTGCTGAACAACGTCGTAGGCCACGTCGGCTTCGAGCAGTGCAGAGCGGACTTGCTGCATGCCGTCGCGGATGTTGGCTTCGGTGATCTTTCCGGCACCCCGGAAAGCACTGAAGGCTTTACCCAGACTTTGCGAGATCGATTCAAACACGGAAAAAACGCCTGAAAAGCGGCGAGGGAATGTAGGTTCCGGACATGCAGACAGGGCCGACGGTACGCAGGCCCGAAAAAAGTCGAAACGCGGATGATACCGTTCCGATCAGGAAATGGCAAGCTTTTTGCGTGAAAAGCCCCCGGATGTTCGCAGATGACAAGTGGCCTCAATTCCCCTTTTCCCCAGGAATCGCGGCCGTCGGCTGCGGAAAACGCTTGAAAAATCCCGATAATTCGTCACACTCTCCGCCCCGCGGCGTCCCCATGACGCCCCAAACACCCGTCAACACTCCGGAATTCTCACTTTTCCGGCTTCAAAAAAGGATCTGTCATGGCCCATAAGAAAGGTCAGGGCTCAAGCCGCAACGGTCGCGATTCCAACGCCAAGCGACGTGGCGTCAAGAAATTCGGTGGCGAAGCCGTCGTTGCCGGAAATATCCTTGTTCGTCAGTGTGGCACAAAGTGGCACGCCGGCCGCAACGTTGGTATCGGCTGCGACTACACCCTCTACGCTCTGGTTGACGGAACGGTGATCTTCGATCAAAACGGTCGTCGTATCAATGTTGTGCAGGCCGCCGTCAACTGATCACGCCACCAACTGATGCCGGGCTGCTCTGGCCCCGCATTCCACTCTGAAATCAACGCCCAACGCGGATGCTCGCGCATCCGCGTTTTTTCCTGCGCGGTTACCACATCGGTATGCTCGAACTTCGCAACCCCCACAGTATTCTCGCCGCAATCCATCGTCGCCCCCGCGCCGTGAAATCGCTCAGACTCCAGTCGCCGCAGCCCCCCGAACCATGGGACGCCCTCGTCAGTCTCGCCCGGCAAAAATCCATCCCCATCACCATCAGCACCCAGGACGACCGCAGACACTCCGGTCCCCGCCGTGAAACCGAGCGAACCGGCGCAGGCTCCGCCATCATCGAGCCCCCGTCCCCGATTCCCCTCGAACAACTCCTGCAGCCCGGCGATTCCCCTCGCGGCATCTGGCTGGCGCTCGATCAAATCCAGGACCCGCAGAATCTTGGAGCACTCTTCAGGCTGGCAGGCTTCTTCGGCGTACGCGGCATTCTGCTGACAAAAGACCGCAGTGCTCCGGTCAATGCCACCGTCTGTGACGTGGCGGCCGGTGGCGTCGAACATGTCCCTTTCGCCATCGTCGCCAATCTGGCCCAAACTCTGCAACGCGCCAGCGAATCCTCCATCTGGATCCTCGGCACCTGCGAACGAGCCCAGTCCAGCATCCACCAGATTCCCCGCGATCGCTCCTGGATGCTCGTCCTTGGCAACGAAGGCTCCGGCATGCGCAGGCTCAGCCGCGAACGCTGCGATCAGCTCGCGTCCCTGCCACCGCTGGGCCCCGTCCCATCGCTCAATGTAGCCACTGCCGCCGCCGCCTGCCTCGCAGTACTCACACGACCCGACTAAAGCCAGCTCCGGGTTCACCCGAACCCATATCGCTCCTGTCCCTTTTTCTGCGCCGAATTTTCTCCGCTCACCCGGCTGCTGCTTCATCAAAACCGCCGCTCACTGTTATACTCCGTATCGCGCACCCAGCCTCCCTCCCACCCCGGCCACATCCACGGAACGCCACATGACTGCTGCTCATCGCTCCACTCGTCGCAAGTCTCTGCAGGTCTTCGCCGGCGCCGCTGCCGCCGCCGTGTTTGCCCCTTCCCCACTGCAGGCCGCCGGTTACCGGTCACCCAACGACCGGCCCGTATTTGCCACAATCGGGCTCCGCAATCAGGGAGCCCATATCACCAGCAAGTCGCTCGCCTTTGCCGACTTTGCTGCTCTTGCCGACGTCGATGCCGGAGTGCTCGCGGGAAATGTGGAAGGGATCGAAAAAGCCCAGAAGAAGAAACCGGACGGTTTCGCTGACTACCGCAAGGTGCTGGATCGCAAGGACATCGACGCGGTCATGATCGCCACCCCGGATCACTGGCACACCAAAATCGCTGTCGAAGCCATGCTTGCCGGCAAGGACGTCTACTGCGAGAAGCCACTGACGCTTACTATCGACGAGGGCAAGCTGATCGAGAAGATCGTCACGCAGACCGGGCGCGTGTTTCAGGTCGGCACCATGCAGCGGACCGAAAGCGATCAGCGGTTCCTCCAGGCCGTTGCTCTGGTCCGCGCAGGCCGCATTGGAAAGGTGCAGAAAATCACCTGCGGCATCAATGGCATGGAAGCGTCCCCCGTCATTCCGGAAGCCCCCGTCCCCAGCGGACTCGACTGGGACTTCTGGCTCGGCCCTGCCGCCAAAGTCCCTTATCGGGCGCTCCCGGAAATGCGTCAGGGCTACGGTGGTGGCGTGCCGCTCTTCAGCAACTGCCATTATTCCTTCCGCAACTGGCACGAGTACTCCGGCGGCAAACTCACTGACTGGGGCGCCCACCATGTCGATATCGCCTGCTGGGCCATCGACGCCGTCGCCACCGGTCCCGCAAAGATCACCCCCGTGAAATACTCGCTGCCCGTCCCCTACAGCGCCGACGGTCACCCCCAGAAGGCCGACCAGTACAACGCCGCCACCGAATTTCTCATTCAGGCAGATATGCCAAACGACGTGACCATGCTGATCACCAGCGAAGGTGACAACGGGATCCTCTTCGAAGGCACCACAGGCCGATTCTTCGTCAACCGCGGCCGCATCAGCGGTGCCCCTGTCGAAGAGCTCAAATCCAAACCGCTCCCTGAAGGAGCCATCGAAGCTGTCTACGGCGGCAAGGTCAGCGCCAATCACACGGCCAACTTCATCGAAGCCATGCAGTCCCGCCGGCAACCCATCTCTGACGTCTGGTCTCACAACCGAATGCTCGAGATTTGTCATCTTTCCAACATCGCCATGCGACTTGGCCGACCGCTCAAATGGGATGCCGAAAAACGTGAAGTCATCGGCGACCCCCAGGCCACAGCACTCTGCGGCCGGGAAAATCGGAAAGGGTTCGAGATTCAGATGTGAACGGAAGCTGGCGTCGCTGTGCGATCCGCCGACTGTCGCTCAGTTCGCGCTCGCACGCAACGCATCCAGAATCCCGGCTTCCATAACCGCCACCTCAGTACCGCCGATTCGTATTCGTTCCACCAGCCCCGAAAACAGCACTGTCAGCGCGGCTGCCACACGATTGCAGGAATTAATGCTGGAGAACGATAACTCCAGTTCACTCACCGAACTGCCTGCATCGGGTGATGGGGGAACGAATCGGATCGTCGTCTCGGCCGCCGTCGCGATTGTCCAGAGGCCTGCACTTGCAGAGACACGCACCAGCCGCCGCTGCAGCAACTCCGGTGTCGTTCCGGTGACGATCCGGACGTTTACATATTCGTCGTCGTCACCGGCGGACAGGCTGAGCGGCCGCGGGCTGAAGATGCTTTTTCGAGCGGCACGGGAGGCAGGGGGTTCGGGCGGTGAGTATCGCTGGACGTCCCCGGTGGACGGCGGCGGCGTGTCGGCCGGCGTTTCCGATGCAGCCGGTGTGTCGGCCAACGTCTGCCTGACGCGCTGCAGCAGCGACTCTGCCTGTTCCTTGCTGGTGTTGAAGTCACCCAGAACACCGAACTGCTTCCACCAGAAATCTGAGGGCTCTTCCAGAATCGCAGAGGCCAGTTGAGAAATGCCGCTGGGATTGACTGCCAGTCGCAGGAGATCCGCGTCTGAAAGCTCTTCGAGGCCTGACTGCAGCACCTCAGCTTCCACCGTGATCGGAAGAACGGCAGCCTGGGGATATCGGCCGCCAGTGAGCGTTCGCAGACTGCGCATC
>JBJTOP010000097.1:0-9209 GCA_046074645.1 Planctomycetaceae bacterium | reverse complement strand
CGCGAAGCTGTCGTTCGCTGATGTTGTTCGTGCCGTCTGCCTCGGGATGAATCACAAACGTGAACAGCTCATCGTCGGACATCAGCCGAACGATCTCATGAGTCAGATTGAAAAAGTCTTTTTCCGTATCATCCGTCGGTCTCGTCTCGTCGGCAAAGCGAGCGCCCGTGCAATCACAGACAGCGTCTCGCCGTCCTTGCGGCAGCCGAAGACCGTGATGCGGGCATGTTTCGAAAGAAAGGCCCACACCGAATTGATACTCCAGCTCGTTTCGTCGGCGTACACGACCGCCGACACGGCGAGCAACTGGCAGAGCGCGTCAAACTCCGGCAGCCATTCCTTCGCAAGACGATTCAGCATGCGATCGGCCTGAGACTTCCGCAGCGTCAGGGTCCAGTAGAACGTACGATGGACCCCAGAAACTGGACCAGAAAATAAGGTAGTATTTCCGAGGTTCAATTTTGGAGGGGAAGCATGGCAGGTAAGCGGAAGTCACACAGCGTCAGCTTCACAGCGATCGTGGTGATTTTGCGGACTTTCGCATGGACTGGCGGACAATGTGAAAGGCGATGCATTTGAACAGCATCGGTCGAAAAACTAGATTTCACGACTCACTCGACACCCCCGAGGACGATTCGCGATGCTCAGATATTTCTTCACCCTGCTTCTGCTGACTGCCGATGTGTGGCCACTGCCACCCGCCTGCTCCCAGGATGTTTTGTGGCTCTCCGAAGTCACCACGCCACCCGCGAATCCCGTACTGCCCTCCCCCGGGCGAATCGATCCGCTGCTCCCGGCTCCCACTGCCAGCCTCGCGGACTGGCAGCAGCAGCGTCCGCAGGTGTTGTCAAAGTGGCAGAAGTTTCTCGGGCCGATGCCACAACCGGGACCGCTGATGGTCACGGTGCTGAAGACGGAGCAGGTTGGAACCATTGATCGGAAACTTCTGGAGTATGACGGGGAACCGGGTTTGCGAGTCGAGGGCTGGCTGCTCGAGCCGCGCCAGCGTTCCGGTCGTCTGCCGGCACTCGTCGGGCTGCATCAGACCACGAATGCATCGATCGATGAAATCGCGGGCGTCAGTGGTCCGGATGCGATGCAGATCGGACTCAAGCTGGCCCGTCGCGGATTTGTCGTTTTCTGTCCGCGGTGTTTTTTGTGGCAGGATACCCCAAACCTGAACGCGGCGGTGGACAAGCACCGGCAGCGACATCCGCACACCACGGGCATGGCAAAAATGCTCTACGACGCCCGTCGCGCAGTGGATCTGCTGGAGTCGCTGGATTCTGTGGACAGGGATCGGATCGGTGCGATCGGGCATTCGCTGGGTGCAAAGGAAGCGCTTTACCTTGCGGCCTTTGACGATCGCATTCGCGCGGCAGTTGCCTGCGAGGGCGGTCTTGGTTTTCGTTCCACTAACTGGGATGCCCCGTGGTATCTTGGTCCGGCCATCCGCAGTGAAGACTTTCCGCTCAATCATCATCAATTGCTGGCGTTGATCGCACCGCGTCCGTTTTTGGTGATTGGTGGTGAAAGTGGTCCGGGTGCAGCGGACGGGGACCGTTCCTGGGTGCTGCTGAATGCGGCCCTGCCCATCTGGAAACTGTACGGCTCTCCCGCGCGTCTGGGACTTCTGAATCACAGACAGGGTCATTCCATCCCGGAAACGACCTTTGAACGCATGGCAGACTGGCTGATCACTTACACGATGAAGTCGGAGAATTGATTCAGCGGTTCCTTGGGTCCGTGCGATTGATGATTTCTGTGATCCCGGTCTGATTGAAGCCGCGATAGCCGTCGTTACGTTCGAGGATTTCAAGGTGTGATCCCAGTGCACCGTTTCGGGCGAATTCAGTGGCCTGTTCAGCTGTGATCAGACCGTCGCGCACCAATTGCTGCAGACGGCCTGGGGCCACCTGCCAGCGTTCACCCTCCGTAAAACATTGCCGCAGAAACGGGAAGTCCGTGAATGGCTTCATGCTGACCAGTCCCGAGGCGGCCAGTTGACTGCGGGCAGCGTCGAAATCGAACTGACATTCAAGGTGATGCATGCCCGCTTCAAATAAAGCTTCGCCGTGCAGTCCACACCACAGCCCAATTGTGCCGAGTCGATTGGCTGGTGCAAGAAATTGATGGGCGAAGTCGCCTGTCAGTTCCGCTTCTGTCAAATCCACATCCGCGAAGATGACAATCGGACAGATCGGATGTTCCATCACCTGCGCTCCCCAGCCTGCACCATGCCCTGGATAGAAGCGTTCGCGGCAGACGAATCCAAGAGTTTCAAACAGCTTAATCAGGCGACTGAAACACACACGACTGCTGCGGTAAGTGTGGTGGTCGTGATTGCCCCAGCCAAGCCCCAGCGAATTCTGACGCGAATACTGAAGTTGCGCGACCGAATTGCGACCCTGCCAGTAACTGCGTTCAGCAGCAAAGAACAAATCACAGGCAAGATTCCGACCGACCGCTGCGGTCGCCTCTTCCAAAAGCATCTGCAGTGAGCGGAAGGCATCGTCGTGACAGGCAAAGTTGCGGGGACGCAGCAGCAATCGTTCATGGACTTTCTCGGCCAGCACCCGCTCAGAATCCGTCGGTGGAGTTGCCGCGTTCCTCACGTTGCAGCCTCTTCGCTCGATCACTCCAAATTCCGCCTGTTCCGTTTCACCAGCAAATGCGATTCGCAGAAGATCTCCGGGTTCGCCTGTCAGCTCCACAGGAAATCGCCAGCTGTTGGCTGAGGCGAAGCTGGCCACACTGTCAACGCGTAAAAGTAACCGCGGAACGGAAGTCACACAGACAGGCGGCAACAGCGCAGCGGGGTGCACCCACCAGCCGTCAGCTTCACGAACGTAGCCTGTCCGCTCGATCCCCGACGGATTATCGACGTGCAGATGATCAATCCAGTCGTTCAGCCGAGTACCGGTTTTTTGCAGCAGCAGCTGAGCGAACTCGGCGGCGACAGAATGCCGATCGAGAAACCCGGATACCTGCCGGGCCAGCCAGGCAGCGGCCTGAGGTTGGGGTTCCCAGATCGGGGATTGATCTGGAACGGCTTTTGATTCTGCCATGGAGAACAAACCTGTCTGAAACAGCAGCGATGACTTTTCCGGGGCGATTTCGGCCAACTCTCAGATTCTCTCCGCAAATTCAAAAAAATTCTCCCGAATCCGAGTGATTCGAAGTGGATTTTTCCAGAACAGACGCGGCAGGCGTCGATGTGGACGGATTCAGCTAATTGGAACGCGGTGCATCGAGTTCAAAGCGAGCGCCTGCGGTTAAGACATTCCCGTTGTTACTGTCGGCCAGCCCATCCTGATGCTCTATCTCGCTGCTGTACTCGCACTGCTGTTCACCGCCTGGGTGCTTTACGCATGGATCATGGCGGAGTCACTTGAAATCCACTGGCTGAGGCGGTTCCTTGCAACGCTGTTTGTTCTGCTTCTGACCACCCTTTGTCTCGGCGGTGGCGTGGTGCTGACCCGACGCGTGCTGGTTTCCGCACAGCGCAGCACACTCCAGCAACTCACCGCACGGCTTCACCAGCGAATCAATGACGGCCGCGATGACGAAGTTCGGGCAGCCATCAGGTTTCTGGCGGAACAACCTGCAGAAGGATCAGGGTACAGCGGAGATATTCTCGGGCGACTTCAGGAGCTGCATCGCGCTCTTGATCAGGCAGATGCCTCCGGTCACGCGCTGGCTCTGCAACCCAAAGAACAGCTTTGACAAGTTCCTGGAAATACCAGCGGAAATAACGCAACGAAGATGCCCTGATTTCACGCCTTCCGTTCGGATAACGGCACGCAGTGTGCCTGAATTCTCCCCTCAGATGCAATGTCCTGACGAAACAGTCGAGGGAGCCGGCAGATGACCGAATCGCGTAAACTCAATGCCACGTGGATGCTTGCTGTCTGGCCGGGAATGGGCCATGTCGCCATGGGGGCCGGCTATTACCTGATCGCACGGCTGAAAATGACGCTGCTGGCTGAACTTGCCACTCGCGAGTTCTTTGATCCGGAACACGTTGATGTACGCGGCGGTCTCATCCAGCCACTGCAGCCTCCCCGCAGCCGGTTGTTTCTCCGTCCGGATCCTGACGAACAACACGATCTGCTCGTGTTGCTCAGTGAAGCCCAGCCACCTGACGGTCGCTGGGACTTCTGTCGCCGCGTGCTCGATTTTTCCCGCAAACTTGGCGTTGTCGTATGATTACGCTGGCAGCTGTCGCTTCCGAAATGGAGCCGGAAGCTGAACCTCGCGTGTTCGGCATCGCCACCGATGACGCCGGACTGCGAGACCTGAAACTGCTCGGGGCTGCACCACTGGAAGATGGGCGAATCAGCGGTCTCAATGGACTTGTGCTCGCTGCTGCGGCGGAGTCCGGCATTCAGGGTATAGGTTTGCTCGGTGAAATCCCTCGCATTTTTTCCCAGTTTCCGTTCCCCGCAGCGTCGCTTACCGCACTCCGCACGCTCGCAACGTTGTCACACCTTGAAATCGATCTGTCCGAGCTCCAGCGGCAGGCGGACAATGTTCAGAATCAACTTGGCAGCCTGCTGCTGAACCTCCGCGAACAACTCAGCGAAGACGAAACTGATAAAGCCGCCGAAGAGCTGCCGATGACCCCGCACGCCCGCACGGTACCGACACAGCCGCGGCTCACTGCTGACCAGAAACGAGCTATCGAACAACTCTTCGAGCAAGCCCGAAGTGATCGATCGCACGCCTTCGAACTTAAGAATCAGCTTGATCAGCTCGGCGTCTTTTCTGCCTATGAAGACCGATTCCTTGACCTCTTTCGAACTGCCTGAATACGCACGCGAACGCGCTATGGCCTGCTGCCGTGGCTGAATCTCTGGCGGCAATTATTGCCGAAACTCATCAGTCCGCCTGTACTGCCTGCTCCAATTATGGCGGTTGCGCTGACGGGTAGCTGCCCCACGATGGCCGATACAGAGACAGCAGTTCGCGCTGCGCATCTTCCCGTATCAGGCATCCTGTCCGAGCAGTCTTTGGCAGAATTGAGTTGCCCCCGGGTCTGGTAATTGCTGTTTTCACGCTGTGAGTATTCCATGAGCTGCCAAAAGAAGATCCTGCTGGTTGCACTGCTTCTGACGTCCGTCAGCTATTGCGCAGGCAGTCTTCGTGCTGCCGACAGACCGTGGGGAACGGATCCGGAAAAAGCTCTGCAGACAGCGGCACAAACCGGGCGACCAGTGTTCATGCAGTTCTCCGCATCGTGGTGCGCCATCTGCAAACGTATGGAGAAATCCACGCTTGCAGACCCCGCAGTGGCTGCTCGGATTGCCCGCAGCTACGTGCCGGTTCGAGTCGATGCGGATCGTCACGGCGACCTCGTGAAAGACCTTGAAATTGACGGGCTGCCCACGATCCTGATCGTCTCCCCTGAGCTTGAGATTCTGCATCGGATCGCGGGATTTCAGACCGTAGAAGCCATGCTTGAACAGCTTGATGCGGCGGACCGCGCCGCAGGTCGCTCCCGAGCGGCCGCACCGCGTCGGGAAATCGCCGCCGACCAAAGCGTCGAGCCTCGGCAGGGAAGTGATGAAGAGACCGAACGGCCGGCAGCCCGCAAGCTGCCAGCACGAAATGCAGCACGCACACGAACTGACAGCGAAATTGACAACACCCCCTCACTTCGCGCACCGACGGTGAGTCGTAAAACCGCGGCCCCAAAACCCAAATCCACCAGACCAGCTCGCAATGTCGAAGAGTTGCCAGATGATTTCCTGCAGATGGTCGAAGAGGAAACAAAGCGAAGCCCATCCCGCGAAGAACGATCGGAACGCCAGTCGGCCGCAACGAATCAGGAAGGCGATGGCTACGACGAAGGATCCGGCACGACGTCCGCCAGACCACGTTCCCCAGCCGCACAGCCTCGCACAGCACCCAGAAAGCCAGCGTTTACGGGGGCCAGCCTGGTTTCGGCGGTCGATGATCGGGTGATCGAAGCAGGGTCGAACACATTTCAAACGACATTCCGAGGACAGACCCTCTATTTCACGTCGGAGCGTCAGCGGCGTTCATTCGAAAATGACCCCGAAAAGTACTGGCCCGCTCTGGACGGCTGCTGCCCGCTCACACTGCTGAGAACCGATCGACGAGAACCGGGACTGCTGGAATACGCCGCCATCTTTCGTGGTCAGGTGTGGCTCTTTGCCAGCGAAGAGGACATGCAGGAATTTATCAGCTCACCAGCCGCTGTCATCGAAGACGTGCGCGACCTGTAATCCCGCCAGTCGCTCGCGGACAGCTCGGAGCCTTTAACGCGACATTCGATCGGTGGCCCCAAAAATGTGGCGGGAATTCTGCCCGCCGATCACGAACGACCCTCGTGCCGCTCATGTCAGGGATCGGTTCGCACCCTCATCGAACGCAATCGCTCGGACCACGGCCCGTGCCGTCATCGGCTTCACGGAGACATCAGCGGGCTGCTGGCGTCGATTTCCGCCGTGGTCGCCGCGTATTTTTGTCCCGCTCGGCTGCTCATTCGCGACTGTCATCACGGACAATCGTTTGAAAGTGATGCGCTGATCAGTAGACTCACCACGGAAAAGGTATCAGCAGCATATTCAACACTCACCGGAAAGGACCACACGTGAACCGGCATCTTCTTGTTTGCCTGTCCTTTCTGATGCTGCTGCTTGCCTCTTCAGAGAACGCGTGGGCTCGGCGAGGCATACCGATTATCTGGGGTTACGGAGAAAAGTTTTCCGAACTTGGTGAACTGTCGCCGGAAACCGCAAAAGCTGTTGCAGACGAACTGGGTTTTCCTGTCACGGTCGCCCTGCTGCACTCACATATGCATGTGTTCTGGCTTGACTTGTGGACGTGGAATGGGCGATACGTGCTCCATTCCGGCGACCGATACTGGGAACCTGATTCCGCCCAGTGGCAGGAACTGATTAATGACGACCCCTCGTCAAAATTCGGCAAGCCGCTGCTGTATCGAATCCCGCTGCTGCCCGGCCTGCTGGGGCTTGCCGGAATTGGATATGCTGTGCGCAAACGATTCTTCAGAACGGAAGAGGAACGGCTTGAGGCACGGATTGAGGCTTTGATGAACGACGATCGGTATCAGCAGAGCCTTGCCATTCTGTTTGAAAAAAGTGAGGGTGACAAAAAGGCCATCACAACACTGGATGAACGCAGATTTCAACGAGCGAAGGACAAGCTGGTTGCTGAGGGCGAGGATTTCTACACGGCCGAAGTCAACCTGCGCGAAATCGCTGAGCCTATCATCGCCAAAACCAACTTCCAGATCGACACTGCCCTGACGATGGCAGCGCACCTTGAACAGGAAGGCAACCTTGACAGAAGCGCGGAAATCTATACCGCCATCATTGAATTACTGCCTCCTGACGATCATCGGCTGATTGCAGCACAACAGGCCCTGGCAGCCTTAAACGACAGAATAGCAGCGCCCGAACAGGATTAGGCCCTGACAGGATTTGTGTCCAACCGCCAGCAAGCTGCAGTAGCCCTCGGATCGCTGAAATTGCCCGTGGCAGAAGTTCATAACCACGAATCGACCCGAATTCACACGAATAAACTCAGGTCTGGTTGTGTGCGTGCGATTGACGAAACACTTCGTCACGATTCCTGTTCGCTCGTGAAATTCGTGCTTCTGATCGCAACGGAGTCCCGCAGCGGTTTACACCGGATATCGTACCCGGAAGGCTCGTTATTCTGGTGACTGACGAAAATCCCTGACAAGTGTGAACACACTTGCGGCGGTCACTCCTTGAGGTGAGTTGGGTTGAGGCACTACCGTTGGAATTCGTCTCAGACGCTGGAAGCTCTCAGACATCTGAGAATAAGCATCGCTTGAGCGCCGCTGGCGGACCAGCGCATGCCGGCTCGTTCGAGGTGGCCTTTAACAATGGCGACAGGCGCCTTCAGTCAGACGCGTTGCCCCTCAGAATCCGTAGCAGGTGATCTCGAATGAACTTGTCCTCGGCTGCCTCACCCCGAACCGGGACCATTGCAGCTTTCCCTACGTGCCCCGCGACATGCACGATATCAGAAACATCGATCACATTGTCATCGCTGCAGTCGCTCAAACACGCATCTGCATCCGGCCACAAACTGTGCTGACCGTCCATCAGGCGCACCAGCAACTGAGTCTTCTTTCGACGCTGCTGGACTTCTCGCGCAGCCCGCGACAACGCAATGATGGAACCGCGAACAATCTCGTCACCCAGATCCTGAATCTGCCCGGGAAGCTTCGCCATCAAATGCTTGTGCTGTGGGACTGGTCTTCGCACGATCTGACTGCGGCAATCTTCTTCTTTGCGATACACGTCAGCGGAAAACTCATGTTCGCCAAAGACGGTTCGCAGCAGTCTTGCAGCCAGCTCAGGGCTTCGGTGGATCTTTCGAGATGTGATTGCTTTGAATTAATATGTCCAGCAACACCGCAACTGTCAGGAACGCAGGAGCGATCTTGCGGCCGGGCGAATGCAGGCCCTCCGCCCACCACGTTTGGGTTTATAGGCTTCCATCGCAGCCAGCCGACCTGCGACGTGGCTGAATAACCGGACAAAGTCACCCACCAAAGTAACCCATTGATTAAATGTCAGCTGAAGTTTACGAAGGCAATCGGAAATATTCTGCGAAGACAACTTCGGATCGTTCGCCGAACAACCCAGAGCTGTTCGTTCAATCAACTCACGGTAAATACGGAGCTGCAGGTCGAGCAAGCTTTGCTTAGTGCAGCGGAACTGGGATTTCCCGCCGGATTGTCGAACGACATCAACGTTGCCTTCACTGCTATGGAATATCGGAGCAAGATGGCGACCGTCCCGACACTCAGCACTGGCTGCATCCGTGGATGGGAGTGGATCTGAGCAATCGATGGTCGGAACGGCGGTGGGACATTCTAACTTGCCAGCAACCTCGTCTGAGGGTTGCGACGCAACCGTCGTCGACTCGGCTGATGGGGTGGTCGTAAGAATTTCTGTTTGAGCAACAGCAGGATGGCCAGGGATACCCTGATTGTCAGGCTGGACTGTACCCGCTCGCTCTTCACCGCTGCTCTGCAGCTCTTTTCGGCGGTACACATCTGATGTAAAGGTGCTGGCCGAGATTGGCTTGCCCATTTGCACACGAACTGCGGCAAGATCGACATTCACGAGTGCTGCAAGGTGAGACATGGCATCCAGCAGGAGCACTGCACGGAACCGAGA
>JBJTOP010000096.1:0-10368 GCA_046074645.1 Planctomycetaceae bacterium | reverse complement strand
CCGGCGAGGGCGGTGGCAGGGGCCTTTGCCCGCAGGCTGCCGCCATGCGGCTGAGCATGCGGCTGAAGCATGCGCCTGAGCGGCCGGGCGGAAGCCCCCGGCTGTGTTTTGCACCGAAGGTGCGCGCGCTGGCGAGGGCGGTGGCAGGGCCGTTTGCCCGCAGGCTGCCGACATGCGGCTGAAGCATGCGGCTGATCAGCGGCTGGGCGGGAGCCCCGATTGATCCCGCGGCAGCAACTGGATGCCGTCCACAATCACGTGCCCATCCGTGCCTTCACAGCTCACTTCGACTTCAACCGAATCGCCGGCTTTGAGTTCAAGCACAGCCGCGGTTACGAAGAGTCCATCGAGGGGCGGAGTGACACGCTGATTGATGCTTGCCTTCTGCTCGCGGCCCTGGGTGCGAATTGTCACCGGCACATTCGTGGCTCGATTGGGATTTGCAGAGTAGGCAAGATTCAGCTGATGGCGTCCGTCTGCGGTGGCGGTAAGTTTCCAGGTGGCGGTCTTCGAAGCTTTGTCTTCGTTGGCATCGTGAACATAGCCCACCCCAATATACCTGGGTGTGGAACTGCTGGAGGACCAGACGCCTTCCAGCTTTGCATCCACATCATCCAGTACGACACCGGGAAGGCTGCTTTTGGAGATCAGCGGTTTGGCGGGGGTTTGGGGCGGCAGATCGAGGACCTGGTGATCTGCGAGAAGCTGCCTGCGAAGTTCGTCGTAGGGCAGGTCCTGCAGGGCCACCTTGCTGCGGATGGCGAGCACAGCAGCGGTCGCGGCGCTCTGTCCAAGCACCATGAAGACGGGTTCCATACGAATTGAGCCATAGGCGATGTGCGACGACGACAGGCAGACAGGCACGGTGAGGTTGGTGACCTCGCCACGGCGAGGAATGAGCGATCGCCAGCTGATCAGGTAGGCGCCTCCCGGTGACGCCTGAACGTCTCCTTCATTCTGAACATGGCCATCAGCCGTGAGAAAACGTCGGACGTTATGCGAATCCATGTTGTAGCTGCCAAGACCAACGGAATCGGCAGCAAGACGTTCGCGACGGCAGTCCGCTTCGGTCACGACATAGTCGCTCACCATTCGGCGCGCCTCGCGGATGTACAGCTGATGCGGCCAGTTGTCATTATCGGTGAATTCGTCGAGCGGCAGCCCCCACTGAGACATTTCGTCACGAATCGACTGCGGCACTCGGGGATGATTGGCAAGAGTCCACATGAGCCCCTGCTGGTAGCGTCGATGTTCGAGGATAATTGCTTCCCGTTCGGCGTAGTCGGCCTCCGGATAGCGATAATTGGCACCGATGTAGTCTGTTGAAACAGCACAGTTGTTGTTGGTGTCGGTTTTGCGATTTGGCATCATATCGGGCTTCATCGGGAACCGCAGATCACCGGCCTCAAAGTTGCGAAAGAGCAGTTCAAAGTCAGCTTCGCGATAACCTTCCGGTTTGGGAAAGGGCCGACGATTTTTGGGGCTGCTGGACATGCACATGCGGAAACAGTAAGCCTGCACGCGATGGTCGCCAACGCCATCTTCTCCCGCCGGCGCATCCTCGACACCGGCCAGCAAACCGCTGGAACGATCCCCGGGAATGCGGAATGGATCGACCTTTTTCAGAAAACGGTGATTGTGCGTGTTTGCCCGGACCTGGTTGCCGTTGAGCGTTTCGCCGTAGACGGAATTCGCCTCGCGCCCAACCGTGTACGACACGGCCGCCACCGCCATCAGATCACCTTCATAAGTCGCATCGAGGAACTGCTTTCCCGAAAAAGTCAAGCCAGACTCCATCCGAATTTCCAAAATCCGACCGGATTCGACGCGAACTCCACCGGGCTTTCGATCAAGCCGTTGTCCTTCGATGACGGGGACTTTGGCTTCGTTAAGCATTTCTCGAAGGATTCGTTCGGCAACCCGCGGTTCGAAGGTCCACATCGCATCGTCATTGGCGCGGTAACGAGCATAGTCTTCGGCACGTTCCTGCTCCCACGCAGCCGGATTGTCGTAGTAACGCCGAACCCGCTGATAGAACTCCCGCGACAGCCCGCCGATGACTCGCTTGTCTCCACTGTCCGTAAATCCAAGTCCCCCGGAAGTGAGCCCGCCGATGTGGCTGGAACTTTCGATCAGGATCACGGAATGGCCCATTCGAGCCGTCTGTACGGCAGCAGTTACACCGGCAGACGTGCCACCATAGATGATCACATCTGCTGATCGTGTTTCGGGCGAGTGCAGGGGCGGCGCGGCCGCTGCAGACACACAGATGAATGCGGAAAACAAGAATGGCAGCAGAGACAGCAGACGAGGCAGCGACATCCGGACAGACCTCCAGTTAATTCCAGCGAGCACCCTCACGAATCGCCGGCACACTGTGTATTCAGGAAACTTGAGCCTGCAGAGTGTACCGCAGAGTCCATGGGGTGCAAACAGCCCGAACAGCGATGAGCACTCCCGGACCAGCGATTCAAATCGATCGGCCGGCGAATTTCTCGCGGGTGCGTGCCGGCAGACTTCGTATGCGGATTCGGTATTCCCCGGGCTTCCGGCACCTGTTATCATCAAAATAAAGTCCTCCGGGGCGATCCGGCCGTCATCACGCTCCAAGCGGAAAGGAATCTGCCATGTCCGTTGGCGCACAGCGCCATCAAGCATTTCCGGGCATCATGGTGAACAAACAACAGTCATCGGTGGCATCTGCTGACGACCATTCCTGCTGCCCGGCATGTGGCCGGCCCGAACACTCGGGCTCCCGGATCCTGCGTTTCGACTCCGCTCGCGGTGCAGCCTCGTGGATGCGGTGTCAGCACTGCGGCGCGTATCATCTTGTTGGCCAGTACGATGTCTCGGCAGAAGCCGGGCACACAACGTCCATGCCCTGGGGACAACTGCAGTCGGGCGTCCAGTTGAATGATTTCAAGAAACGCATGTTCGAAGCTGCACTGTCCGGCATCAGAAAACATGCTCCGGACGCCAGGACCATCCTTGATGTCGGCTGCTCATTCGGTGGTTTCCTTTTCGCAGCCCGACAGCGCGGTTACGCAGGCTCCGGAATCGACATTGTGCCGGAAGCTGTGGAATATGTGCGTGGTCAGGGCTTCGACGCCGAAGCGTGCGAGTCTTTGACGGACTGCCATCTCTTTTCCGAACAGAATCCCGTGGATGTGCTGGCTGTTCTTGACGCCCACATTTACTGGCCCAACCAACCGGCTGAGCTCGCCGCCGCATGGAAGCTGATCCGACCTGGCGGTTTGCTTGTGATGCGTGTCATCACCAAAGCACATTTCGTCTCTGCGGGCCTGCTGATCCGTTCCATTGCACCAAAGTTTGGCGATCGACTGATCCGGCGTTCCGTGATTGACCACCGATTCTGCATGCCACTGAAAAGCCTGCTGGAAACAATCGAACGCAGTGGCTTCCACATCGAAAGTGTGGTGCCCGGGGATGCTCAGCACAGCGATCACTCATCGCTGCCCGTGCGATCTCTGTTCGCCGTCGGTGACTTCATCTGGAAAGTGCTGCGGTGCCACATCGCCCCAGGAGCGATGATCTACGCGCGAAAGCCGCTGCAATGATTCCGCGGCATCGGCCCCCTTTCGGAATCTCAACGCTGCTCAGAACTGTCCTGCCCGGCTCAGGCCCCAGTGACCTTGAACAACTGGAACGGGATTACTCCGAAGCACTCTGCGTTCCGCACGCGATCTGGATCCCATCAGCCCGATACGGAATCTGCCACGCACTCCGCATCGGTACAAAACCCCTCGATCGAGTCTTCTGCCCGGCGTTCACCTGCGGAGTTGTGCATCAGGCCATCTCCCTGTCCGGTCGCGACATGACCCTCGTGGACTGCAGTGACGATCAGCTTCTGATGGATCTGCGATTTCTGCAGCAGAATATGACGCCTCTGTCGGAGCCTTGTCAGGCTCTCGACGGACTCAACGGGGCAGTTCGCCAGGGGTCCGCCGTGGTACTTTCGGAGGTCTTCGGCCATCGCTGGAAGCAACCCGAGTTACCGCGGGGGCTGCCCGGTGCCAGCCTGCGAATCTTCGACATGGCAATGTGCATTCCCACTGCGGGTGATCTCGAGCGGCTGGCTGATCGAGATGTGGCGGTGGTGAGCTTTGGTCTTGGCAAATCGCTCTATTCCGGCTGGGGCGGAATGGCGTTTACCAAAGACGACGGAATGGCTGCGTCGCTGCGGGAACAGCGTCACCACGATCTGCATGGACACAAACAGCTCAGCGAATTTCGACGCAACACGCTGATCTGGCTGCGAACGCTCGCACATTCCCGCTGGCTCTACAGGCTCTCCCGCCGCGCTGCTGAACGCCGTGCTGCGGAACACTCTGCGAATACCCAGCCTTCGGTAACGTCCGAGCCGGAATCGCAGGAATGCTTGTCCCGGGACTGGTGGCACACGCCAACATCGCTGCACCTGCAGCTCGCACACAGAAACTTGCGCCGATCTGCTGCGATGGCCGCTGAACGAATCGACTCCGGCAATGTTTACAGGAGTGAGCTGGGGCGATTGTGCGGTGGCAGTCGGCTCGGCCGTGGTGGCTGTTTACGCCTGCCTCCCGAAAATTCGCACGCGCTGAGTCATTTCTGCCTGCGTGTGAATCCCAGGCTTCGTGATCAGCTTCGACAACATCTCTGGCAGGCAGGAATCGACACCGCGATTCTGTTTCCGTTTCCAGACGCTGGCTGTCGGGAACAGCTGCCCAACGCATCAGGACTCACAAACGAAATCCTCGGCCTGCCTCTGTCGAACGGTCTCGGCCGACACCACATTCGCAGGATCTGTGCTCTGGTAGCCGACTTTTTCGAGCGGCGGGAAGTGATTTCCGACGAAGTCACGGGTTTCCTTCGAGCGGCATAATCCCGCTTACCGACACTTTGCAGCCGCGGGCAGGGACGATTATTCCACTGTCTCTGCGGTTCAGCTGGGAGGTCCAGGTGGGCGGCCGGAGTGGGCGGCAGTTTGTTCCCGTCTTGTCCGAGTGGCCGTCGATCCACTAAAATCTCCGTCTGAGAGAACCTGCCTTAATTCAGACAAAACGTGTTTATGTTGCGTCGCGTGGCCCGTTTCTTAATTCCACCGGTCGCTGCACTGCTGCTGCTGGCAGCACTGACGGTGGGGCTGGAATATTGGCTGCAGGGACGTTCAGCCAGCACCTCCATCATCACTGCTCAAACCGAACTTGCCGTCCAGCCACTGCTGGAAAGTTCGTCAACCTGTCACCACCGACTGCGACCCGGTGCTCGGAAGCGGCTGGCACTGTCAGACACTGCCTCGGTCACAGTGCGCATCAACTCCGCAGGCCTGCGGGGGCCCGAGCCGTCTGTGGAAGCACAGATGCCATGGCGAATTCTCATGCTCGGCGACGACACGGTCTTCGGAGCTGAGCTCAGTGAACGCCAGTCTCTTCCAGGACAGCTGCAGCAGTTGATTCAATCGCGTACCGAGTCTGCTGTGGAAGTGCTGAATGGTGGCGTCCCGGGTGACTGCCCGCTGCTCACGATGCTCCGTTTTCCAGACTTCAGGCAACTCCAGCCGAAGCTCGTCATTCTGCATCTCGACATGTCTGACGTGGACGACGACACTGTCTATCGCAGCCTGTTTGGTGAAACGAATGAGGGCCCTGCCTGCCTCCATCCTTCCCTGCGATCGGCGAATCCCGGACCTGCCCTTCCGCTTCCGGGGTGGCTGCAGGAATCGGCCGTCTTTCGCCACGGATTCGCTGCGCTGCGCCACGATGTCCCATCACTGCTCTCCATCACCAGCGAGGCCGCAGGTCAACAACAATTCACATGGATTTCGGACCATGGAGAGAATCGTCGGCTGGAGACCGAACACGCCCTGCGGCCGCTGGCGGAACTGCGACGGGCCGTAGAAGCCAGCGGCGCGAAACTGCTGGTCACCACCTGTCCAGTGGCCTGGCAGCTGGTAGATGGTCGACGCATTCCCGAACTGACGCGGCGCTGCAGAATTCGTGGAGCAACACCCTGTGCGGGTCGCGAGCCGTTTCTGGCCATTGCAGAGTTCTGTGCGAGGGAACGCATTCGACTTGTGGATGTCAGCGATCGGTTTCGGCAGCAGGAAGAGCCGCTGGAACTGTTCAGTCGCACGTCACCGGTGCTGTCGGCAAAGGGAGTCACTCTGTATGCCGCAGCCATCTCAGAATATCTGTTCAAAAATCCGCCGGGTGATTGGGAGACTTCTGAGAACGCTGAGGAACCGCGCTGAGCCCCGTCTGGTGCGATGATTCGGCAGATGTCAGGTGTTCCTGCAGCTTCAGGAAGAGATTGAAGAGCACTTCCGGGGTAGCTGGCTGCTGCAGTTTGAGCGAGACGGAGTCGGCGGTGATTCGAAGCACAACCGCAGGCCGCCGGAAAGTCAGCGTGCACCACGTGGCATGTCGGTCGTAGTCCAGCTGAATTACCGACGGCTGTTGATCTTCGATTCGATCAATGACCGCGGCAGGATCGGCTGGCTGCAGCGGCAGGAATTCAAGCGTGTCGAACACGGCAGGGAATACGAGTGCGAGTTCCGGGGCAGCAATTCGGGCAGTGTCGGTGAAGCCGGCCAGCTGTCGCCGCCACGTGACCTCTGACGGCTGATCCGGTGACAGAAGCGCGGAAATCCGGAATTCGAAACCCGGTGCCGCGATGGTTGCTGTTCCGGCTTCAGGGCCATTCACCTGAAGATCTGTGCGGCGGCATTTGAGCAGCCTGCGGAAGTCCGCAAATCGCTCGTCCAGCTCCGCCGACAGATCGTCGGCGGCAATCCGCGCAACAAACGCAGCGGTGTGTTCACTGTATTCAGTGGGCGCTGCATGACCACGGCGAAAACCTTTGAGGTCCTTCACACGCAGGCGATGCTCGTGAACAAATGTCACACGCGGCAGGATGTCGGCAGGAGTTGGCAGCATGGGCGAATGATAAACATGCCGCCCGCTGCCGCAACACCGGAATCTCTGCGCTTGCCCGAATGACACCAGGGAATCAGAATCTCACATCCAAATCCCATTTTCGGAGAATACCGCCGTGCGACTGAAAGCCGCTCAGATTGCCACTGCCCTGCAACAGCTCAGAGAAACCGATCACATACTCGCCGCAGTCATTGATCGAACCGGCCCGTTCGCATTGAAAACTCAGAAAAGCGGCTACGAAGTGCTGGTTCAGGCGGTGATCTCTCAACAAATTTCCACCGCCGCAGCCCGCACCATTCGACTTCGCCTGCAGGCCCTGATGCCCCGACACAAACTCCAGCCGGAAGCCCTGCAGCAGCTCAGCGACGAACAGCTCAATCAAATCGGGATTTCACGTCAGAAACTCAGTTACCTCCGTGATCTCACCCGCTGCACACTGGACGGCATCATTCAGTTTCGCCGCATCAGCCAGGCAAACGACGAAGACGCCATCACAGAACTCATCCAGGTCCGCGGCATCGGACGCTGGACTGCTCAAATGTACCTCATGTTCTCACTCGGCCGCCCGGATGTCTTCGCACCGGATGATCTTGGACTCAGAAACGCCATCACCAGGCTCTACCACGTCCCCCCCAACTCCCACCGCAGAGACTTCGAAGCAATCGCTGACCAATGGAAACCCTGGCGCAGCGTGGCAAGCTGGTATCTGTGGCGGTCTCTGGAGCAGTGAAGCGTGTTGCACGAGAAAACGCTCGTGGTATTGTACAATTCAAAGGCAGCAGCGTGTACTGGTCAGACGGGACTCAGAGTTTGGCCTGTTGAGAGATATTGAAAAACGGACGCAGATTTTGGGGCGATCATAGGAGGGAAGCTGGGGGCCAGCCCCCAGACCCCCGGGAGGCCATCAACAGGTTCTGCCGAATGTGTTGGCTGGCTTTGAGCGAACGGAAGCAGGAGTGGCTGCCGAAGGCAGCCACAGTGCCGAGTGGAGCCCGGCACTTTTGGGTTCAGAGACCCTGTCGACGGCATCTCTCAGGCGCTCGGGTTGCTTCCCAGCAGAGCCCTGTCCTCCTGAGAGACACTGGAGGATACGTCAGAGTCAGGCGGTTGTCGCGAGGCTTTTCGAGGCGTTGAAGATTTTTCCTGACGTCGGCGGCCAGCTCGTGTTCGCCGAGCTTCGCCAGGAATACGAACGTGCCGACGATGTTGATGTAAGCAACATCGATTTGCCAGTGCTCATGCGCGGTGAGTGGCTGAACGAAACCTTTACCTTTGCGCGACCCCCTGCCACGTGGACGCAACACATCGGCTTGACGCAGAACGTTGTAGACTGTTCCGGGACTGCAGTCGACGATCTGATCACGGGTGTCGTGGGGGATCCAGCGTAGACTCAAGGGTCCCCATTGGCTTTTTTCAGCTGCACGTGCTCCTGCAGCAGTTTGGCAATGACCTCGTTCTTCTGAACGAGCCCCTCAACGAAGTGAGCCCTGAGGATGGCGACCTGCTTCTCGCCGGAATAATTGACACGTTTCCTATGATTGGACATTGACGACAACCGTTCTGCCATCGCCAAACTCCAGCACACTTTGCAGCCCGTGAGACGAAAATCAGCAAAACATGCCATGGCCGCCAGCATGGCAGCACTTGCCAAAACATTCTGAATGACCGCCGTACTTTTACCTGGTGTCCGCTCTTCGGCTGAAAATGGCCCCTCAAACTGCCCCTGCCATGTACAACTCATACTCCGGGCCTTCCTGATCAAGTATTCAAAAACATCGTTTCACGCCGGCACCATTCAGAGGAGTGCGATGATGGTTGCTTGCGCGGAAACGTCCGAAAAAATGGCACTCCTGCAAAAATTTTCGTGATAGGGGCATTCGTTTGTGTTCAGCTGCCGGACTTGTAACCGGCACTGTGCGGTTGCTCGACCTGAGTCGTTTGGCCAGGCGTTGAAGAGCGATTGGGCTCGCAGTCGTGTGGCTGCCTGAGTGGTGTTTGGGCGATGGCGGGGAGGGGAGTTGGGCGTTTTTTTGTGGCGGATGTTGCGTTTGACGCGGGCATTCGGCAGATTCTGCAGCTGATGTTCTGGTGTGCGGAAATCGATTTCAGCGGGTTCGGTGAAAGGGCGGAGTCCGATTGAACTGCAGTGGTCGCGTGGGCTACGGTTTAGCGGGCATCGAGTGGGCGTCAGGTGGCGTTTGCTTGCGGCTGAACACGAGGTTGAACACATGTTGCGATTGGTCTGCCGGGCAATTTTGTTGACGGGCATTCTGGGGGCGTTGAGTTCTCCGGACTGTCCTGCGCAGGGACTTAAGATCTCCACTCAGGTCTTTGACGCGTCCAAATCCGGCGGAGACAAGCGCGGACAGCTCATCAGCAGCAGCCTGACACTGTGCCACAACGGTCGCGTGTACGATTATGTTGCCAGCGCTGATGAGCTGGTGATATACGATCCTGTGCAGAAGCAGTTCACGGTGCTCAATCGCACGCGGGGTTTATTTACGGTGGTGACGTTCGAGGAAATCCGGCACCACATGGAGACTCGTACGCAGAAAACTCAGGAGTATCTCGCCGAGCTGATCGCTCGCGGAGCAAGGGGTGCGGAAGCTGAAGCGGAAGCGATCAATGCGCAGATGCAGCCGGATTTCCATGAAAAGTGGGACCCCATGCGCGGCCAGCTGACAATGGTGTCGGCGTGGCTGACGTATCGCGTTGAAACCCGCAATTGGGAGGATCAGGAGCAGGTCGAACGTTATCTGCTCTGGAGAGACTGGACCGCGCGACTCAATTCCGTCCTGCATCCGGAATCTCTGTTCCCGGAACCGCGACTTGCAGTCAACGATGCGATTCGGCGTCAATCCGGTCGGATGCCTGTTGTGGTGGAAATGGATCGTCGCCCGATGGGCACAGCGAGACTGAGGGCCGAACATCAGCTGACAGTAGGGCTCACGGCCGACGATCAGGACCGCATCGCCCGCTGGGAAAAGCTGGCAAAGTCGGACGAATTGCAGAATGTTCCGCTGCGACGTTATCAGCAGGAATCGTTCCTGTCACGGTCGCGGTAAGCGGGTTGACACCGTGGGATGCCAGCCAAAGACACATTTCAGGCGGTAAGACCAGTTCTCAGACGCGTCTGTGATGACCTTCCGTCTGGATGCACGCGATGCAGCGGCGAAGGAGAATCGCCCCCGCGGTATACAGAAATCCGGCAACTCTTCAACGATGCGGCTCAGCGGTTGGGCGGGAGCCCAGTGGCTGTGTTTCGCACCGAAGGTGCGCTTGCTGGCGAGGGCGTTGGCGGGGCGATGGCGGGGGCCTTTGCCCGCAGGCTGCCGCCCAATGGCGTTGACTTTCTTGTGGAAAGAGCATCTGGCTCCCCTCTCCCCGGACCGGGGAGAGGGGGGATTGGGGCCGATTTTCGCGAGGATAGAGA
>JBJTOP010000095.1:0-9371 GCA_046074645.1 Planctomycetaceae bacterium | reverse complement strand
CGATTCCATGGTCGCGGCCCAGCAGTCGCTCACGCAGAATCCGGCCTCGTCGTACTGGCCCACACCATTCTTTGCCTTCAACGCCTCCAGCAGAAGGCAAAAAATGCAGCAATTACCGCGATTTGAAAGCTGCACGATCTCCATTGGGAGAGGGGGGACTGGCTGTGTGCTGATTTTTCAATCAGTTGTGGTGACCGGTCAGAGCCTGGGCGATGAATCGGCGCGGCACCGTGGTTTTGGGAACGCGTCCCCGAAACCAGCTCCGCACATCTGATTCAAGACCCACACCGTGCATGTAGTTGTACAGCGCCCTGCTCAGAGCTTTGCCCAGAGTCTCGTGATCAACTCCGGTGGGGTCTTCAAACTGCACGTCGTTTTTTGCGAAGCCTCCATCCTCCAGCGGCAGCAGTCGGACGCCGTAACGCTGCGGATTTTTGCCAACCGGCGAATGTACGGTGCACGTGAAGCGATGGAAGAAACCACTGTGAATGCAGCCCTCCTCGAATAACTGCCGCACGTATTCGAGGGCATCCACAGTTTCCTGAAGGGTCTGCGTCGGGAAGCCGTACATCAGATAGGCGTGGACGAGTATTCCAGCGTCGCTGAAGGCCTTTGTGACGCGTGCCACCTGAGCGACTGAAACGCCCTTTTCCATCAGCCTGAGCAGCCGATCAGATGCCACTTCAAGACCTCCGGAGATTGCGATGCAGCCGCTGGCTGCGAGCAGTCGGCAGAGGTCCGGTGTGAACGACTTTTCAAAGCGGATGTTACCCCACCATGAGATTTGCAGGTTCCTTCTGAGCAGTTCTTCGGCGAGCGATTTCAGGCCTTTTGGCGGAGCGGCCTCATCCACAAAATGAAAGCCGGTCTGACTGGTTTCACGCACGATCGTCTGAATGCGATCCGCAAGCAGTTCCGCGGCCGCTGTGTCGTAACGCCCGATATAGTCCAGCGTGACGTCGCAAAAACTGCACTTCTTCCAGTAACAGCCGTGGGCAATGGTGAGTTTGTTCCAGCGACCATCGGACCAGAGTCGGTGCATGGGGTTCAGCATGTCAAGGGTGCTGAGGTAATCGCTGAGTGGCAGTCCGTCCCACGTGGGTGTGCCGACTTCGGCGAAGGGCACGTCGGGCTCCGGATGAGCTGCATATTCCACTCGACCACTGGCTGCATCCCGCCTGAATGTCCGCACAAGCTGTTCAGCTGGTCGGCCACCCTGCAGATGCTCCAGCAGCGCGAGCAGCGGACGTTCACCGTCATCGAGCGTGACATAGTGAAAATATTCGAAGACGCGCGGTTCCCGCAATTCCCGCAGCTCCGTGTTCACATAGCCACCTCCAAGCACGAGCACCACACTGGGGAAGTGCTGACGAATCACCTGAGCGATTCTGAAGGCGGCGTAGACAGTTCCGGGAAAGGGCACACTGATCAGCACGATCGACGGCTGATGCTGTTGCACCGTGGTGACGGCGAGTTCCTGGAGCCATTCATCGAGCAGAGTTGGGGGTGCGGCCAGAGCTGTGGCGAGCGGTTCGAAGGTGGCCTGGCTGGCAGCCAGTGATTCCCCGTACCTCACAAATTCAAACCGCTCATCCACGGCTTCCCGAATGACGTCCGCCAGATCACTCAGAAACAGCGTGCACAAATGTCTTGCCCGGTCATGAACTCCAAGCGCCCCGAAGGCCCAGCCCAGCGGATCCTCACCGCTCTCCTCATCGCCCTCGAACACATCCAGCGATGCGAACCGAGGACCTTCGGGGAGAAAGCTGCGAGTGGCGATGCGGTGTGCCAGTGTGGAATCACGGCCCTGTAAATAGGCAATCACCGGTCCGATTGCGGAGGCGTAGCGGTCCCATTCCTGCAAAAACGTCTGCACGACTCCAGGGCGTCGCGATGCAGCGTGCCGGGATGTGATCTCCCGAATTCGTTCGAGGCCTTTTCGTGACAGCAGCTGCAGGACAAGTTTCAGTGCAAGGTCGTCCTGGGAGGCCCTGAAACCTCGCGACCGCAGGAAACCGGTGAGGTAGGCAGTGGACGGGTAGGGCGTATTGAGCTGTGTCATCGGGGGGATGAGTGACAGCAGGTGGCCTGGGTCGTCGTTGATCGCCGGAAGCAGGCTCAGGGACATTGACTTTCTCGCAGTTCGTGTGAAGCAGCCAGAAGTCAATGCTGCGGGACGTCGCTGAGCCAGCCATCGGCATCGAACGGGCACGGACACGGGTCACCGCAGAACTGCAGTCGATCACTGGCCCGCACCGCATCAAAATACGCAGCCGACACACGCACGCGGGTCAGATGCAGTGTATCGGCGATCTGGATGATCCGTGCATCCTGCGGGGCGATCATGCCGATGGTGGTCAATGCCGCTTCGACAGCTTCGCGATCCGTATCAAAAGTGATCGGGATCATCGCGGCTTCAGGGTGATTTCCGGTGATGCAGTTGATACGGGTGACAACCGGGTCGATCTTCTCGACGGCTCTTCGAGTTGTGAATTCGGCCATACCAATTCCCGTGCCGTTGCCACCGGTTTCCTTTGTGAGTCCGCGTACGAGGATTCTGCGACAGCGAGTGGAATCGTGTGGAGTGGCGGCATGATCGTTGAATTTTCGCCCGACGACATTGGCATCCATTCCCACGCCGCTGATGTTTTTTCCGATGCGATCGACGATCAGCAGATCCACGTCGTTGAAGGGGAGTCGAGGGAGCCAGTCGTTGGCGAGTTTGAGCAGTTCAGGTTCGCGGGTGCCGAATTCTTCGGGTCGTACGGCTTCGACCAGCGCGGTTTCGTCTTCAGCGTTTTCGAGGATCGCGAGGCCTCCGCAGACGCGGCACACGTCCAGAACTCGTTCGGCGACGGCGGCAATGATCTCGGGAAAGCTCATGGTGAGGATCCCGGCGTGGTAAACTTTGGCGCCGGCGTGCTTGCCGAGCCCGATGAGCATCATTTTGTGGAGGCCGGATTCGACGGGACCGACGAAGCGGGTGTGAGGTTTGACGCGATTGACCACGAACACGTGGTCGGCTTCTGCGGCATAGCGGTCGAAGTGAACCGGCATACCGGTGGATGTCTGCGCGACGATGACGGTGTCCATCGTGGCCCGAATCGGTACTCCCACGAACTCCTCCGTCACCCCCAGCGTCCCCAGGAGCTTCACCTGACCTTCGGCCGTTCCACCGCCGTGACTGCCCATGGCCGGGACGAGAAACGGTTTGGCACCGAGCGCGGTGAAGTGGGCCGCGATTTCACGAAGGATGAGGCCAATGTTGGCAACCCCGCGACTGCCCGCGGGAATGGCAACGCTCTGCCCAGGTCGAACACGAGCGGCCAGATTCAGGCGACTGAGCTGCTGGTGGACAGCCGCCGGGATATCGTCCAGCCGCGGAGTGCTGAAGTGCTGGAGAACGTCGCACATGATGGGGAACTGAGACATCGTGGTGCGGCCTGCGGTGGGGAAGAGGGACGGAGATTTTGAATGGCGTGGAGTGGAGTCTTATGACAGTCCGGGGTTGCGAAGCTGAACTGGGAGCTGGTCAATCTGAGCGGCAAGAATGAAGTCGTTGAGTGAGAGTCCGTGGATGGCGTGAGTCCAGATTTCGATGGCGACGTGGCGGTAGGCGGTGAGATGCAGGTCGGGGTGATGCCCGGCTGCTTCGGCCAGCTCTTCAATGCGGCGAAAGAACTCCATGCCAGCGCGGAAGTGTTTGACTGTCCAGCATTTGCGGATGCGATCAGGACTTTCCAGGAGTTCCCAGCCGCGGAGCTGCAGGAGCTGCTGTTTTGCTTCGTCGGCCAGCATTCGCGGCACGCCACCTTCGCAGGGCACGCACTTCGACTCACACAACTCCGCTGCACTTCTGATGGTTGACACAAGCAAAATCCCGGGGGAAAAGGAAATTTTTCGCTGAACAGAAATTCGGAGCCGATTTTTGTTGACTCAGCTGAGCCGAACCCTGCAGTACTTTTTGCGACCGGCCCAGACGATCAGTCCATCGGTCGCCGTGATCTGCTGATCGTGCGCAGTGATTGGAGTGCGTTCTTCGCCCAGCTTTGCACCCCCGCCATCGATGAGGCGCCGCGCTTCACTGTTGCTGGTGCAGAGCTTGAGCGTGGTGAGCAGTCGTATGGCGGTGATTCGTCCATCGCTGAGGAGTGTGGGGTCGAGCGGTGCGTCGGGGATGTCGGTTGGAAGAGCTTCTCCGCCAATTTCGGCCTGCCAGCGAGCGGCGGCGGCGACGGCGTCTTCGGATGAGTGATACTGGGAAATGATGGTGCGAGCCAGTGTGAGTTTGGCTTCCTTGAGGTGACCTGCGAGGAGTGCATCCACGTGGTCCATGGGGAGTTCTGTGAGCAGTTCGAAGAACATCCGCATCACGCCGTCGGGCAGCTGCATGAACTTCTTCATCATTTCGTACGCGGGTTCACTGATGCCGATGTAATTTCCGAGGCTCTTGCCCATGCGGCGGACGCCATCAAGCCCCACGAGGATGGGCGACATGACGGCGATCTGCTGATTGAGGTTTTGCTGGGCCTGCAGGTCACGGGCCAGCATGAAGCTGTAGAGCTGTTCGGTGCCGCCCAGTTCAATATCGGAACGGATTTCAACGCTGTCCCATGCCTGCATGACAGGGTAAAGGCACTCATGCAGAAAGATGGCACGCTCTTCGCGGTAGCGTTTGGCAAAGTCGTCGCGTGTGAGCAGTTGAGCGATGGTGACGCGACCGCAGAGGCCGAGCACATCAGCGAAGGACATGCGGCTGAACCAGTCTCCGTTGCGATGCACTTCAGCCCGCTGCAGATCGACGACTTTGCCGACCTGCGCGAGATAGTCGCGGGCATTGTGTTCGACTTCGTCGGCTGTGAGCCGCTTGCTGCGCGCTTCATCGCGGCCGCTGGGGTCACCCACGAGTGCCGTGTAGTTGCCGATGATTATCACCGCCTGATGCCCGAGGTCCTGAAACTGCCGCAGCTTTCGCAAGGGTACGGTGTGACCCAGGTGCACGTCGATCCCGGTTGGATCAATCCCGTACTTCACTCGCAGCGGAACACCGGTATCACGGCTGTGCTGCAGTTTTTTTCGGAGCTCATCGTGGGGGACAATTTTTTCGACGCCGCGAGTAATCACGCGGAGCTGTTCTTCGACGGGAGGAAAGGCTTGAGTCATGGCGGGCAGGGCAGCGAGAAGGTTTGTGGGGTGAAAGTGATCAGTTGGGATTGCTGCGGGATGATAAACGAAGAGTGGTCAGGTGAAAACATCGAAGAGAGTCGCCTTTCGCTCTGCGAAAGGACTTCCATTGCCGTTCCTTCGCGAAACAAAAGACGACTATCGCCACCCCCGACGGCGAAAGCGACAGCCCAATGGCGTTGAAGTTCTCTCTATCCTCGCGAAAATCGCCCACAATCCCCGCTCTCCCCTTCGAGGTGAGAGGGGACGGGGGTGAGGGGTCAAAGAACACTGCCAGTCCCCTCGCCAACACTTCGAGGACACTGTGAATCCAGCATCCTTCTGCACTGTCCGTGCTGCGCGTGGCAGGCGCGTTTCACCCCTCACCCCCGACCCCCGACCCGGTCCGGGGAGAGGGGAGCCAGATGCTCTTTCTGCCAGAACTTCAAGGCCATTGGCTGCCGCCATGTGGCTGAAACGGGCCATTGAGCGACAGCCAGCCAGCGGCATTGTTTTTTCGCTGTGCAGGACAAAAAATCGCTCACAGCAGTGACCAATCTTCACAGTTCTGCTACAACCCGCAATTCGCCGCGTTGTGGGTATTTGCTCGGATCCGGACCAAGCCACCGGACTGCAACTTACGATCGCTGGCAAAAATCGTCCGGTAAATGCCGACCCCTGCAGCGATTTGCATGTATCGGATGGTGTGCATCCGATCGAGTGTAAAAGATTACTGATAACGGATTGCTTGTAATGGGTTGGGAAGCCTGGCTGACAATCATAGTCACCATCGGGGTGTTGATTGCGTTAGCGCAAGAGCGTCCTGCCGACATCGTCTTCATGGCCGCGCTCCTCGTGCTCGCTCTCTCCGGGGTGCTCACCGTGGAATCCGCGTTCAAAGGCTTTGTCAGCAGTTCTCTGCTGATGGTAGCGGCCCTGTTTGTGGTGACTGCGGGGCTGAAAGAGACCGGCGTTGTCGATATGATCGGCCTGCGGGTGCTGGGGCCGGCCCAAACCGAGCTTGGCGGACTGCTGGCAATCAGCGGCTTCACAGTAATCACATCGGCTTTTCTGAACAACACACCGATCGTGGCGATGCTGATTCCGGTTGTGATCGGCTGGTGCCGCAAACACCACGTCGCCCCCTCCCGACTACTCATTCCACTCTCCTTTACCACCATACTCGGCGGCTGCTGCTCACGCATCGGCACCAGTACGAATCTCGTCGTGGACGGTTTGATTCGCGAGTCGAAGATCGACGGTTTAGAACCGATGTCGTTTTTCGAGATTGGCTGGGTGGGTCTCCCGTGTGCCCTCATCGGCGTAACTTATCTGCTCACAATCGGTCGTCGCCTGCTGCCGCAGCGTAAGGAACTTTTAGAGCAGTTCGGTGAATCCCAGCGGGAATATCTGGTCGAAATGGTGGTGAAGCCGGGCTGTCGTCTGATTGGACAAAGCGTCGAGGCGGCGGGCCTGCGAAGACTCCCAGGACTGTTTCTTGTGGAAATCGACCGTCGCGGCGCCATGCTCGCTCCAGTCAGCCCCGACACACTGCTGGAAACGGACGACCGCCTTGTGTTCACGGGTATCGTGGATACGATCGTCGATCTGCGACGTATTCCAGGGCTCGAACCTGCCGCAGAATCCCCGGATCGCCGTGCGGAAGAGCAGCGTCGGCGACGATTGTGCGAAGCGGTGGTCAGTCGTTCCTCACCGCTCATCGGCAAATCCGTCCGCGATGCCCAGTTTCGCTCTCACTACAACGCGGCGATTCTGGCCATTCACCGCAATGGCCGACGATTAAGTTCCCGAATTGGCGATGTCGAGCTGGAAGCTGGCGACACACTGCTGCTCCAGACCGGCGCCAGCTTTGCTCAAGCCCATCGCAACAATCCCGACTTCTACCTCGTCAGTGACGTGGAAGGCTTCCGGCCACCGCGACATGAACGCTGGTGGGTAGCCCTGCTGATCTTCGCGGGACTGCTGGCAACAATGTTTTTTGCCGACGGCAGTACCGCGATGCTCTGCGCATTCGCCGCCAGTGGTCTGATGCTGCTGACTCGCTGTATGTCCACCTCAGAAGCGCGTCAGGCCGTTGAATGGCCTGTTCTGATCGCCATCGGCGCTTCGTTCGGACTCGGAAATGCGCTCGATTCATCCGGCGCTGCCGGATATCTCGCTGAACGGCTCGTGACTCTCACACAACCCCTCGGTCCCCGCGCCGCGCTGGCCTCCATCTATTTCGCCACCATGGTGCTGAATGAACTCATCACCAACAACGGCGCTGCCGTTCTTGCCTTCCCCTTCTGCATCAGCGCTGCCCAGCAGATCGGCTGTGATCCGAAACCCTTCGTAATGGCTGTCGCCCTCGCATCGTCCTTCGCATTTGCATCGCCGGTCGGCTACCAGACCCACATGATGGTGTTTGGCCCCGGCGGATATCGCTTTACAGACTTTGTGAAGGTCGGTGTGCCTTTGAATGTGCTGTTGTGGATTGCCAGCGTTGCACTAATTCCTCTGATTTGGCCATTTCAACCCTGAAAGAAGGTCATGATGCCAGCCAAAAGCCACGCTCAAAAACGCAAAGAGAAACTCAAAAAGCGCGCGGAAAAGAAGCCGCGGAACAATCGGCCGGAACCTTACTTCGGGCTGCACTGGAGGCAAAAAACCGACTGTGCCCATACCCTGCTCGCTACTGAAATTGGAATCTGTTCCGCCTGGCTGCTCGGCGCACACCGCTTCAACCTGTGCGACGATGACGTCGTCGAGGCCGTGGAAAACATGATTCTGCGACTGCGAGCCGGCCAGAATCTACTCCCGGATCCCGATGCATCCGAACAAGTGCTCGACTCTGAGCAATGGGACAGCAATCCCGAAGTCTTCGCAGACATGATCCTCAGGCATTGGTATCAGATCTCAAAATCAGGATCACTTCCCGGCCGCGAAGACCTGATTGGTATCCTCCGCACAATCCTCGGCAGCATCTCAAACGTTCGCCTTGAACGCCCCGGGTCCACTCACTATCTGCAGTTTGTGGCAGAGTGGCTCAGGAAGGATTTCGATTTCGAAATGAGTGTGGTGGCAGTCGATATGACCGCCAGCGATGAGGATGAGGACAATGGTTCACAGATGATCGACCGCGCAGCCGCCTGAAGTCACGTCGTTGATCGCTCTGCTGTTTTCAGCCAGGTTTCAACATGCCTTCAAAACGCGACTTGATTCTTGACTTAGTACAGTTCTCTCTGGACCTCGCAGGAATTGTGGACCCGACGGGCACTACAGACGCCGCAAGCGGTCTGATGTCGCTGGCGCGTGGCAGATGGCTGGACGCAGCCATCAGCGGCGTGAGTCTTCTCCCGTATATCGGCGATCTTGCCAAACTGGGCAAGTTGCCTCGCTATGCCAAATCAATCGCTGATGCAGTGGCTCTGGCCGTCAAAGACTGCAGATTTGCCAACGAACTCAGGCCTGCCGCTCAGCGGCTCAAGGATGCTCTCGACAAGGTCCCACTGCACAGCCTTCCGGCTGGTGCACAGGTGCATATTCGACGAATCAAGTCAGATCTCGATGACTTCCTCAGACGTCGCGCCTATCACCCCAACCCAAAACATGAATTGGGTGGGGCGCGCGGCGTCAAGGGGACGCGTCTGGATCTGACTGCCGACGAAGCTTATGAATTGCTGAACGATTCCAGGCGGTGTCTTGAAGTCCCGGGTGCGAAACAGCTTGTGGCAGTCAGCAAGGGAAAGATCTATGTGTTTCAGCCTGACGGAGTGGGCGGGTTTCATGCGTATCCCAGCTCCGGAAATGAAATCGCAAAAAATTACAGCGCCATTGCCCCCAAGGTCGCCATCATGCTCAACGTGAGCTTCAAAGGACTCAGCCGCATGGAATAATTCAGACACCAAACAGTATTCCCCCCTGGTTGCGGCAGACGGCGTTTGGAAACTCGGCCACCCTGGGCCGCTGCTTGAAAAGCTGCTGATCCAATTCCATCAATTGTCGCGATCAGCCACAGCGCCATCAGGATTTCAGGAGCGATTGCGCTCCGCCCGGCCTCGTCTTTTGTCACCCGAATGGCTCCGTACAGCGGGCTGAGATCCAGCATTAAAAGACCACCATGGTGCCATGCACCTTGACAACCTCGGGCTGCCGCCACGCAGCTGAGCGGTTGGGCGGAAGCCCCCGGCTGTGTTTTGCACCGAAGG
>JBJTOP010000094.1:0-3316 GCA_046074645.1 Planctomycetaceae bacterium | reverse complement strand
GAACTGGTTGATGGCGAGGATCTTGAAACGCACGTTCGACGCAACGGTCCGCTCACTGTCACAGCAGCTCTCGACGCAATCGCTCAGGCCGCCAACGGACTTGCCTATGCGCACGAACAGGGCGTCGTGCATCGCGACATCAAACCCGCAAATCTGCTCCGCGATCGACGTGGACTCGTTCGCATTCTCGATATGGGACTCGCACGACTTGATGACGTACAGAGCCGCAGCAGCACAGAAACAGAACAGCCGGAACCCGCTGGGCTGACAGACAGCGGCCTCATCATGGGAACAGCTGCCTACATGGCTCCTGAACAGGCCCGCGATACCCGCAAAGCAGATGCCCGCTCCGATCTGTACAGTCTCGGCTGCACACTGCACTTCCTGCTGACCGGCCGACCACCCTACTCCGCCAGCTCTGCCATCGACATGATCGTTGCCCATCTCCAGAGTCCACTGCCACGGCTGCAGGATGGCTCTTCAAGGACCATTATTCCAGCCTCAGTGCAGGAACTGTTCGAACTGCTCGCTGCAAAAAATCCCGAAGATCGAATGCAAACAGCCGCCACGGCAGCGGAACAAACGAACAGGCTTCAAAAGGCGTTGACACAGGGCCTCGAGCCGTCACTCCCGAAAGCAACCGAAAACAGCCTGCCGCCCCAGACTTCACAGCAGACGATGCCCGTTCTCAGCCAGCCACCGACGGTCCACTCGCAACGCAGACAACTGCTCACCGCAGTCGGCATGGTACTCCTGATGATGCTCCTCGTGATCAGTGTCCTCGCGATGTACTCTTCTCGAAGCGGTACCGAAGTTGGCCTGCCGGCAGGACCAACCACGGTCGCAACTCCCGAACCACCGGCTCAAACTGCGATGCAATCAGCAGACAAGAATCTTCCCCGCAGCGATTTGCCGACCATCACATTCGACGGTGTCGCCGGCTATCTGCAGCTCCCCACCATCACCCCGGAAGCAGGCACAACCTATACTCTCGAAGCAATCATACAACCACGGCGGTTTCAAACCTCCAACGTGATCTCATGGCTCGGACCTGACTGGATGGCCTTATTCATCAGCGATTCCGGACATCCCGGTACAGCAAGGCTTGTTGCTGACCGGTCCGTTGTGCTCACAGCCCCGACCGCCATCCAGCTGAATCGCTGGACCCACCTCGCCGCCGTGTTTGACTCCCAGACAAACAAACTGTTTATTGATGGTCGTGAAGAAATTCACTCACCCATTACTTTCAGCCTCGCCAGCACCGACGGTGGTCTGTTCGTGGGTGGCGTGGATCCGGCCCGTCTGCCCTCTGGCGAAAATCAGCGATTCTTCAACGGCAGGCTTCGCGGCTTCCGAATCTCACGTGGTGCCAGGTATTCCAGTCCGTTTTCGCCGCCCGATGTCCTGACAAGAGACCCTCAGACCATTGCTGTCATGCAGCCCAATACTGCCGGTGACGGACTTGTCCTTGTGAACGGCGATGGAAAAGAACTGGATCTTGTTTTGTCGGATCAGGGAGTCCTGCGAACTCCTTGACAACGGCAGCCTGACATGAAGTACTTCCACCTTGCCCCGTTTAATAGGTTTCGTCATCCTCACGCACCCGCAACACCCCCGCCGATCCGCTCGATGTGTTTATTAACTTGCGCTCACAGGCGACGCGATGACCAGAAAACATCCACAATCACCGAAAGCATCCAGCGGTCCATGTATCCGATTGCAATCGGCAGAAAAAGATCATAAATCCCAGCGACAACAACTCAGCTCACTGCAGCCAGATCGAACGCCTAAAACTGACCACTGACCACTGACCACAACGGAAACACCTCATGCAACGTCGAGACATTCTGCGGGGATTTGCAGCTGGGATGTGTGGAGCGACACAAGTCGCATTTGCGGAAACATCCAAAGCTCAGCCTGCCCAGTTTCGGGTCGCGGTGATTGGGCATACGGGGCGCGGCCATTACGGCCATGGTCTGGATGTGATGTGGCAGAAGCTGGAGGGAGTGGAGCTGGTGGCGGTGGCGGACGCTGACGCAGGCGGGCTGCAGGCGGCCACAAAACTGCTGGGGATCAAAACCGGATTTGCGGATTATCGCCGAATGCTCACGGAGCAGCGACCGGAGATTGTGGCCATCGCTCCGCGGCACGTGGATCAGCACCACGAGATGCTGCTGGCGGCGATTACCGCGGGAGCACGAGGGATTTTCATCGAGAAGCCGTTTGTACGCACACCTCAGGAAGCTGACGAAGTGCTGTCCGCTGCCGCTCGCGCCGGAGTACAGATCGCGGTGGCTCATCGCAATCGTTGTCATCCGGTACTGCCCGTAATTCGCCGGCTGCTGGAAGAAGGTTTGATTGGACGAGTGCTGGAGTTGCGTGGCCGTGGCAAAGAGGATCCGCGGGGTGGCAGTCTGGACCTGTGGGTACTGGGTTCGCATGTGATGAATCTGGCAGCGTACTTCGGTGGTGCACCGCGAGCCTGTTCGGCGGGCGTTTACGTTGGCGGAGAACCGGCAGCAGGGCAACATATTCAGGACGGCGCTGAAGGGCTTGGCCTGATGGCCGGCGATGAAGTTCATGCGAGGTTTGAGCTGTCTTCGGGAGTCCCGTTCTTCTTCGATTCACTGAAGAATGCTCGGCTGCAGAAGGAAGCGTCTGACCGGCCTGCATCCTTTGGACTGCAGATCATCGGCACAAAAGGCATCGTGGATCTGCGGGCGGATCAGCATCCATTTGCAAGAGTGCGGCTGGGGAGTCCACTGGATCCCGACCCGCAGCCGGGAGCGTGGCAGGTGATCTCCACTGCTGGCGTAGGGCAACCGGAACCGCTGGCGAACCTCGCTGGCGACCTGTCCGGCCAGCTCACCGGTGGAAGAGATCTGCTTCAGGCCGTCACGGAGGGACGCCCACCGCTTTGTGACGGTGTTCAGGGACTGCAGACCGTGGAAATGATCTGCAGCATCTTCGAGTCGCACCGGCTGGGTGGACAGCGGGTGACTTTTCCACTGAAAAACCGCGGCAATCCGTGGTCGCTGATGGATCGCCGGTAAGCATCCTTACGTTGCCGTCTGCAACGCTCCTAAACTGCCATTTACGCGGGTGTTTGAGAATTGGCGGTGATTCGATTTGATTCCCCGCATCCCTCCGGGTATTAAATAGCGAGAAGGATTTTTACATTCTCCCATCGTCTCCCCGCTCTCCGGGTTCCCATGGCTGCCAACGAAATTCGCTCCGTCACCGCTCGCGGTATTCCACTCCTGCTGGACGACATTGACACTGACCGGATCATTCCGGCCCGTTACCTTCGCTGCGT
>JBJTOP010000093.1:0-25530 GCA_046074645.1 Planctomycetaceae bacterium | reverse complement strand
TGCTGGTGGATGCCACCGCGACAGCTGCCCGGTGTGGCAAGCATTTGCGTACGTGGCGAGCGTGGCGGGTCTCCCCACAGCGACCCGAAAATCGTTCTCTGTTTTTCAGGATCTCTCAACAGGTCAAACTCTGAGTCCCGTCCGACCTGTACACCGGTCATACTGAAAATTCGAACACGCAGGCTACCGTCGAAACTGTGGCTGATCCACGAAAATCCCGATGGAAAAACTTGAAATCCTCTATGTTTTGGAAGGATCGGAGTGTTGGGACAGAATCCGCGGCGTCCGCATTTCCCGCGGCATCCCGATTTCCGTAAATTTTCCCCGAAATAATCCGGTTTATTGAAGCGGAACGACGTAGAGACAGCGAAGATGGATGATGTCTTTCCTTCGCCTTGCATAGCAGTTAGATTCCGGACGATGCGTTTCGTCAGCCTTTTCATGCTGCCCATCTGGGGTGTCCTTGCGTTGCTGGGACATTCGGGGACTCACGCGCTGGCGGACTGGCTTGGTGTTTGTTGCCATACAGAGACAGTCACATCTGATCTGGAAGCGGGCGATATTGAATCCGGCGGCACCCACAAGGGCTGCGTGCACTGTGCGGAATCTCGTCGTGCAGCAGCAGTGCCACATCCGGATTCGCAGCCGGCCCCGTCGTCTTCGCACGACGCCGAAAACTGTCGCCTCTGCGATTGGTTTCTCTGCTGGAACGCTCAGGCACCATCAGCCTGCCAGGCGGTCCCTGTCGAATTCTGTGTGCCTGTAAATCGGATCCCTGAGGTGGTTTCAGCGGATTCCCGATCAATACCTGCGGTTTCCCGCGGTCCGCCACTTGCGTGACGCGGTCGAGTTTTCCCTGTGCCCTGTGATCCCCGCATCGCTGCGCTTTTTGTCGCGCTGATTCGCGGTGCTGATCACGAGTGGCTGTTGTGCTGACGTATGCAGAATCCGCGGGAATTCGGGATCCATGTCTGACATTTTTTCGAACGATCTTCCGGCGGTCGTCGGCAGTCGTGTGTCTCACGCTGCAGGACAACTGGACCGCGCGCTGCGAACTGATTTTTGTCCGTGGGCGAATCGCTGGGTGTACTGGATGAAGGAGCCATTCTGGTGTGTGGTGCTGGCCGCGGTACTGTCCCTTGCAGTAGGTCTGCTGATCAATCCAGTGGCTTTGCTGCTGACAGCAGTGCTCGTACTTCTGGGTGGTCTTGCGGCGACACTGCCATGGCTCACGATGCGTGGACTTGATTGTGTTGTGAGCGTGGATCAGAGCCGTGGGCGGGTGGGTGAGTCGCTGGGTGTACGGCTGCGGATTCGCAATCGGCGTTTCTGGCCGGCGTGGGGCGTTTCATTGAGCGGGGGTTTTCCAACGAATCACCTGGACCTTGCGACGAACCCCAAAGCCTCCTCCGGAGTCGCTCTGGCGCGGATTCCCGGGCGAAGGGAAGTCGAGTATGTGTGGCGAATGACGCCGGTATCCCACGGCAGCTATCCACTTGCGATTCCGCAGCTTGAAACCGCATTCCCGTTTGGCATTTTTCGTTCCAGTCGTGCAGTGCGGGTGGAAGGTCGAACGATTGTCTGGCCGGCCACTGTCCCGATTTCCGGTCTGCCCGATGCTCCTGCCGAAGCCGGACGTGAAGAAGTGATGTCGGATCGCACAGCGGGTGAAACTGGCGATCTGCTGGGTACTCGCCTGTTCCGCGCGGGTGATTCTCTGCGACGGGTTCACTGGGTTCAGACGGCTCGTCAGCAGCGACTGGTGGTGAGTGAGCGGCAGTCACCGGCTGGGAGTGTGGTTCGAGTTTGTGTGGACGCAGCGGCCGACACTTATCCCGGCGAGCTGTCCGGCGGGTTGTGCCGGGGCGGCACGTGGGAGCTGGTGATTCGGGTGGCTGCCAGTATCTGCGAGTCGCTGCATCAGCAGCATGGTCGAGTGGAGCTTCTGCTGGGAAGCAAACGATTTGAAGCCGGCGAATCGGGACTTGCCTTTCGCCAGCTGATGGACGCTTTGTCCACTGCCGAGCCTGATCCGTCGATGAATCGGACCACAGGGCAGCGTGTGGCGATGGGCTGTGGTGCCGTGATTCTCATCAGCACACCCGCCGGGATTGCTCGCGGCGGTGCTTTATCAGGTTCCTTCGGGCTTCAGGGTCGTGGCATTTGCGTCTCCTCGGGCGACCAGTCTGGCGGTACCACTGGGATTGGTGCCTGGAAGCGTATTCACGGCACCGAGCAGCTGGGCACCCACCTTCCACGACTCTGGAAGGAGCTCTGCCATGTCCGCTGAGGGTGTTCTGACGGGAAGGGTGCGTTCGGCAGTGCGGGGACAGCAGAGTCATGCCGTGAACGCAGTGGCGGGTGTTACAGGCTCTGCTGCACAGCCATTGTCCGCGTGGAACTCAGCGAATTCCCGTGGTGTCGCCGGTGAGTCCTCCGAGCGGAGCGTGCATGCGCTCACTGTCTTTCTCGCACTGCTCGCCAGCGCCGTCTTTTCCTTTACGGATGCGGATGGCCAGCGGACTCTGGCATCGCTGGGGTTTCAGGCCGTTTGTGAGTCACTGCTGGTATTCACTGCAGCGTGGCTTGTGCATCGCGGCCGCGGCTGGTTTGCGGTGCATCCACTGCAGCTGCCTCTGGCCCTGGTAGTTCTGGCAGGAAGTCTGCTGTGGGAACCGCTGCAGCGAATGGTGTTTGAAAGCGGCCGACCTTTTGAAATGCTGGTCATGCACAGTCAGAAGAATCTGATGCTGGCACTGGCGTGTCTGGGGCTGACGGCTGGCTTTCGGCGTTTGAGTGTTTTTATCGGACTGGCCATCTGCATTTTCTGCTGTGCGCTGGCACGGGAACCGCGGGTGCTTTGGCTGGCCGCGGCGTGGGCTGTGCTTTCCATCAGCTGGCTGATGGCCAGTTACTGGAGTGGTCTGCAGGGGCGGATGCTTCCCGGTCAGCGAACGCGTCTGCCGCGTCGCTGGCTTCTGGCAGCGCCGGCGCTCGGCCTGCTGACGGCTGCCGGTTCGGTCGGTGGCGGTCGAGAGCTGATTTCTGCGATGCAGGGGTTTTTGCCGGGTTCCGGTGGCGACGGCGAGTATGACGAATTTGCTCGCGGCGGCGTCAACGACGGGGATGCGCTCGTGGCCGGACAGGATGACATTCGCAGTTTCGGTCCCATCGAAGATGCCCCGTTTGCTGATTCGGACAAGCCATCGCTGTACGATGTGGTGAACGATCGATTTGACGAACCGGTGCGGAAGAATCGAACGTTTCAGCCGGCCGTCGCGCTGCCACCGGAAATGATGGCAGACGTCCAGCAGAGGCTCAGCGAAGTCCGTCAGGCTGGGCGTGAGTTTTCGCTGGTGCGCAGGAAGCGAAGTCAGGATCGCAGGCGCGCACGTTCAATTGCCAGTGCGGCGATGTTTTACGTCGCCGGCCGTACGCCCCTGCACCTGCGGACAGAAGTCTACGATGTTTTCGATGGCGTCCACTGGATCCCGACAGGCAGTCCCGCTGATGCTTTTCCGCTGCAGCTCGTGCATTCCGCCGGCAAACCGTGGCTGAAGCTCCCTCACGGACCTCGCGGCATGGAACTCTTCCATCACACCGACCAGCACGTGCTGCGGCCTGTCAATCTGAAATCCCCCGTGATTCCCGGGCCGCCTGATCTGCGACAACTGCATATCGATAAGGTTGAACGCCCCGATATGTTTGCCTGGCACGCTCCGGGGATTGTGAGAATGACGGGTGAGACGCTCCCGGACCTCGTTCCGATTCGGATGCTCTCCGAGGTCCTCGATCCGAATCGACTCCGGGAGAGCAAGCTGCTGATGTTCGCCCCCGGCCGCGAAATGCTCGAACTGTCACTCCCCGATGACCCGCAAATCAACCAGCTGAGCCAACTGGCACTCGAATGGACTGCCGGACTGCCACGAGGCCTGCAGCAGGTGGACGAAATCTGTCGCCGACTTCGCACTGAGTTTCAGCTCAGCCCAAACAATCCGACCAGCACTGAAACGGAGACACCGCTCTCTGATTTTCTTTCCAGTCGTCGCGGGCCTGAGACGTTGTTTGCATCCACTGCGGCGCTGATGCTGCGAAGTCTAGGGTACTCCACCCGACTCGTCTCTGGTTTCTACGTCAGACCCGAACGCTACGAACCGCGGCGACGACAAACACCGGTTCTCGGTGAAGATGCACATTTCTGGTGCGAGCTGATGGTGGGCCCCGGAACATGGATCACCGTCGAAGCATCACCTGGCTACGATGTCCTCCTGCCCCCTCCTGGTTTGCTGCAGCAACTCTCTTCCTTCGTCATCAGCATCATGCTGTTTGCGTGGAAACACTGGATCTTCTCCGGAAGCGGCCTTGCCGTACTGGTGATCTGCATTTATCAGCGCGTTCGCCTCGAAGATGCTCTGCGGACGCTGGTGTGGCGTTTGGTGTCAGCATCCAGCGGACGCCGTCGCGTGCAGCAAACGGTGCGACTGGTGGAGCGCCGACTTGCTCTGGCCGGTCTTCGCCGCCCTGCTCACCTGACGCTGAAACGCTGGCTTGGCGGACTTCCACTGCAGCAGCCGCATGCAGTGCGGCTGCTGGCGGAACTGGCGGATATGGCTGCATTCGCCGAGTTCCCTGAGGAGGCCCAAAGACGGGACGAAACTTCTCTGCTCTGCAATCAGCTGCAGCAGCAGTTAAGCCTGCAGTGTTTTCTTCTGGCGGCGGCCAGTTGTCGCGAGGCTGTGGATGGTGAGACGAAGACCAGTGCAGCTGGTCGGTTCGCAGTCGGCAGTTCAATTCTTCCCCTGAGAACTCTTTCTTCGAGTTGAAAGTCATTCATGGCGATGGTGCAGGAATTAAGCCACGTGAAGACTGCTGATCTGGCGATTGTGGATCAGCTGCGAATGCGGCTGAATACAGCTTTGCGTGGTAAGCCGGACGTTGTGGAACTGGTGCTGCTGGGACTGCTGGCGAATGGGCATTTGCTCCTTGAAGACAAACCCGGGCTTGGCAAGACCACTCTGGCCAAGGCACTGGCTGCGGCGATCGGGGGCCGATTCGCGCGGTGCCAGTGCACACCCGACCTGCTTCCCGCCGACATTACCGGCTTCAGTCTGTTCAACCAGAAGACTCAGGAATTTGAATTTCGTGAAGGCCCGGTCTTCGCGGACGTGCTGCTGGCGGATGAGATCAATCGTGCCACACCAAGGACTCAGAGTGCTCTTCTGGAGGCGATGGCGGAACGCCAGGTGACAGTCGATACCCGTCGTTATCCGCTCTGCCCACAGTTTCTGGTTCTGGCCACACAAAATCCCATCGACCAGCATGGCACCTGGCCGCTCCCGGAAGCACAGCTGGATCGATTTTCCATGAAGCTCAGTATTGGCTATCCGGCGCCGGAAGACGAATCGCAGATGCTGCTGCTGGCCACCCGTCAGCAGCTCAGTCAGCCAGAGGATTCGCCGCTGCTGGAGCCCGGACAGCTGGCGAATATGCAGGCGGCGGTGGCAACCGTTGCAGCGAGCGATGCGGTCCGGGACTATCTCGTGCGTCTCGCCGGAACAACTCGCCGACATCCCTCTGTGCCGCTGGGATTAAGTCCCCGGGGACTGCTTACCTGGCTTCGAGTTTCTCAGGCGCGGGCGTGGGTTCAGGGACGCAGCTTTGTCTCACCGGATGATGTCCAGGACACTGCACTGCCCGTTCTGAATGTGCGGCTTGGCCTGTCAGTTCAGGAATGCGCCGGAGTTGTGGAAGAGATTCTGAGTCGAACACCTGTTCCGGAGTATTCGCCATGAGGCTGGCAGATCAATCTCGGGATGTGTTTCAGAGACTGCAGTACAGCTGGCTGCTTACGGCGGCTGTGCTGCTTTGTCTCACCAGTGGCTGCGGCCGGAGTCAGAGTGACGATGAGCATGAGCATGAGCATTCTCACCATGCTCGCCCGGCTCACAAGCCTGACAATTTCCATGAGCTGCCGCGGGAATTGCAGCGGAGGCTGAGTCGGGACGAATCGGGTGCAGTCAGGCCCAGCCAACGTCGCCAGCAGCAGTTGCGGGAGATTGTCGGCTGGATTCCGGAACTGGCTGCCGACAGCGACCTGCGTCGGGCGGGCTTTGACACCGCGGTGTCTCAGCAGCCAAAGCTCCAGCAGGTGCTGGATGAGATTGCAGCGGGGCGATCACCCGACATGGCAGTTTGGAACGCCGCTGTGGACCAGCTGCAGCAGCTGGCGGATCAGCTGAAGGCGAACGCGGAAAATCAGCAGTAAGCGGGAGTGCACAGAGATGGCAGCGGAGATGGTGGCGGGGTTTGCGTTTCGATTTCTGATCAGCATTGTGGAAGCGGCACCGTTTCTGCTGGCGGGCTTGATTACGGCGGCCGTGCTGCGTCGATTTTTTGGTGTCGCCGGCACGCGTCGGCTCTTCGGTGAAGGTACGCGCTGGGGACTGTTCAGGGCCTGGCTGATTGGGATGTTGCTGCCGGTCTGTTCGCTGGGCGTGATTCCGGTGATTCGTGAACTTCGTCGCGCTGGAGTTCGCGGGGGAACAATTCTGGCGTTTGCGGTGAGCGGACCGCTGTTTAATCCGCTGTCGCTGCTGTACGGGCTGACGTTATCTGAGCCGATGGCGATAGTTTTGTTTGGCCTGAGTTCACTGGTGATCGTCACGGCAGCGGGCATTATCTGGGACTGGTGTTTTCCGCAGTCTGCGCTGCCGGCTCCTGAGGAAGAAACGTATGGGATTGGATCCCGACGAATGCTGGCAGTGGCCGCGGCAGCTGCGAGGGAGTCCTGTGGAGCGTCTTTGGTGTGGGTGTTGACGGGTTTGAGCGGAGTAGGTCTGGCGGGGGCGTTTCTGCCGCCGAACAGTCTGCAGCATACATTCAATCACGACAATCCGTGGGCACCGCTGCTCATGACAGGCCTCGCCATCCCAGTCTACGCAACGCCGATGCTGGCGATGACACAGCTGGGGATGATGTTTCAGCACGCCAATTCCGTGGGTGCAGCGTTTGTGCTGTTGATTCTGGGGGCTGGCATGAATTTCGGGCTGCTTGGCTGGAGCATGGCTGAATACGGATTTCGACGCGGCCTGGCGTGGCTGCTGCTGATCAGCGGCATCGCGCTGGGGCTGGCGCTGATTCTTGACAAGCCGCTGTTTCCGCAGGACATCGAGCCGTCCGATCACACTCACGCATTCGACATTTACTGTCGGCCTTTCGATTCTGTTCCAGACGTGGTCGCAGCCTTCCAGCAGCGACTGGAGCGGGATGTGTCTCCATGGGAGTGGCGTCCATTGTTTGTGATTGGCGGTCTGGCCTGCCTCGGACTGGGGCTCAGGCTTGCCGACCGACGCGAACGCTTCGAGGCATGGCTCCGTCAGTCGCGCACCGTTTCCACTCCTGGTCGGTTTGACATCGTGATTCCGGGGCCTGTGCTGGGACTGCTGTCGCTGGCCGGTCTGATTGGGCTGAGCATTTCCGGATGTTATGCGTGGTATCCGGCGCCGGCCGATTGCCTTGTGGCCATGACCGACGCGCGAATCGGCGCCCTCAGTGCAGCACTGGCGATGGATCACGAGGAAACTAAGTACTGGTCGGAACGCTACGATGACTGGACACGGAAAATGGAAGTCGGTACCTGGCTGCGGTACGGCTCACTTCCCCTGTACCACCGCTGGAAGACTCGACTGGTCCGCGAACAGCTGGAGATGCTGGAACATGAAGTGGACGGTGGAGACCGCGAGGCCGTTCAGAAGCTGGTAACCGCAATTTCCAAATCGCAGCGGCGCATGAGCGAAGCATATCGGGAAGAACTCTGATAACGCGGTCACCGTCCGGCGAACAGATCACTCTTTGCCCTTTTTCAGGGCCGCTTTGAGCTGTTCCAGGTCCTCAGCGCTTGTCCCGGGGTTGAAGTTGAAGGAGGCTTCGCGGGCAAGCAGCTCTGTATGTCGCTGCTGCAGTGCCGCGCGAAGATCCGGGTCGGTGGTGGCAATGTAGATACCGACGACATTCACGGTGTCGGTGATTCGAACGTGAGCGTCTTCGATTGTCGAGGAGACATCATGCACACCATCCGCATCGACTTGAAAGACGATTGCATCGGATCCAATCCAGCGTGGCAGTGGAAACAGGAAGGTGCCTTCGCGGGGAGTGAAGCGGAACAGATTTTTTTCAGGATCCGGCTGATAGGCAACATCGTGAGCCACGAGGAGTGCCGACCGGGGTGCGGCCAGCACACTCGTTTCCCAGTTCGGCTGATCCTGCTGCCGCAGTTCTGCGTGAGCCATCGCTGTGCTGTACAGCAACAGCTCATCAAGCATTCGTATTTCACGATTTACGCGAGTAATGGGTTCGATCAGATCGGGGAACTTCAGGAGAGACGGTATGCTGAGATTGAACCAGTAGAGTGATGTGATGCGGCTGGCCAGAGCGTGCCATGCCTGGGCACGCAGCTCGTCTGGTGTGGGTGAACCGCGGCGTGGGCTGAGGAAGCCGCCCCAGCCGTCGTGGGCTCCCTGCGACCAGCAGGCGATGGCCCGCGGCCGGCTTAATTCACGCAGGCTGCGAGTCATCTCGCCGATGGTTTCAAGCGGCGCGCCCCAGCGGATCGAACGACCATTCCAGCGATTGTAGCGAGTCCAGGCGTCGGCGGCCGGAGCAATCACGCGATAGGCGTCGTAGTGCGGATGATCAGACAGCCCGGCATAATACCGCCACGTGCGTTCCTCGCTGAGCGTCACCGAGGTGTGCAGACGACTGGGGGTGTAAGGTGCAAGAAGCTTGTGGACTTCCTGCGGGGGAACCGGACGGCCGCCGCCGTACTGCGGTTCTCCGATGAACTCCACCGCGTGGATCGAAGGCAGCATCTCATCGCGATCGTAACGTTCCAGGTCGCCAAGGCGATTGAAGCGTTTGAAGGCATGACGTGCGATGATGTCGGGCTGATCAGAGTAGCCTCCGACTTCTTCTATTTGCCCCGCGTTGATGTGCATGCGGCTGAGCGTTCGCAGATACTCGTCGATTGTCAGGCTCTGGCGGCCGCCGACGTTCGATGCTATCCAGCCACCACTGATATCAAACTGTTCAGGCCGAATCTTCATGCTTCCAAACAGACGAATGGCGGATGCAGCCGTATCCGCGTTCACAGAAGAACTCAGCGTCACTTCAACGACAACAGGTACCCGCTGCAGCGGTTCCAGATCGACCGTGAAGCCTTGTGAAGAGTGAGCAGGAATGCGGCGATCCGCTGAAAAACAGGTCAGCTGGTCTGCACCGTACACCCGCTCGGCAAACAACACCCGTCTGTTTCCACCGGAACGCGGCAGCCAGAGCTTCAGACCGGTGATGGTGAGCTCTGCCTCGCCGGCGTTCTCAATATGGACAACGACCCGATTCGACGTCACGGACGCCGGAGCAATACGACCATTGCTGTCCGTGGCAAGAAACGTGATCGCCGACAGCCAGACGGCTGGTTTGGCCAGATTGAAGCTGAGTCCCGCAGCGGCTTCGGTCGTCTGCAGCGTATGGTTGGTCCCGACGCCCCAGGAGGTGGCCCGTGTGTTGAAGGGGACCACGGCAAGGCTCTGGGGAGGCAATTCAGTTACGTCCGTTTCCCAGAGTGCCGGCGTTTCATGCCACGCCCATTCGGCAGCCCCCACCAGCTCGTCCGGTGTCTTTCCATCGAAACGCCAGACATCTGTGCGACGGATCGTCACCGGTTGCTGAGCAGGGTTGAAAAGGAACATTTCCACGCGAGCTCCCAGTTCAGGAGTGGCTGGCCGTCGCCACTGCATCACACTTGAGATTGAGTGTGGCGTGACTGTGAGGCCGGCAATCTCCTGTGCAGGGCCAGTGACCATCTGCAGGATCTGCAGCAGAACCGTCAGGGCGACCACAAGGAACATGCGAATGTGTCTGAGCATGAAGACGTCTTCCTTGAAAACATAAGACCAGCAGCCCACGGATTCGGGAATCACCCGCAGATCATCAGGAGCAACTCTTTTATTCAGCAGCGGATGGTTGTTCAATCGCCGGAGCTTTTTTCTTCGGCGGGTTCACGAACAAATCGATAGCCGGTGCCGCGGATGGAGAGCAGATGTCTGGGAGTGGTGGGGTCGTCTTCGATCATCCGCCGCAGTCGCATCACGAAGTTATCAATGGAGCGGCTGGAGATTTCGGGTGAGTCCTTCCAGACTTCGGACTGGAGTCTGGCTCGGGAAAGCACAACGCCGTCATGCTCAAGGAAGTAGCGGAGCAGTTCCTGTTCGCGGGTAGTGAGGGCATGAACTTCGTCGCGATGCCGCAGTTCGAAGCGACCAAAATCAACTGCAACATCACTGAAACGCACCACATCCTCGGTTGGTCTGACGGTGGCTCGGTCGAGATGGCGGCGACGTTTATCGAGCAGATTGCGGACGCGACTGAGCAGTTCGGGGAGTGAGAACGGTTTGGTGACGTACTGGTCAACGCCGCTGTCGAACGCCTGAATTTTATCTTCGGAAAGTGTGCGGGCTGTGAGTGCGAGGACGGGAATATCGAGATCGAGTCGTCTGAGCGATCGGCAGATCTCATAGCCGCTCATCTGCGGCAGCATCAGATCCAGCACGACCAGATCGACAGGTGGTTGTGCGGATTCGTAGAGTTCCAGTGCTGTTGGGCCGTCACCGGCAATATCAACCTGATAGCCCTCTCGCTCGAAGTTAAATCTCAGTCCCCTTGCGATGGCGTCTTCATCTTCAACAACAAGGATTCTCATGTGGATTTTTCCTGAGCTGACAGGGCAAGCCGCGAGACTCGGCTGGGGGATTCATCGGTATCGGGCTGGGATGTGACCGGCTGGCGTCCCGGCAGAATAACTTCGAAGATGCTGCCGCCGTCGGCTGCACCGGTCACACTGATGCGTCCCTGCAGCAGATTCACGAGTGTGCGAACGATGTACAGCCCGAGACCTGTTCCTGTGCGAGTTCGCTGCAGTTCGTCATTTCCGCGCACAAACATCTGAAAAATCCGACGGCGATGTTCCGGGGCAACTCCCGTGCCATTGTCACGAATCCGAATGGAAACTCGGCTGAGCCCCAGTGGAACGGCCGTCACTTCCACTTTTGGCGGCTGGCCGCCGTACTTGACAGCGTTGTCCATCAGATTGCCGAAGATCATTTCGAGGAGCATCCGGCGGGATGTGAGCGCCAGCGGCATGATGTCAAAGCGAAACACTTCGGAGACTTCCAGCTTGTGCTGTAAACAGGCGGCGCGGGCACAGCTTCGCAGGAGCTGTTCCAGCGGCACGGTCTCGGGATCTGACTGCTGCCCGATCGCATTCAGACGGGCAACTTCCAGGAGCTGATTGATGAGTCGATCGAGCCGCAGGAGTTCGGTGTTCATCGTTTCATAGAATTCCCGTCGATCAGCAGCCTCGGGTTCCCGCAGCAGCAGCGTGTCGAGGTACAGTCGCAGAGCCGCAATGGGGGTCTTCAGCTCATGCGTGACGCTGTCGACAAAGTTTGACTGCCGCCGATTGAGTTGGATTTCCTTGATGGTCAGGAAGGAATAAAACGAGATTCCGAAGAGGCTGATGGCCAGTGCGGAAGACCCCAGTACCAGACTGCCCCACGAACTTTGTCTGGCCAGCTGCACAATCAGCACCGCCATCAGTGCGATGTTGACTGTCATCAACAGCACACTGCTCCAGATGGGCAGACCCAGATGGCGGCGGGAACGGCGAAAGTCAGCCATGTCGGAGGCTCCTGTGACGGCGGCGTTACTGAGTTTTCTTCTGAGCAAACAGCCAGTCGTGGAATTCAGGGTCAGAGTAAGTGGCTGTCCAGCAGTCATGACCGACACCGGGGTATTCAGTGTATTTCGGCTTACCGCCGGCTTCTTCGATCGCCTTGATCATCGAGCGTGAAAAACCAACGGGCACCACGCGGTCTGCATCGCCGTGGAAGACCCACAGTGGAAGCGTGGCAATCGTTTTGGCCTTTGTTGGATCACCGCCGCCGCAGATGGGAGCCGCTGCGGCAAAGACGTCGGGGTAGCGCGTTGTGAGTTCGAATGTGCCGAAGCCACCCATCGAGAGTCCGGTGACGTAGATGCGACCGGAGTCGATCCGGTATTCAGTCTGGAGCTGCTTTACAAGCTCCATCACCGGTTCCAGCGAATCACTCCACCATCGGCCGGACGGACACTGCGGTGCAGCAACAAAGCAGGCGTATTTCCTGCGACGTTCAGGTTTTGAAAACTGAGCCGCTCCGTGGATGAGCTGCCGTCGATTGTCCGCTCCCCGCTCACCCGCGCCGTGCAGAAACAGCACGAGTGGAAAACGAGTATCCGCGGCGGCGTCGTAGCCGTCCGGAATCATGAGCCGATACTTCAGCTCCTGTGATTCCGGCTGCGGGGATTTGAACACCTTCGCCTGGTACAGCTCCGCGGAAGGCTGAGCCGCAGGTTCATCGGCGAATGCCGGACTGACTGCCGTCAGACAACAGAAAAACCATCGCCACATTGTTGCCATGCTCTGCATAACCTCTGCTGTTGTTTTGATCGAAAGAATCTGCAAATTTGACATACGCACAACCGCACATCATTCTAGCTGCTCTGTCGTGAAAACGTTACTGTCCGCAGGTCGTCGCCATCCCTGCAACTTGCCGGAAACCGTACTTTTCACCTGGAATCCGCATTTTCTCCAGGGCGATGGCGACCGTGCGACGTATGCTGGAATCCCGCCAGACACTTTCTTTCAGGCTGCGGTGACATTCATGACCAGACAGAATCCCGAAACCAAAGCTGCCTGTACTCGCCGCGCAACTCCATCACGGCTGTGCGGTTTCGTCTGTTTCCTGATCGCCTGCGTTCCGGTCCATGCCCTGACAGCCTCCGACGACTCCGGTCGTCCCGCGTTCGCTCGCGGTGTCGTGGCCGCGGACCATCCGGCCGCCAGTGCTGCCGGTGCTCGAATACTCAAACGCGGAGGCAACGTCGTGGACGCGGCCGTGGCAACGTCCTTCGCCCTTTCCGTCACCCGCCCCGCCTCCTGCGGTATCGGAGGCGGAGGATTCATGGTGATCTGGCGGGCCACCGATCAGACCGCAGTCGCTCTCGACTACCGCGAACGCGCTCCGGCTCGTTGTACACCCGAACTGTATCAATCCAGTATTCAGCCGCCCCCCGCGGAAGCCCTCAGCGTTCGCGGAGGTCTGGCCTGCGGTATCCCGGGAACCGTGGCCGGACTGTGTCTGGCCGCTCAGCGCTACGGCAGCCTGCCACTCGCTGAACTCCTGCAGCCCGCCATTGAACTTTGTGAACATGGAGTCCCGATCGATGCTCATGACATCGAGGTGCAGACGCAGGCCCTTGAAAAACTCCGCCGTATCCCAGGATACGAACAGCGGTTCTCCGCCCTGATCGAACTGTATCTCAATAAAGGTCGACCATGGCAGCCCGGCGATCGCTTTCATTCACCACAAGGCAGAATTCTCAAGGCCATCGCTGAACATGGCCCGGCAGCCTTCTACGAGGGTCCGGCAGCGGCCGCCATTGCCGAGACGGTAAAGGCTGAACACGGTGTACTGGATGTGGCCGACCTCGCGGGATACAGACCCTCCGTCCGCGAACCGCTCAAAGGAACCTTCCGCGATCGCACAGTCCTCACCATGCCACCGCCATCCAGTGGCGGTGTCGCACTCCTGCAGTCACTGCAGGCACTGGAACACTGGGAAAAACTGTCCGGCAACAGCCTCGAAAGTCTCCAGCATAACTCGCCCCGCTATGTTCACGTTGTCTCCGAAGTCCTCAAACACGCCTTCGCAGACCGCGCTGAATTCCTCGGCGACATCGACTTCGTCAAAGTCCCGATCTCGCGAATGCTCAGCGACCGCTACGCGGCCCGGATTGCATCGCAGATCAAACCCGACAGCGTCCTCGAACCCGCCAGCTATGGCCGCTTCTTTCTGAACGATGACGCCGGCACCAGCCACTTCTCGGTGATCGATGCGGACGGGAATGCTGTGGCCTGCACAGAGACTATTAATCTGGCCTTCGGCAGCTTTGTCGTCGAACCCCGCTACGGCATTCTGCTGAACAACCAGATCGATGACTTCGCAGCCCAGCCCGGTAAACCAAATGCGTTCGGACTGCTGCAAAGCGCCAGCAATGCGATCGAGCCCGGCAAGCGTCCACTCAGCAGCATGACACCAACTATCGTCGTGGAGAACGGCCGAGCCGTGATATCCGCCGGAGCCTCGGGCGGACCACGAATCATCACCGCCACCCTGCAGAATCTGCTGAATCAAATGCTCTTCCGCATGTCACCCGCTGATGCCGTTGCCGCTCCACGTTTTCACCATCAGTGGTCACCCAACGAACTCCTGCTGGAAAAAGCATTGCATGAAACCGCGGCTGCCGACCTGGCGAAAAAAGGTCATCAGCTGCGACTCAGCGGAGGACTCGCTGCCACTCAGGCCGCCGCCGCCCCCACTGCCACTGCCACTGCCGGACTGCTTGGTGGATCCGATCCTCGCAAATTCGGACGTCCCGACGGACACTGATCACGCCATGCAATCGCCATCCATTCCCGCCGTCTACAAGCTCCGCACGCTGCTGGGAAAGCCGCTGCGCCGACGACTCACCGCGGCACGCACCCGGTTTCTCGACTCGGCCCACTCCAACTGCCGCGAAATCCAGCGTGCCGTTCTCAACGACCTGCTTCAACTCAACGCCGACACCGGTTTTTCGCGTCACCACCAGCTGCATCCTCAGATGTCGCTGTCCGAATTTCGCAGCCGCATTCCCGTCGCAGATTACGAACTCTTCCGGCCATGGATCGACCGCGTGGCCGCCGGTGATCACTCCGCCCTGCTCGGACCACAAAACCGCCTGCTGATGTTCGCACTCACCAGCGGCACCACTCATTCCAGCAAAAGAATTCCTGTCACCAGCCGTTTTCTGCACGACTATCGCAGAGGCTGGCAGCAGTGGGGTGTTGGTGTCTACAAGCACTTTCCGCAGCTGCCTGACCTGAATATCGTGCAGATCTCCAGCAGCCATCGTCGCTCGTTCACCTCCGGAGGCACTCCCTGTGGCAACATCAGCGGCCTGGTGGCGTCCATGCAGAACGCCGTCGTGCGGTCTCTGTACACCGTCTCTGCCGATGTCGCCGAAGTTGATCAGCAGCCGCTGAAACGCCGCTTCACGCTCATGCTGGCACTCGCAGACCCTTACGTCGGCGTATTCATGACGGCGAATCCAGCCACACTCATGCAGCTCTTCCAGGAAATCGATACGGCCCCGGAATCGCTCATCCGCGACCTGCGGGACGGACTTCGCAGTCAGATTCCCGCTGACTGCTCCACCGCTGACAGCCTCCGCCGAAAACTGGGACCAAAGCCCGCTCGCGCGGCTCAGCTTGCCGATATCCTCAAACGCCGCGGTAAACTGACTCCCCGCGAAATCTGGCCCTGTCTGCAGGTGCTTGGTGTCTGGACCGGAGGCAGCGCCGCCGCCTTTCGCCAGGACCTCAAACAGATCTGCGAAGATATTCCCGTCTGGGACCACGGACTGCACGCCAGTGAAGGGCGCATGACCCTGCCACTCGAACCCGGGCAATCCACCGGCATCCTCGAAATTCAAACGCATTTCTTCGAGTTCCTGCCGGTTCGCGAAGAAAGTTCACCCAACCCCGTGGTCCTGGAAGCTCACGAACTGGAAGTCGGCGGCGAGTACTACATTCTGCTCACCACCAGCTCCGGTTTGTGCCGCTACCACATCCGCGATGTCGTCCGCTGCACCGGCTTCCACGGCGCTACACCGCTGCTTGAGTTCCTGCATAAAGGTGCGCACATCTCCAGCATCACCGGCGAAAAAATTTCCGAATCTCAGGTCGTCCGTGCGGTCCGACAGGCCGCCGATGGCACGCTGCCGCTGCGACTGTTCACCCTCACACCGATCTGGGGACAGCCACCGGGCTACGTGCTGCACCTGCAGCTGCCCCCGGATACTCGTCCGGAAATCATCAGCTCTTTCACCGCTGGCGCCGATCGATTCCTCAGCAGCCTGAACGAAGAATACCGCGAAAAACGCAGCTCCGGCAGACTCAGTGCCATCCGCCCAAACCTGCTGCCCGACACCGCATGGCAACACCTGCAACAGTCCCGACTGCAACGCTCCGGCGGCAGCCCCGAACAATACAAACACCCCTTCCTGCTCCCGGACCCCGCGTTCAGTAATCTGTTCCTGAACGACTGCGGCCTCGCAGACCTGCCAGCACCCGGCTGAAACTGTGCCTGCTGTCACCCCACAAACCACTGTCACTGCACAAAAGTGCGATCCTGCACCTTATCCGACAGAAACAGCTCGACGTCCTCGCCCGTGGTGATCTGCAGCGAGTATTCAATCTGCAGTTCCCTGAGCGCCTCTTTGACCGCGTGAAATTCCGAGAACGAATCACGGGCCACGAAGAGTCGAACAACGAAGCTGCCACCGATCGAGCGAAATCGCTGTTTAGCCTGTTCACGCGCATCCGCGTTGTTGCGGATTGCCAGACCGGCCGCAGGTTTCATCGTGATCTCCGTCCGTCCGTTCTGCTCAACAACCAGACACTCCGTGCGGTTGATCGTGACGTCAATCAGATCTGCACCAGGACCAGAGAACGTGTGCACGGAATACAGACGGCCGTTGTCCAGTGCATAAGTCAGCGGAAATTTGTCGGTCTCGTGAACGCGCGGGATCACAACGTCACGCCCCTCTCGCGTCTCCAGCTCTCTCAACTGACTGGCCGCGGCCGCATGATCCAGCTCCTGCTGACGCAGCTCTTCGCGAAGACGGGCGAGCGATTGTTCCTGTTCCAGCTGCTGTTGTTCAGTCTGTACAAGCGATTCAGCGGTGGCTGTGCTGTCTGCAAGCATCTGAGTGTGCTCCTGCAGCAGATTCTGTACGTCCGTCGCCAGCCGCAGCGCTTCACTGCTGGCAAAACGGCCCAGCAGTTCGGACTGCTGAGCAAGTTCCTTCTGCAGTGCGGTGCGACGACCAGCCAGCTGCTCTGCTGTCACTTCCAGCTCTGACATGGCCGCGGCCGCAGCCGCAACCTGATTCACATCCATCGCTTCAGGAGCCGAATTCTGTGCCAGCAGCGATGCCAGCATCGATATGAAGATCACCGTGGCAAACGTGTTGCAGATGGTATCGAGCAGCAGTTCAAGACTGTCGTCGGGCGAAATGTGGGGGCGGCGGGTCATAGTCCGGCAGCCCCCCGATCGGGATCCAGAGCTGTCTGATCCTGGCCCAGCAGATCATAGCCATGCGGAATCTGTTCTTCCCGCAGAGTTCCTGGCAGCAGATCCGCAGCTTCCTCGGCAGCGGGCTTCAGCAGTATCAGAAATTCTGCGCCGCGTCGATGCTCGTCGCGAATCCAGCGGAGTACGTCGCGGATGCCGGGAAATACGAGTGGTTTCTGGCTGCGGCCAAGCGGTGCTGCCTGAATGCTGCGGTCATCGGTGACCTCCACAATCCAGCAGGTCGCTGCCGAACCGCTTTGACGGTTGTAGACTACTCGAGTACCGTCTGTGAGCCCCTGCAGTCGGGATTTCATCGCAGCCAGCTCGGCTGTGAGCCGCTGCCGGTCACGATCTCCGTCGGCCTGCTGCTGAGCGGCCAGCGCGGTCACTGAGGCCAGACTACCGCTGGCTGCGACCGATTCAGAACGCAGACGCTGCAGCTCAGCAGCAGCTGCCTGCCGCGCCGCCATGGCCTGCCGATGGCGGGCACTCAGCAACTCCTGATCAGCCAGCGCACCCGATGCCAGCAGCTGACTGTTGGCCTGAGTCTGCTGTTCAAGCTGGTCAATGTCCCGCTGCAGCCCCGTGACCATCGTCTGCAGTTCCTGACGACGTGCGGCCGCCTGATCCTCCGATCGAATCGGCTGCTCAGTAATCTGCATGGCAATCAGCAGCGTCAACAGCAGCATAATGCCCATCAGGCACGTGATGATGTCCTGAAAGGAAAACAGCGAAAACTTCGCCATGGCTGAACGACGTCGACGTCCCAATGCATCACCTATGGCACAAAACGAAAATCCCCGCGGTTTTCATCCGCAATCTGACGCAGCAGCGATTCCCCGTCCCGATTCACAAACGCCACCGTGTTGATTCTCACTTTTCCACCGCGATTCCGGTCCTGAATAAACTCCGGTGTTGTCGGATCGAATTCTCCATCCGTCAGCAGAAATGCCGTGTCGGGACGACTTCTCTGCGAAAAGATCTGCTGCATCCCCTGCATCACATTCGTGCCACCGCCACCCTGTATCCCGTTGACAAACCCCTCAGCCTCCGCAAGGGCCGCTGCGTCCATCTGCGCAAAACCCCTCGCTGGAAAACTGTACGGCAGGTCGTCGAAGAAAATCACCTGAAACTCCATGCCTTCAGGGAGCTTTCGCAGGGAGTTCAACAGCTCCTGACGCGCCCGCTCCAGTGGCGGCCCCTGCATGCTCCCGGAACAGTCCACCACCCACGAGAATCGTCGCCCCTGACCACGCAGACCAAAGAACGTCGTTTCCCCAGGCGCCGATATCGCAAACCGATCGTCGCCCCGCGAACCCACCAGCAAACCGTCAGCAGCCTCCGCCGCCTGATCGCCCTCCGCTGGCTCACCAACGACAGGACCAAAGTCACCGGGCGGCTGCGCCTTCGCAGTGCTCGCTGAGTCGGCCGCCATCGCAGGGGAATCCGCTGCAGCATTGTCCGTCGCGGCAGCGGCCGCTGCGGATGCATCCGCAGCAGGTCCGTTGGCTGACGCGGCATCCGCAGCCGCTGTCGTTTCGACCGCCGCAGGGCTCTCCTCGGCAGCAGCTGCAGACACATCCCCGGTGTCGGTGGAACCCGCTGTCGAAGTGGCGGCAGCCTGCTGTTCACCCGCTGAAGCCGCACCCGCACTGCTTCCCGCCTCGGCCATTCCGGACGGACTTGTCGGCCAGAACCACCAGATAAAAAATGCCAGCAGCAGACACAGAATCAACGCCGTGCCTGCGATGATGCGGGTGCGTGAGTCAGCAGCAGACGAACGAAGCGGCGGTGGGAGGCTGGGTGGCGTGGGGCCGGAAACCACAGCAGGAGCAGACACCGCAGCGGGTCGGGACGGACTGAGAGACTTCGCGGAACGCGAAGCAGCCCCCGGCGGGTTCAGCACGGTCGGAAAGGCCTCTGCGAATGACAATGCCGATTTGCTGTCTGCCGCCCTGACAGTCGTCTGACGTCCGATCTGCCCGGACCGTGCGAGGAAAATCAGTTCGTCCTCGGTGACAGGTCCCACCTCGGCGGCGGCATTCTGATAGTACCAGAGCTGCGTTTTCATGGCTGGTTCTCTGTGGCATGAAATGGCAGCAGCCGCAGGCGATTCACAACGTGCCTCGTACAGTACTCGGAACAGTTGTCAAGAAATTCCTGTTCGGATTTTCGCAGGAAGCTGACGCACAGCTGGATGAAAAGAGCCGCCACAAGGGCTTCAAGCGTCGTGTCGAAGGCCAGCCCCAGTCCGCCGGTGACTTCGCGAAGAGCCGGCAGAAGTGCATCGGCGCGTCCGGAGGCACTCATCACGTTGCCAAACTCGCCAATCGCAATCGAAAGTCCCAGCACCGTGCCAATAAAGCCCAGAATCGGGATGGCCCAGAGGAATCCGCTGATCAGCACGTAAGAAGATTCAGAAACCGCTTCGCTGGCATCTCCCTGGTTGCGCAGAATTTCATCCACATCAGACACGCGGCCCATATTCTGCAGATTGCAGAGGGCAATCGAGATGCGGTCGAACAGCACAAATTGTCGTGGTTCATCAACCAGTTCTGACATCCGCTGCAGCACTCGATTGGCATTCAGCGGCGACAGCACAAAATCGGGATCATCGGGCACCACACTCAGCTGCAGGCAGCGCCGCTGCAAGGCCAGCTTTCGCCATTTCACAAACAGAATCGCCAGACACCACGCTGTAAAAAACGCGATAGCCGGAGGAATCACGCCCTGACCGATGAATTTCTGGTGGAACCAGAACTTTGGAAAAGGCAGGATCAGCAGATAGAAGGTGACCGTAAGCACGGCCGCAAGCAGGAACGAGAGCACGGTGTTCACGCTGGTGAAGCGACCACCGCGAAAGAACAGACGCTGTTCGATGTCCTGGCTGTACCAGGCAATCGCAAAGGCGGGACTTTGCAGCTGTGAAAATGACGGTTGTGACATGGCAGTTTTTCAATTCCGCAGCTGAGGTTCAGGCCGCTTTCACGCCGGCGACAATCACGCTCACAAGCACAACCAGAGCGGTGAGGGCGAGGATTGCATAACAGATAATCAGGGCGGCAAGCGCAAAGCCAGTACCGACGTGGGTGCCAGGGTTGTCTCGGTGAAACTTGAGCGAATAATGCCCCACAAAAATACCGGCGACTGCGGAAAACAACGGCATCGCACCGTACATCATCGCGGAAATCAGCACCGCCAGCATCCCCACTCCAGCACCCCCGCCCTGAATCAGCAATGCGTAGCTGAAGGCCGCACTTCCGGAGATCACTGTGGACAGCACAAAAATGAGCGGCACAGCCAGCAGACTCATGCAGGCGAAAAGCAATGCAAACAGACTGCTGGTGAGCAGCGGTACTGTGGTGGGCGTGGAGGTCATGGAAGCCGCTTCCCGGGACAGAGTGGTCGATTGGGGCGGAGCATTGCCGCTGGTGTTACTCGCGATGCTGAACAACCGCGGTACCTGTTTAAGGGGCGTCCAGGATTCAAGCTGTTCGCTCCAGACGAGGTCGGTTGGTGCCAGCTGTCCGGCGGCGATCAGTGCCAGCAGCTCAGTTTCAGAGATGGGGCCGTTGCGGCTGCCACCCTTCGCGTAGAACCAGGTCGTTTCGCGGGGTGACATGCCGACCGAACCCGCGGGGTCAACACGAGCATCTCCGGCTGCGGAACCTCCGGCAGAAGCACCGCCTGCAGGCTGGAGCACAGAGATCGTGGGTTCGAAGAGTTCCCGCAGTTCGCCGGCACGCTGCCACTGCACACCATCACGTGAAACCTCGTGGTGACGGCCAAGACGCTTTTTACGGATTTGCGACAGCAGTTCTTCATGGGGCATCGGCCCGCGAACTTCACCCCGCACGCGCACGTACCAGACATCACTCATTCGCTGACTCCTCTGACAATTCGAGGAACACCGGGCGGCCCTCCTGGACAAGCTCCGGGGGGACATCAACTTTCTTCGTAAGAATCGTGCCGGGCTCGAGTCGACCGAGCACCACCGTGCGGGGCTGCTGCGTGCTTGTACGCGGGAAGATCAGCATCCGGCCGCCCCGCTGAACTGCCGCGTTGTTTGACGCCCGCAGCGAAACAATCCACTCGCCCGCCGCGTTGCGGTGAAGCCAGCCGACCCAGTACAGCTCGGGAGGCAGCCCGACAAGACCGGGCTGTGCAGCATCCGCCTCCGCCGCTGCAAGCGCCTCCGTCAATTCCGCGCCCCTTCGTGCCAGCTCACGGCCAGCCTTGAAGCGAGCATCCTCGGCCCGCGCGTCGTCGGGCGCTGCCCAGTTCAACAGCCGTGAAATCTGCGTCGCAGCCAGCTGATCCTGGGAATTCTTACACCGCCGCTGCATGAAATCGCTGCCGTCAACCGCCAGCCTGAGCGCATCTTCAAGCAGGTAAAAACGCAGAATCGGATCGATGGTGTCGGCCGCGAGTATCTCGCGGATACAGGCGGCAACCGCTGGCTCAAAGCTGAGCTGATCCCAGGCAGGCAGCTTGTCTTCCACTGTGGTCAGCAGCCGTGACTGCGGCGAAAGCCACTCTTCCGGCGTCGTCTTCGTGGCGGCAGCAGGAACATCCGTGTACCGCAGATTGGTCGTCTTCGTCTGCGTGCCGCTGGTACTGATATAGTATTCGACAGTCACCGTGGACGTGCCGTTTACCATAGGAGCCCGCGAACAGAAATAATTGCCGCGACCCTGAGTCTGAACAAGCCACGTGCGGCTGATCAGAGGACTGGAGAAAATTGCAAGCACCCGATCACGCAGCGATCGACCACCCACGGTGCGACCGGCGATTTTTTTGAGCACCTGAATGAGCTGCGATTGCTGCAGCTCGTCGCTCAGCGGACCGAACTTCCTCTGATAGTCCGCACACCGCTGCAGCAGCTGATCCGCCTCAGCACTCTTCAGCCGCGAAAAATCTGCCCGCCGCAGATCCTGACGCAGCGGTTTCCAGAGTTCAGCAGCCTGCCAGATGGCCAGCTCCTCCTGCAGCAGCTTTTGAAAGGCCACGGACCGGTCCCGACCCGGGTCGTCCCTGATGAACTGAGTCATCGCCTGTTCGTAGGCCTGCGCACGCCCGACTGCGTCGGTAATCCGCTGCAGATCAACCGCCATTTTGAGCGCCTCAGCGGCCAGACGCCGATCGCCCTGAACCTTTTGCAGCAGCGAATTGGCGAGCGATTTCAGATTCAGTGAAACGTCGGGACGGCTGTTGAGTGCCGTGAGGGCTGAAATCGCGTTGTCGTATTCGGCGAGGTTGTCGGCAGGCAAACGCTCTACGGTGGTCGTGAGACGCTGAAGTTCAGTGCTGAAAGCATCGTCGAGTGATGCCTGGACGGCCGTGCGGCGGGTACTGATGAGCCGCACCAGACGGGCATGTTCCGCACGCTCGGATTCAGATCGCAGCAGACCGCGAAGCTCTTCCGCCGTGGTGCCGGCCGCCGCAAGCTGCTGCAGGTCGGGCTGGCCTTCCACAACGTCAGTGATCGACTGTCCCAGCTGCTGCAGACGCTGCCGGCGCCCCCGTTCGCTGGCAAGCAACGCTTCAAATTCGGAAACGCGAGCACGCAGCTGGGGCGTCTGCAGCAGTTCCGGACTGTTCGCTCGAAGATCAGCAATGTAGGACTCGGTCGGGGCAAGTTCACCAAAAACTTCGGCCGCCGCCAGCAACTGCTTCAGCTGCTCAGCGTGACGCGTGACCGTCCGGTTGACACTGGACGTGTAGATCATCCACGAAATCCCGGCAGCGACCAGCAGCAGTGTGAGCACCACTGCGGTGCCGGTCAGCATCCGCTTCCACTGCAGATCCCGCAACAGCTGATTGCGACGCTCGACAAGCCGCGCCTGCAGGGCAGGCGGGAGCAGCTGGCCACCGCGAGTCGCCTGATGATAGAGACGTTCAAGCGTCTGCAGAGTGGTGCGGCCGTCAAGCTGCGTTTCAAGTTCACGGATGGCCGCCGTGTACTCCTGTTCCGCCTGCTCCTTCTGACGTTCGTCTTCCAGCCACACAAGTGCCGGGGCGGCGATGTCCAGAAGAGCATGGCCCGGACCGATGCCCAGAATCGCCTGCAGCACCAGCAGACGTTTCTCGAGCCGCTGGCCTGTCGGCCGGTCGAAGGCGGAATAGGCGTCGGAAAGCTGATGACTGAGCGTTTTCAGTTCTTCCGTCGCCTGACGCCGCCGCAGATTCTCGTGCGTGCTGCGAGCATGTTCGCGAAGCGCGGCAGGAACTTCTGTGGACCATTTGCCACCGTTGATCTCAGCATCGAGCGCCGCGAGAGTCGTGAGGTCGCCCGCCGCGGACGCCTGCTCCACCTCCTGACGAAGTTCCCGGAGCCGGTGCTGCTCAAAGTGCTTCAGATCCGCCTGCCAGATGGTGTTGGCTGTGTCCTTTGCCGCCAGCTGACGCAGCACCGCAATGCGGCGGTCAAGGGGTGCCCGCAGCAGCGATACCGTGCGATAATGCTGGAGCAGGCGTTCGATGGAACCCGCCGCGTGGTAGGCGTCGTTCAGCTCCGCAGCGGCTTCAGTTGGTATGCCCTGAACAGGCTGAATGTCGTGTTGCTGCAGCAGCTCGTTCCACGCAATCAGTTCGGGGAAGTCGAGCGTCGTGAGCAGATCGTTCAGGTTGGGGTCGCGCTCTGCGAGTTCGATGGCCTCCGTGCGGAGCCCCTTCTGAAGCAGCTGATCGACCTGCTCAAGTCGCTCTGCAACCTTGACCACGATCCCCTCGTGCTGCTCTGCCAAACCAATCAGTTCGGCTTCAGAAGCAGTCGTCGGACGCAGAAGCACGGATTCGATGGAACGCAGCAGCGTGCGAATCTCGGCAAGTGTCATCGCGATGCCTCCGGAGTGTCGGATATAGAAACCTCCATCAGACGCACACGGCCGCGGGTACTGTTGGGGGCACGGGCAGGATCGGGGAAGTTGGCGAAGAACACAATTCGCAATCGAGCGGCACGAAGCCAGGCAAGCTGGTCGTTGAGCAGCGTCAGGTGCGGCTCGCTTTTGGCATCGAACCAGGTCTTCTGAGCGGAGACTTCTTTCAGCAGAATTTTGGTGGCGGCGATGGCGGCGGTGGTTTCGTTCAGTTGTTTTTGAAGATTTGCCAGCTCTTCAGTTCGCTCCGTTTTCTTCTCGGGAGTTTGAGGATCTTCCTTCGTGACCTTATCTATTGCTTCATTGAGCTGCGATTTGGCGTCAAGAAGCGATTTCTCGAGAGTCGGCAGGGGACCGCTTTCAAGTTGCTCGCAAACTTTTTCGGCATCTCTGTAAAACTGGCTGATACCTGACTTCTTCACATCTTTATCGATATTCAAATCCACTGTTTCAGAAAAATTTGGAAGATCGGTGACGGCCTGCTGAAGTTCTTTAGAGTCTGCTTCCATCCCGGGTACGATCTGGAGCAGCGTGGCGAAGAATTTAAGTTGGTTGTACCTTTTGCCGTCCGACTTATCTGCAAGGCGAAGTAGAATGTGGGGAATCGCGCCCGTGAGGTCGGCGGCAATTTGGAGCGATTTGGCTTCGCCGCTCTCTCGTGTTGGCTGGCACCGGATGGTGACAATCACGGACGGCTCGTCAGACTTCGGTGCGGTGGCACGCTGAAGACCACCGTCCGGTACAGGAGTCAGCTTTATGTCTTCGGCCCCGGCAGTGGTTTCGAATAGTTGTGGCTGAGCGGATTCGCTGTGGATTTCAATGCCAAACTCTGCGTTCTCCAGGCTGCTGAGACCTATCGCCCCGAGCGAATCAGCATCCAGCGCCATCGCATCCTGATAACCAATGGCCAGGAACTGGTCCAGCGGGAACTGCTCGAGTTTCATAGGGGGCTGCAACGCACAGAGGACCGATACACCCCCGGCTTTCAATTCGAGTGGGCACCAGCGAGCGATCCTGCTGAAGTCGGCAACGTTGGGATTGTCTTCCCACTCGAAGACCAGCACATGGCTGGCTTTTGAATTGTCGGTGTCCGCAGGTTTCAGCTGAATCAGGCCGACGGGATGCTGCTCCTTATCGCGCGCGGCTTTCACTTTCCACGTACCCTGCTTCACTTTGCTGCGCTCAATCTGAATCTGAAAACTGTTGGCAGCCGAAGACGCTGCAAGGTGGGCATTGAATGGCGCCCACGGGATGATCTCCAGCTGCGGCTGGGACCCGGTGAGCGACAAAGGGAGTGGTGGGGTTTTTTGATCGGTTTTTGGAAGGCACCATTCCCAGAGGATTGTTTTTTCCGGCATTGTGGCGACTGTGGTGGTAATCAGATC
>JBJTOP010000092.1:0-7414 GCA_046074645.1 Planctomycetaceae bacterium | reverse complement strand
ACGCTCAAATTCAGTCGGCCGGAGCCCTCGGCGCCCACGGAACCGCCTCCGGCGATTCTCATTCACGCAGCCTATCCACTGTGGCGCAAACACACGCTCGTGACCATGGCGCGCGCTCGTGAACTTCAGGACGAAGGCCAGCGCGTGGCGGTGACCTACTGCAATGCAACCGCAGGGACCTGTGCGGTGAATTACAGTGGCAGCCCCGCCGCCTGCATGATCTGCAAGGCAAGAGTTCGCAGTACCGCTGAAGCTCTGGGACTGGAGCTGATTCCGCTGAATACCGACAGCAGCGTCGATCAAACCCAGCCGCCGCTTTCGTTCAGTGAGCAGCGGACACTTGTCGAGGGCGTTCAGAGCGGCGTGATTTCCACTTTCAGAACACTCCCCGAAACAGCCCGCCGTGAACCACTCATTCGCAGAATCAAGCGACGCTACTTCAGCAACGCCACGAGGCTTCTGAAGTCCATGAAAGCCGTCGTGAATGCCAGAAAGCCACAGCGTGTGGAGGTGTTTAACGGACGCCACGCCTGTTCGAAGTTCGCGATTATTGCCGCCCGCTCTGCCGGGATCGACTTCACCACACTGGAAGTCACTGCTCGACAACACCCGTTCGTGTGCCCCGGCTATATGGTTCACGATCGCAGACAAATCCAGCGACGAATTCTAAGTCATCCGGCCGACTATGAATTTGCGGAACGCTATTACGCGGGACTCCGTAAACCTCGCACCAACAAATATGCCAAAAAGCACGGCCAGGCATTCGTTCCACCTTCTCTGCCCAACGGGTGTCAACGGAAAGTCAGTGTGTTTCTCAGCAGTCAGGATGAATTCGCATCGCTGGGAAAAGACTGGATTTCACCGTTTCTTGATTATGGTCCGATTGTCGAACGGGCGTGTCGTGAGAATCCGCAGACATTTTTTGTTGTCCGATTTCACCCCAATCAGGCTGAAATGGCCGGCGATCTGCTCACACCCTTCGCCGCCACCGCAAAGCTGCCAAATGTCAGAATTCATTATGCCGACGAATCGGTGAATTCTTACAGCATTATGGAATGGAGCGATGTGGTGGTCACGTTTGGGTCCACCATCACGGTCGAAGCCTGCTGGGCCGGGAAGCCGGTGATTACGCTGGGGCCGTCCTACTTCGATCAGCTGCAAGTGGCTTACACGCCGGCCACGGTCGATGAGTTTATCAGTCTGCTGGGCCAGCCGCTGTATCCGCAGAGTCGTGAAAACGCAGCGCGGTATGCATGGTTTCGCGAGTATGACGTGAATCCGCTGCGGTACGTGGAGCACACGGGCCGCACGATGGTGGAAAAGGGATTCGTGATTCGACATCCGTGGCTGGGTCAGATTGCCCGCACCACTGATGATGTGATCTGCAACATGATCAGAATCTGGGCTGGGATCAAGGCACGGCGAAGGAAATCGGCCTGAGGGCTGGAAGGAGTGGCAGCATGAACGTTGAAGACATTCTCGATACGCAGCGACAGTGTACGGAGCACTGGCATCAGGTCACCCCGGAACCACTGGGCGAAGGACTGCTGAAGCTGGTGCAGCAGAACCACCTCGAAAATTTCTCTTTGTGGCACGAAGAGGACATCGCTCGAAGGGACGATCTGGGGGCCGAACGGATTCGTCAGGCCAAGCGGACGATTGACCGCCACAATCAGCGTCGCAATGATCTTGTAGAGCAGATGGATCGCCTGCTCGTGCAGCAGCTGCAGCCGCCGGAGTCGGGGTGTGCGTTTAATTCTGAGACACCCGGCATGATGATCGATCGCCTGTCGATTCTGGCGTTGAAGGAATATCACATGCAGGAGGAGGTGTTGCGGATGGATGCTGCGGAAGAGCATCGCAGTAGCTGCGGCACAAAGCTCACCACTATTCGCCGGCAGATTCAGGACCTCGCTGTCGCCCTGCAGGATCTGGTCCTGCAGGTCCGTCAGGGAACGCGCAGCTTCCGCGTTTATTTCCAGTTCAAGATGTACAATGATGCCGAACTGAATCCTCAGCTGCGCAGGGCTGCCTGAGCAGAGCTGTTTTCGGGAGCGATTCTCATGCGGGTGCTGATCATCAAGCCAAGTTCGCTGGGGGACATCATCTGTTCTCTGCCGGTGGCGCAGTCCATCCGCGACCAGCTGCCGGGAGCGGAGATTTCATGGGTTGTGAAGTCGCGTTTCGCCGACATCGTGCGTCGGTGCCCGACGGTCAACGGCGAGGTACTGGAGTTCGAGCACGCAGCCGGCTGGCGTGGCATTCTGGCGATCGGCAAAGTGATGCGTCAGCTGCGACAGCGTCAGTATGACGCTGTGCTCGACTTCCAGGGACTGCTGCGATCCGGGCTGATGATGTCGGCTGCGAGGTCGCCGCTGAAGGTCGGCATTGCTGAAGCTCGCGAAGGCAGTCGATTGTTCTGCAACAGGATCGTGCCGTTGCCGGAGGCCGGGCGAAATTCGCACGCCATCCGTAAACTGCTGCAGTTTCTTCCACCGCTGGGACTTGAACCCTCGCTGAGGTCTCCGGTGGTCATGCACGGTGATCCGCTGGAGCAGCTGGACACGCGGCTCAACCGTCGTCGTATGGTGGTGATGATTCCGAACAGTCGCGGGGTGCATAAAGAGTGGCGAGGATTTCGGGAACTGACAACGGCACTGCTGCAGGCAGATTCGGGCTGCACCATCGTCTGGGACAGTCATCTGCCGTGGGAATCGCCGGAGGTCTGCGACGCAGACCGTTTTGTGAACCTGACGAAGCGGACATCGCTGCCGCAGTTGATTGAGTTGCTGAGGCGGGCGGATCTGGTGATTGCCAACGACAGTGGTCCGCTGCACATGGCGGCTGCCCTGGGACGTCCCACACTGGCTCTGTTTGGTCCCACCAGTCCTGAGCGTTTCGGGGCGTTTCCTCCGGAAGCATCGCGAAATCGATTTCTGGTGGCACCGGACGGCGACATGACGAAGCTGTCGATGGAGCGGGTGCTGGAGGCTGCGTTGTCAATGCTGACTCGTGAAACGACGATTCGGGCTGCCGCCTGAGAGTGCAGTTCGAGGAGACTGCGATGACTGGCTCGACCGTTCCCGCCAACCTGTTTCTCGCCTGTACGCCGCTGCAGATTCTGAATGCGTCGGAAGCGCGGGATCGGTTTCATCCGGGCGAGCGGAACTATTTGATCATGTTTCACAGTCCGCGTTCCGCATCCGCTCGTCAGAAGCACCTGCATCAGCTGGCGGGAGTCACAACGGACTCCGGCTGGACGCAGGCATGGAACCTGCAGCTGACGCGATTGTCGCAGCTGTTTTTTCCGCTTCAGGCAGCCTCTTTAAGACGCACGATTGGCCCTTGTCGCCGTCTGTACTCCGGCGGTTTTCAAACGCAGCAGCGGCATATGATGCATGTGATGCCGCACGACGAACTGGTGATTATGGATGGAGGAGCCGGGGTGTTGCAGTCGGCGATCGACGCGTGGCGAGCTGGCGGCGCCGGCAGTCGGGCACGCGGCCTGCGACGACTGATTCCGGGTTTGAAGAGCAGCATGCCGGATCTGAGCCGCGCTCGATTCTTCACAAGCTATTCGCTCGATGTGCCATCGGAATCCGTGATCTTAAACGATTATCGCAGTTTGCGGAATTCAGTGACTGGGCGACTGCCGATCCGGGATGAAATCGTGTTTCTGTCACAGCCACTGGAGCGGGATCTGGGAGTTCGTGTGGATGTGCAGGCCGCGTTGCGAGCGGCGATGGAATATCACGGTGTCAGTCGTTATCGCTGGATTCTGCATCCGCGCGAGACGACCGGTCCGGCTGGTGCGGAAAAGCTGCCGTATCTGGTTGAGTTTTTTGGTCTGCAGGAGGGCTATCTGCCGCGTGCCTTCGTGACGTGGATGTCATCAGCAGCGCGATCGCTGCCACTGATTTACGGCCAGCCGGTGACTTGCATTGATATTCTGCCGGCACTGCCTCCGGAGACTTCAGCGGGCGTTCGAGCGGAGCTGGAGGGAACGTATCGCGACTTTGCAGCAGCGGGTGCTGTGATTCTTCCACTGCCGGGTATCGCGCAGAAGCGGGCCGCGTAATTTCTTATGCTGTTCAATTCCTTTGAATTCGCCCTGTTTCTGCCATTGATGTTCGTGGTGTATTGGTATCTGTGCGGTCGCAGCTGGCGTGTGCAGAATCTGGTGCTTTTGGCAGGCAGTCTGGTGTTTTATGGCTGGTGGGATCCGCGGTTTCTGGGGCTGATGCTGTTTTCCGCGGTGCTGGATTTCAGCGTTGGCAATCTGATTCATCGAGCGCGGTCAGTGGCTGTACGCCGTGGATTGCTGGGGATCAGCATTGGCGTGAATTTTGGCATTCTGGGAGTCTTCAAGTACTATAACTTTTTTGCAGAGTCACTGAATGATGTGCTGGGTGCCTGCGGGTTTGGACCGGCCGTAACTCGTCTGGATCTGGTACTGCCGGTGGGGATCAGTTTCTACACGTTCCAGACCGTCAGTTCTTCGATTGATATCTATCGCGGTACGCTCACGCCGACGCGGGATCCGGTGGCCTATCTGTCGTTTGTGACATTTTTTCCGCAGTTGGTGGCAGGTCCTGTCGAGCGTGCGGGGCATTTGCTGCCACAGTTTCTCAGACGTCGCGATTTTCGTCTGGCCGACGCAGCGGACGGGTGTCGCCAGGCGCTTTGGGGGTTGTTCAAGAAGATGGTGATTGCCGACAACTGCGCGGCGCTGGCGAATCAGGTGTTTGGTGCTCCGGCTGAGGCTTCGTGGGCAGCGCTGCTGGCGGGCACATTTCTGTTTACCATGCAGATCTACTGTGACTTTTCCGGGTATTCCGACATCGCGGTGGGTATTGCGCGGCTGTTTGGTTTTTCGCTGATGCAGAACTTCGCGACGCCGTATTTTTCGCGGGACATCGCAGAATTCTGGAGACGCTGGCATATTTCGCTGTCGACATGGTTCCGGGACTATGTGTACCTGCCACTGGGTGGGAGCCGCTGTTCACGGGGGCGGATGATCTGCAATACGCTGGCCGTGTTTCTGATCAGCGGACTGTGGCATGGTGCGAACTGGACGTTTGTCGTCTGGGGCCTGCTGAATGCGATTTATTTTCTGCCACTGCAGCTGAGCGGGGCGAATCGCAGGTATACGTCGCACACCGCGGCAACAGCGCTGTTGCCATCGCTTCATGAAGCACTGCGGATCGGCACAACATTCGTACTCACCATGCTTGCCTGGGTCTTCTTTCGAGCGGGCAGCCTCAGCGACGCCTGCACCGTGTTCCGACGAATGTTCACGCTGCAGCCGGGGACTACGCTTGAGGTGAGTTCGGAAATCTGGCTCCTGGTGATTGGGTTTCTGCTGGTGGAGTGGGTTCAGCGAAGCCGGCAGCACGCGCTGGAGCTGCAGGACCGCCCTCTGCCACGCTGGGGACGCTGGTTCTGTTACTATCTGGTTCTGTTCCTGATTCTGAAGTTCGGCGGTGAACAGCAGGACTTCATCTACTTCCAGTTTTGAATTGTCATGAACGACGGCAGCAATCAACAGGGTACGGAAGCGGTGAACAGCCGGGAGTTGCGTGGCTTTCTGAAACGCTGCTGTTTGTTTGCACTGCCGCTCCTGATTATCGGCGGCCCGCCACTGGCGTTACTGGCTTTGTCCGGGGAAGCCTTCCGTGATATTGATCCCGTGCTGGATTCGACAATCCGTACCGGACGGGGATTGATTGGATTTGCGTGGAACGAACAGAACTATCCTTATCTGAAATACGCCGGCGTCGTGCGGCAGCCCCGTCGCGAAGTGCTCGCTCTCGGGTCTTCGCGAGTGCTGATGTTTCGACAGGAAATGTTTCGCAGCTCCTTCTGGAATGCCGGCTACACGATTCAGACTGCCGATGACTTTCGTAAGTTTCTGCGGTTGATACCAGATGATCGTCAGCCGCGTCTGCTGTTGGTGGCACTCGATCAATGGATGTTTAACAGCGACTGGATTGCGGCGGCCGGTCAGGGCTCCAGTGGCAGCTGGAATCGAAATCCCTCCGTGAATCTGCAACAGGGTCTGCGGCTGCTCCCGGATGTGATTGGCGACACGCTGCGGGGGCGCATCAGCCTGGGAAAATTCCTGAGTGATCGCAGCGATGCGCCTTTCGGACTCAATGCGTGGCAGAATCGCAAGGGCTTCCGACCGGATGGTTCGTTCGAATATGGCAGGCAGGTGGAACAGCGGCTGAGCGGTGATCCGAAGTGTCCGGACTTCAAGTTCACTTCGTCGCTGAAGCGTGTTCGGGAGGGGCGGGAGCGATTTCGGTACGGTGACGTGCCGGATGAAGCCGCGCTGCGGGAGGTTAGTCAACTGCTTCAGGAATGTGAACAACGGGAAACTACGGTGATTGCATTCCTGCCGCCGTTTGCAGATGCGGTCTCAGAAGCGATGCGAGAATCTCTTCGGTACGACTACGTCAGACGATTGCCGGAAGCTGTGGGCAAGGTATTTGCCGAGACCGGGCATGAGCTGCACGATTTTTCCAGCATGTCTGCGTGTGGCTCTGCGGATGAGGAGGCCATTGATGGGTTTCATGCCGGTGAGACGGCCACTGTGCGAATGTTGATCCGAATGCTGGAAGCCGGTTCGCAGCTCGGTGAACACTGTGATGCAGCGGAGCTGCGAGCAGCGCTCGGGGGGGCGGTCAGTGCACTGAGGGTGTACCGAGAAGGTCCGCCGGGCATTTGATTTCGGGGCACCGGGGTGACTCGATGTGGTACCGGCTTCGTTTGACATTCGCCTCGAACGCGGACTCATGACTCGCTCGTGCTAGCGGTTGGGCGGAAGCCCCCGGCTGCGTTTCGCACCGAAGGTGCGCGCGCTGGTGAGGGCGTTGGTGGGGCGTTTGCAGGGTCGTTTTGCCCGCAGGCTGCCGCCATGCGGCTGGGCATGCGTTTGGGAATGCGTTTGGGAATGCGTTTGGAAATGCGGTCGGAACCAGGGGTTGGGCGGGAGCCCAATGGCGTTGACTTTCTGGCAGAAAGAGAATCTTGCTCCCCTCTCCCCGGACCGGGGAGAGGGGTCGGGGGTGGCCTGATGAAACGTTCATCTCAGGGGTGTTCAATTTTGTTGCGCCTACGTTGCTGTAGCGGCAGCAGCCTCTGCATAGGCAGCCCTCCGCTTTGAGGCAAGCGTTTTGGGCAAATGTGTTTTCAGCCAGGACTTCATTTGCTTCACAGAAACCCGGGCGAAGTCGTTCCGAATCGATTCTGCGGTCGCATGTTTGGACATGGTGGCGATCGCCGGAAGTAAATGAGTGAATCCGCCTTTGCTGTGCTGTCCTTCCAGCTGCTTGTACAGCCCGAATCGCGACTCCATAATTTCTGTCGTCACTGGAACCCGCATGCCGGCTGTCAGCTTCGCTTCTGCTGC
>JBJTOP010000091.1:0-15187 GCA_046074645.1 Planctomycetaceae bacterium | reverse complement strand
CAGACGAGTCAGCCGTGAAGACTGCAGGTGTTCAGCAGGTGGTTCGCAGGGCAGCCTGAGTCACGGCAGTTCGGGAGTTCGCAGCAGTCCGGCAGAGGATTCGAAGAAACGCTGGCGGCGTTCCGGCACCAGCTCCGGGCGATCCGACTGTTCCTGCAGATCGCCGATATTGGCAAGGCAAAGTCGGCAGCCGACAACGTGCAGGTGGAAGTGAATGTAATCGGCTGATTCGGGTGTGAGCGTTTGCAGGAGGAAGCCGCCGAGGTCTGAACGGCTGGGGCAGGACAGGCGACGACGCTGCCAGATTTCACCGATCGAATGACCGCCCTGGTCGCGCTGGCGGATGAGTGCTGCTGTTCGCTGGCGAAGCGCGGCATCTTCCCGCAGACAACTTTCCAGCTGCGCAAGTCGCTCTGCCGGAAGTTGCTCGTCGAGCCAGGCTGCGAGTTCTCTGTCGGTCCAGTTCATAAGGATTCGTCGGTACCCGGAGAGCGGGGCAGGTGACATAGAGAGTCGGCAACAGTTTATTGTCTCTCAGGCGTTCGGGCAAATGACGATCGAGAAAGCCCGCCAATAACGCATCCGTGTTCACCCGAACGTCCTTGTGTGATTCTCCCCGCTCCGTTAGATTTCCGAAGATCCTTCATCAGTCGTCCCCGGAAAAACTCCTGTGTTGTATCGGTCTTTCCATAATACCGACCCGCCCCGGCTGCACCAGCTTTGGCACGCCTGTCAGCTGGGTCGCAACGCGGCTGAGGGATTTCCCTGCGACGCTTTTGAACTTCTGGCCATCTCACCGCCGTTTTTCGAGCGTCCAGGGCTGATCGTTGCTGAACAGGACGGACGAGTTGTGGGCTTTGTGCACGCAGGATTCGCCGTCAACTCCCAGGAGACCGCTCTCGATACTCGCCAGGGGCTGCTGGCGGCTCTGATGGTGCATCCGGAATTTCGCCGTCAGGGAATCGGTCGTGAGCTGGTGCGGCTGGCCGAACATTGGCTTCTGTCTCGCGGCGCTGTGACTGCGGAAGCGGGGGGTGGGCTTGGTCGCAGTGGATTTTACTGCGGCATCTACGGCGGACTCGAACCTTCCGGATTCTGCTCTTCCGCAGCACCGTGGAAGGAATTCTTCACCGCTCTGGGTTATGGCCCGGGGCAGGAAACTTTCGTGCTCCGCCGTGACCTCAGCAAAACCCGCGATCCGGTGAGCGCCAGGCTCCTGCGACATCGCCGTGATCTCAAACTGGTCATCACCGACCGTCCTGGTGCCGAAAGCTGGTGGTGGTTCGTACGTTTCGCACATCTCGACAGCCTTCGCTTCGAAATGCGCACTCGAACCGGCGAAGAACTTGTGGCATCCGGCCAGATCATCGGGATGGATCTGTACATTCCCAAGTGGGGCGTTCGCGGCGTGGGGATTCGAGGCATCTACGTGCCGGAAACTCGTCGACGTTACGGTTATGCGCAGTCGCTGGTTTACGAAATCTGCCGCTGTCTGCGCGAAGAGTCTGTGCAGCTCGTCGAAGCTCAGGTCGCCTCCGATAACGCACCCGCCGTCGAACTCTTCACAACAGCCAAATTCGAACTGCACGCACGGCTGCTCACTTTCCGCCGGACGCTCAAACCGTGAACCACACGGACACTCCCGCTCGCAACACCAACGGGCGGCTGCAATTACCGGCGTGGGTCCCTGCCGATCTTTCAGCTGACTGGCTGTCTGTGCTCCGCTCACAGAAACTTGCCCCGATCCTGAAACAACTTGACGGCTTTCTCCAGAAAGAATGGTCCAGCTCCACTGTTTTTCCGCCGCAGTCAGCTATTTTCCGTGCTCTGCAGCTGACGCCACTTCACAGTGTGCGTGCAGTGATTCTCGGACAGGACCCCTATCACGACGACCACCAGGCCAACGGACTGGCGTTTGCCGTCGATCCACCACGGCCACTGCCTCCTTCACTCCGCAATATCCAGCGCGAACTGCAGCAGGACCTCCGGATTGCACACCTGCCGACTCTGCAACTGGAGCATTGGGCCAGACAAGGCGTCCTGCTGCTCAACACCGTTCTCACCGTCCGTGCACATGCGGCGAATTCTCACCGCGGACAGGGCTGGGAGCAGCTCACGCAAACGCTGCTGGAAGCCGTTAACGAACAATCGCCGACCGCCTTTATTCTTTGGGGAACGCCCGCCGCCAGAATCGCGTCCGGGCTTCACGCCAGACATTTCGTGCTGACAAGTCCGCATCCCTCGCCACTGTCGGCGTGGCGAGGCTTCTTTGGAAGCCGGCCATTTTCGCGGGTGAATGCATTTCTGCTGTCGCAGGGACGATCGGCAATCGACTGGCTGGAGCAGTCAGCCGGGGACGGCTGAAAAAAAAAGCCGCGTGCGATTGAACGCACGCGGCTTATGGAGATCAGCAGAGCACTGATGACATGCTAGTACATGTCTTCGCCGCCATGATTGTGGCCGCCACCCTTCTTCTCGTCCTTCGGCTTTTCTGCGATCAGAGCATCGCTGGTGAGCAGGAGCGTGGAGACGCTGGCCGCGTTCTGCAGGGCGGTGCGAGTCACTTTGGTGGGATCGATCACGCCAGCCTTCACCATGTCTTCGAACTTCTCGGTGGCCGCGTTGTAGCCGAAGTTACCTTCGCCAGTGGCAACCTTTTCGCAGACAACGCTGCCATCGACGCCGGCGTTATCGGCGATCTGGGTCAGCGGAGCGCGGCAGGCACGAACGATGATGTCGTAACCGACCTTTTCGTCATGGGTGAGCTTGCCCGGCTTCACAGCCGTGGATGCTCGGAGCATTGCAACGCCGCCACCGGGAAGAATGCCTTCCTCGACGGCGGCGCGGGTTGCATGAAGAGCGTCCTCGACGCGGGCTTTTTTCTCTTTCATTTCGCTTTCGGTCGCTGCACCGACGTTGATCTGAGCGACACCGCCTGCCAGTTTGGCAATTCGTTCTTCAAGCTTTTCGCGATCGTAGTCGCTGGTGCTGTTTTCCAGTTCACGACGGATCTGCTCGATGCGAGCCTGGATGTCGGCCTTCTTGCCACCACCTTCGATGATGGTTGTATTATCCTTATCGACAACGATCTTGCGAGCGGTGCCGAGGTCAGTGATGTCAATACTGTCGAGCTTGATTCCAAGGTCTTCGAAGATTGCAGTACCACCGACGCTGATGGCGATGTCCTGCAGCATGGCCTTGCGACGATCTCCGTAGCCTGGCGCCTTCACAGCGCAGACCTTGAAGGTGCCACGCAGACGGTTGATGACGAGGGTTGCGAGTGCTTCGCCTTCGACTTCTTCTGCGATGATAAGCAGCGGGCGATTGGACTGCACGACTTTTTCGAGGACGGGTACGAGGTCTTTAATGCTGCTGATCTTCTTTTCGTGAATCAGCACGTATGCGTCTTCGAGAACGACTTCCATGCTTTCGGAGTCGGTGACGAAGTAGGGCGAAAGGTAACCGCGGTCGAACTGCAGACCTTCGACGACTTCGAAGTTGGTTTCGAGGCTCTTGCCTTCTTCAACGGTGATCACCCCGTCCTTGCCGACTTGTTCCATGGCGTCGGCGAGGATGCGGCCGATTTCTTCATCGCCGTTGGCAGCGACGGTGCCGACCTGAGCGATCGACTTGCGGCTGCGGCATTCCTGAGCCATGCTGCGGAGGTTGGCGATGATATCGGCAACAGCGCGGTCCATCCCGCGCTTCATGTCGAGCGGGCTGACGCCGGCCACGACGGCCTTGAGACCTTCGTTGTAAATCGCTTCGGCCATCACGGTTGCAGTGGTGGTACCGTCACCGGCGACATCGCTGGTTTTGCTGGCCACTTCGCGAACCATTCGGGCACCCATGTCCTCGAACTTGTCCGGAAGTTCGATTTCGCGAGCCACAGTCACGCCGTCCTTCGTGACAGTTGGAGACCCGAAGCTCTTTTCAATGATCACGTTGCGACCGCGGGGGCCGAGCGTGACCTTGACGGCGCGAGCGAGTTTCGACACGCCGCGACGCATTGCTTCCTGTGCTTCCTGATCAAAGGCAATCATCTTTGCTGCCATAACTATCTACTCCCGTTTGAAGATTCAGTTCAAGAATTGAGCGAATACAGGGTGTCTGCCGTCGAGGGGCCGGACACTACAGAGTTGCGAGAATATCGCCTTCGCGCATCAGCAGGTAGGTTTCGTCGCCAACGGTGATCTCGTCGCCGGCGTAGGAGCTGAAGACCACTTTGTCGCCTTCCTTCACGGTCAGTGGCACGCGCTCGCCCTTGTCGTTGACATGGCCGTCGCCCACCGATACCACTTCACCACGCTGAGGTTTGCCCTTCGCGGCGTCAGGCAGCAGGATGCCACCTGCCGTCTTTTCTTCAGCCTCCGCTCGCTTCAAAACCACACGGTCTCCCAGAGGCACAATTCGAATTCCGCCTGCGGCAGCCTTTTTCGCCATGACATTCTCCTGACGTGCTTTTCAGCTAACTCTTGTCAAATCGTTTCCAGGCCGCATCTGAGGAACCAGCCAAAAATGCAGCAATAAAGACACTGGTGGGAAATCAGAGCGAATGGCGTGCCGTTTTTTGGGGATGTTGCTTAAGTGCCGAAATGGCATAGGTTTACGATTTTTCGCTGACTTTCGAGGGGAACTTCTGGCAGGACGTGACTGCCGTTTTGACACACCGCCCGGTTTGACATTCCCCGCTCCTGAACGGACACTGACGCAGCTCCCCGCACCCCTGTTTCCCCTGCAACCCGGATACGGTGTCACATGGTCCGACTGCTCCTCACATGTCTCCTCATCCTTCCCTGCACTGCTCCTGCCCTCATCGCTGATCCGCCGCGCCCCAACATCATCGTAATCCTCAGCGATGATATGGGGTTTTCCGACGTCGGCTGCTACGGCGGCGAAATCTCCACTCCGGCCCTCGATCGGCTCGCCGCCGCCGGTGTGCGGTTTCAGTCCTTCTACAATACCGCCCGCTGCTGCCCCACCCGCGCCAGTCTGCTCACAGGGCTCTACCCCCACCAGGCCGGTATCGGCCACATGATGGAAGACCGCAAACTGCCAGCCTATCGGGGCAATCTGAACGCTTCCACTCGAACTCTCGCAGAACTCCTGAAACCAGCCGGCTACCACAGCTACGCAGTCGGCAAGTGGCATGTGACGCGGCATGCCGACGCCGACGGACCTAAACACAACTGGCCACTTCAACGCGGCTTTGATGGCTTCTACGGCACCATTCATGGAGCAGGCAGCTTTTTCGATCCGTCATCGCTCGTTCGAGACAACGACATGATCTCTGCCTTCGCTGACCCAAAGTACCAACCCGACACCTATTACTACACAGATGCCATCGGCGATCACGCAGCAGGCTTCCTGCAGCAGCACGCAGTGCAGCATTCCGATGCTCCGTTCTTTCTCTACGTGGCCTTCACGGCGGCCCACTGGCCCATGCACGCGCTCCCTGAAGATATCCAGAAATACTCAGGTCGCTACGACCAGGGCTACGAACCCGTCCGCCAGGCGCGTTTCGAGCGTGCCGCTGCTCTCGGACTCACAGACCCCTCACAGCCCATGTCACCTGCTGCCGCTGCATGGTCAGATGTCGAAGACAAACGCTGGGAAGCAGCGGGAATGGAAGTCTACGCCGCCATGGTGGATCGGATGGATCAGAACATCGCAAGGATCACCGCGGAGCTTGAACGCCAGAACTCCCTGCAGAACACTCTGGTCTTCTATCTGCAGGACAACGGAGGCTGCGCTGAACCGATGGGGCGGAGCGGAAATCCAAAGCACCCCGACATCGAGCGGCCCGCGCAGCCAGCACTGCCTCCACTGCCACCCACTGAATTCATCACCGCCGGCAGCGTTCCTGCTCAGACCCGTGACGGCTTTCCCGTCCGCATGGGCCGCCGCGCATTCCCCGGTCCCGCAGATACCTATGTCGCCTACGGAAAAGGATGGGCGAACGTATCCAACACACCCTTCAGAGAATACAAGCACTGGGTTCATGAAGGAGGTATCAGTACGCCGCTCATCGCCCACTGGCCCGCCGGAGGCCTCGCTGCCGGTTCCATCTCCCGCACTCCGGGACATCTGATCGACATCGCTGCCACCTGTTGCGAGCTGGCAGGTGTGACCGTCCCGGCCGACAACCCGGTGCTCGAAGGAATCAGTCTGCTCCCGGCTCTCCGCGGCAAACATCCCACACGCCCCGCGCTTTACTGGGAGCACGAAGGGAATCGCGCCGTGCGGGCAGATGAATGGAAACTGGTGGCAAAACACCGCGGACCATGGGAGCTGTATCGGATTCAGGAAGATCGTGTCGAAGCCACAGATCTGGCGACACAGCACCCGGATGTCGTGCGCAAACTGGAAGGAATGTACGACGAGTGGGCAAAACGCTGCGGAGTGAAACCGTGGCCGCCAGAAGCAGGGAAAGAGTGAACGCCGGATCCCGCAAACACTGCTCAGAGTCGCATTTCGCTCCACGAAACGGACACTCTGCCTTTTCGTCGCTGAAAACACAAAACCTGACCTTTCCCCGCTCAGGCCCAAAACACCCGCGAACTCCCATACGACCACCGTTTCGTCATCCCACATTCGTCCTCGCGCCACACCGCACACCAGACAACCACTGCCTGCTGACTACCGCCCACTCACCACTCACCACTCACCACTGACCACTTACCACTTCAAGGCCCCAGCCATGTTTCTTTCTCGTCTGATTGCTGCGTTGATGGTTATCCTTGTGATGACCTCCTTCGGTTGGCCTGCATTTGGGCAGACGGCGAGTTCGCGTCCCAACATCATCCTGATCCTGGCGGACGATCTTGGCTGGACCGACCTTGGCTGTCAGGGCTCGGGATATTACCAGACCCCGAACATTGATCGCCTGGCGAAAGAGGGACTTCGGGTGACCTCGGGATACACCTGTGGACCCAACTGCCAGCCGACGCGAGCGGCCCTGATGACCGGGCTCTATGGTCCTCGGACGGGAGTCTATACGGTTGGTGGCACCGACCGCTTTGACTGGTCCTCGCGGCCCCTGCGACCCGTCGATAACGTTGTCAAACTGCCGACAGCGTTTCCCACCACAGCCTCAGTGCTGCGTGACTCCGGCTACAGGACAGCAATGTTCGGCAAGTGGCATCTCGGTGAAACGCCCCAACACCATCCCTCTGCCCGCGGTTTTGACGAGGCCATTGTCTCGATGGGGAGGCACTTTGATTTCAAAACCAACCCGGTCACCGACGTGCCCTCCGGCAGCTATCTTGCAGACTTCCTCACCGACCGTGCGGAAGATTTTATCCGCCGCAACCACAAGTCCCCCTTCTTTCTTTATCTGCCCCATTTCGGCGTGCACAGCCCCCACGAAGCGAAAACGGAGTGGATCGAAAAATTCCGCGAGCGTCCGGCAACCGGTGGCCACAAGGACCCCATTTACGCTGCGATGATTGCCAGTGTCGATGAAAGTGTCGGGAGAATCGTCAGACTGCTCGATGAACTTCAGCTGACTCAGAATACACTCGTAATCTTCAGCAGCGACAACGGCGGTGTTGGTGGCTATGTGCGGGAGGGCGTGAAGGCGTCCGGAGACGTCACCGACAACGCGCCGCTGCGTTCCGGCAAAGGCTCACTTTACGAGGGAGGCGTTCGAGTTCCCTGGATTGCCCGATGGCCCGGCACGATTCCTCCGGGAACAAGCAACGTGCCGGTGATCAGCGTGGATATTCTGCCGACATTCGCCGAGCTGGCGGGGGTTGAGCGGGGCAGGATCCCTGACGTGGACGGAGTGAGTCTGGCGGGGCTGCTGCGCTCCGGCGGTACTGAAACGCCGGAACGCGACCTGTTCTGGCACTTCCCGGGATATCTGGGAGCGGGCAGGGGGGCGTGGCGGACCACTCCGGTCAGCGCCATCCGCTCGGGACGCTGGAAACTTCTGGAATTCCTCGAAGATCACCGTGTGGAACTCTACGACCTCGAAGCCGACCTCTCACAGACGATGAATCTCGCTGCCAACATGCCGGATAAGGCCAAAGAACTGCTTGAGAAGCTCAACCGCTGGAGGGCTGCGGTGTCCGCGCCAATACCCCAGCCTAACCCTTAACGCGGCTCGGCCGCCCGAACTGGACGTTTTGACCGTTTTTTGACACTTCCACAATGGACATGCAAAAAATCCCGACTATAAGCAAAAACTACTCGTTCGCAGGTGTACGATTTGCCTGAATTCAGAAAGATTGTGCTGGGATACTCGCATGAAGCTGGCCATCGTTGGGGGCGGTATCTCGGGGCTTACATGCGGCTGGCTGCTGCATGACCGTCACGACCTGACGGTATTCGAGACGGAGCGACTGGCCGGTGGTCACAGTAACACGGTGGAATTTGATCTGGACGGGCAAAAGCACCGGATCGACACGGGCTTCATCGTGTACAACGACCGTACATATCCGAACTTCATAGAGCTGCTGCGGCAACTTGACATCGAGGGTGCGCCGACGGAGATGAGTTTTGCGGTTCGCTGCGATCGCACGGGCATTGAATACAGCGGGACCAGCCTGAACGGTGTGTTTGCTCAGCGTGGTAATCTGCTGAATCCGGGTTTTCTGCGGATGGTTTGGGACATTCTGCGGTTCAACAGGCAGGGGACCAGCGACGCGGATCTTGTCGATTCAACAGAGACCGTGGGCAGCTATCTTCAGCGTCACGGTTATGGCCGGGGTTTCATGGAGCACTATCTGCTGCCGATGGGGGCGGCGATCTGGTCGTGTCCGCGGGGGACATTCGCCGAGTTTCCGATTCGGTTTATTCTGGAGTTTTACCGGAATCATGGTTTATTGAGTCTGACCAATCGGCCTCAGTGGTACACCATTCCAGGTGGCTCGCGGCGTTATGTGACTCGTCTGACACAGCCCTTTCGGGACCGGATTCGAACGAACAGTCCGGTGCGTGGTGTGCGTCGGGATGCTGCCGGTGTATCGGTATTCACGGACGCAGGTGAAGAGCGATTTGATGAGGTGATTTTCGCCTGTCACAGCGACCAGGCTCTGGGGCTTCTGCAGGACGCCACCGACCTTGAGCGACGGGTGCTGGGCGGCTTTCCGTGGGAAATGAACGAAGCGGTGCTGCATTTCGACGAACGCGTCCTTCCGCAGACTCGGCGTGCATGGTCAGCGTGGAATTATCGGATTGGCCTCGAACAGGAGACCCGTGCGACGATTACCTACAACATGAATATTCTTCAGCACATCAGGTCGGAACGTACCTTCAGCGTGACGCTGAACGACAGTGGACTGATTGATCCTGCGAAGGTGATTTCCCGCCACCAATACTCGCATCCGGTCTTCACTGCAGCTCGCGCGGCGCTGCAGTCTGAACATCCACGGATGATTCGAGTGAACCGCACGTCTTATTGCGGAGCGTGGTGGGCGAACGGTTTCCACGAGGACGGCGTCTGCAGTGCTCTGGCCGTCTGCCGACGCTACGGTATCGACAGCATTCAGTCAGCCACCATCGGTCGGGTGGCGATCAGCGGCAGGGACGCTGCGGTTCAGAATTCGGAAGCGGCTTCTGCAGTCAGGAGCCAACCGGAACATGCATAGCTGCATCTATCAGGGCTGGGTGCGTCACCGGAGATTCCGTCCGGCGGACAATCGCTTTCGCTATTCAATCTTCCAGCTTTATCTGGACCTTGCGGAACTGGACTGTGTCTTTGACGGTTCGTGGTTGTTCTCGACAACTCGGCGGGCGCCCGCGCGATTTTGTCGTGAAGATCATCTGGGCGATCCCGCGCGGCCGCTGGCGGAGTGTGTTCGGGACGAGGTGGAGCGACAGTCTGGAATGCGTCCACGGGGCCCCATTCGACTGCTCACCAATCTCCGCTACTTCGGTTACGTAATCAATCCCGTAAGTTATTACTTCTGTTTCAACGAAACTGGCTCTTCCGTTCAGCATGTGCTCGCAGAAGTTCACAACACACCGTGGGGAGAGCGTCATTTGTACGTTTTGCCCGCACCGGTCGATGCCAGTGCGGGAAGTCCTGTCCTGCTGCAGAACCGCAAAGAATTCCACGTTTCGCCTTTCATGCAGATGAACATGCACTATCACTGGCGAATGAGTGAGCCGGGAGAGCATCTGTCGATGCACATTGAAAATCATGAGGACGAAACATCGTCCCCGCTGTTTGACGTCACGATGCAGCTGACGCGTCGCGAGATCACTCCGGGACTGCTGCGACGACTGCTGTTATTGCAGCCGTGTCTCACCGCCAAAGTCGCTGTTGCTATCTACTGGCAGGCATTCCGCCTGTGGTGGAAAAAAGTGCCGTTTGTGCCTCATCCCGGGCACGGTCGGGCGAGTGACGGCCAGGCTTCAGAAAAATCATTCACGTTTTCCGACCAGCCAGGTTAGCTCTTTTTTAACAATCCTGCTCAGACAAAAGGAAGCTTGCATGTCGAACCAGCCTGATCGCCTGTCTCCGTTCGCCTGTGACCGCACCGCAGATGCTCTGCCCGCCCGGCGTCGTCGGCAGCCGGATCCGGATCCGTGCGTACCTCAGGAGAGTTCCTGGCTGCGTCTGATCGAGCGTTTCTCAGGCAGCCTGCTCAGAAAGACCATGAGTGGACTTCAGTTCGGACAGATTGTTCTGGAGCAGGGCGATAAGTCGGAGCGTTTCGGAGATCTTTCAAAGGTGGCCTTGTCGGGTCACGTGAAGGTACTTGCCCCGCGTTTCTACCGCCGCATCCTGTCTGATGGGGTGCTGGGTGCCGCGGAGTCATATCTGGAAGGCGAATGGGTCTCGGATGAGCTCACCGACGTCTTCAGAGTGCTCCTGAAAAACGAACACGTGATTGCGAAGTTTTCGTCATCTCTGACATGGCTGAGCAGTCTGGGACATCGGCTGCAGCACTTCCGCAATCGCAATTCGCGTGCAGGCAGTCGCCGCAACATTCATGAACACTACGATCTCGGAAACAGTTTCTTCGAGCTCTTCCTGGATCCCTCGATGATGTATTCGTCCGCTATTTTTCCCAGCGAGCAGACATCTCTTGAGGAAGGGTCCATGGAGAAAGTGGACCGAGCCTGCCGCCAGCTGCAGCTCAAACCCACCGATGAACTTGTTGAAATTGGTACCGGCTGGGGAACGCTCGCCATTCACGCTGCCAGCCGCTACGGTTGTCGCGTGACCACTACGACGATCTCTGACGAGCAATATCGGATGGCCACTCAACGCGTCGCTGCAGCCGGGCTCGACGACCGCGTAACCGTGCTCAAACGCGACTACCGCGATCTCACGGGCAGCTTCGACAAGCTGGTCTCGATTGAGATGATCGAAGCCGTGGGACGACGGTACCTGCCCGGTTATTTTGAGAAATGCAGTCAGCTCCTTAAGGATGACGGAGCCATGCTCATTCAGGCGATTGTGCTGCCCGAACAGCGATATGCAGGCTACGAAGAGTCAGTGGACTTCATTCAGAAATACATCTTCCCGGGTGGCTTTCTGCCAAGCATTTCAATGATGCAGCAGTTTGTCACTCAGAAGACCCCTCTGCGAATGCTGGCACTCGACGATTTCGGGATGCACTACGCTCGCACGCTGCGACTGTGGAACGAACGGTTCCACGAACAGCTCGATGCGGTCCGAGCACTCGGTTTCGACGAACGCTTTATTCGCATGTGGCGATATTACCTGTGCTACTGCGAGGCCGCCTTCCTTGAACGTGCCATCGGACTTGTTCAGGTGCTTTGGGCCAAGCCAGGCTCCTCTCTTGGTACCGCCTGACCAGGCCGATTGCAGACACAAATCGGGACGTGAAAAATCGAATTGGATTTTGCTTGACAGGGGATTGAGTATGGTACTGCTGCAAATGGTGACTCCGCTGATCGGCCTGGCTGAACGCGGTCGGCTGCCCGATCCACTGGTGCGTCTCGGTATTCGCCGTCTGCTGCAGTCACGACTCAACGAACTGCAGGAACTGCCACCGGAAGCTTCCATGGACAGCTTTCGCGGATTCCTCAGCCAGGCACATTCCGGCCCGATTGCGGCGCTCCCGGAAAAAGCCAACGAACAGCACTACGAAGTGCCGGCCGAGTTCTTTGGGCACGTTCTGGGTGTCCATCGCAAGTACAGCTGCTGTTACTGGACACCCGAAACTCGCAATCTTAACGAGGCTGAAGAGCAGTCGCTGCGACTGACCTGTCAACACGCCGAACTCGAAGACGGTCAGGCCATACTTGAACTGGGCTGCGGCTGGGGATCGCTCAGCCTGTGGATGGCCGAACACTATCCACGATCAACCATCACTGCAATTTCCAATTCCGCATCGCAGCGGCAGTACATTGAATCGGAAGCCGCCAGTCGTGGTCTGCACAACCTTCGAATTGTGACATGCGACATCAATGACTTCAGCTCCATTCATAAATTCGACCGCGTAGTCTCGGTGGAAATGATGGAGCATGTGCGGAATCATCGACTGCTGTTTGAACGCATTCATGGCTGGCTGAAACCCACCGGAAAACTCTTCGTCCACATTTTCTGTCACCATCGCTTCACCTACCCATTCGAAGTGCAGGGTGAATCTGACTGGATGGCAAAGTACTTCTTTTCGGGCGGCATCATGCCAGGGCAGAATCTGCTGCTCAACTGCCAGCAACACCTGCAACTGGAACGCCAGTGGCTCTGGGACGGGACACATTACGAGAAGACCAGCAACGCATGGCTGGAACGAATGGACGCCGACCCCGCAGCAGTTGCCGCAGTACTGAAAGCCGCCTACGGCCGCGACTGGCGAATCTGGTGGTCCCGCTGGCGAATATTCTTCATGTCCTGCGCAGAGCTCTTCGGTTATCACCAGGGCAGCGAGTGGTTCGTCTCACACTATCTGTTCAGTAATCGAGTCTCCCCAGCCGTCACCCCGTGAACTGCCAGCGCAGACCTTCGGTGCGATACACATCCACGGGCTTCCGTGTGGCCGTTCGACGGGTCAGCGGCGAATACCGGTGACGTTCACGCCACTGCCCGGCAACAGATTTCGTTTCCACGCCCAGCGATAGAAACGCCCTGTTTTTTCGGGCGGCAATTCGATGATCTGTTCAAAACCGGCTTCCCGAAACCACTGCATCAGTTCTTCAGTGGTGTGATGATGCTGATATCGGGGGGCATACCAGTCAAACGTATCGCAGACTCGATTCTGCCAGACCGGGTGTGCACTGAAACTGATCAGTTTGTTGAGCACCTGACTGAGCAGAGGGATTCCGCCGAGTAACGCGCCGAGTTGGCAGAGTGGCTTCAGCAGTGGATGGGGCAGGCGAGTCGTGATGCTGCGCAGGGTGGAGTTGATGAGTTCCTGCCACCACTGGTTGCGGCGGTACAGCCAAACCGACAATCGACCTCCCGGACGCACCATGGGTGCGACTGCGTCGAACACCGCGCGTGTGCTGCGGTCGTGATGCATGACGCCAATTGAAAACACCAGATCAAACGACTCCGGTTTGAGCGGCAGCGATTTCAGGTCCGCCTGCAGGAACCGCACCTGCTGCAGGTTGCGGCACAGCTCTGCGGCCTTATCAACCGCGCGTGTGTGATCGGCCGCGGTCACATGAGCACCTGCTGACCCGCAAATGCGGGCATAGCGGCCGCCACCGCAGCCGGCATCCAGCACCTGCAAACCTGTCAGCTGCTCCGGTGGAACTCCGGTCTTTGCCGCAAACGTGGCCCGGTCTTCAGCATCGTGCGCCACATCGAATTCCGTCCACTGCAACCCGAAGCTCTCCAGATGCTCATCCGACGTAAATCGCGGAATGCCCCGCACAAGCGATGCCGCGATACGGCCATCCGGCGTCTGCAACGAGAGACCGTCGGGGGAAGGCCGGAGTGGCTGGCGGGAACGAGGATCGATCAGTTCCACTGGGCAGCGTCCGGGAGAGTCAGGCAAAAATGTCGGTGACAACAGTTCCATAGACGTCCGTCAGCCGGAAATTGCGACCGGCGTGACGGTATGTGAGCTGTTCGTGGTCAAGTCCCAGCAGATGCAGGAGTGTGGCGTGCAGGTCGTGCATATGGACTTTGCCATCGACGGCGAGATGTCCGATTTCGTCTGTCTGGCCCCAGGCGAATGCTGGTTTGACGCCAGCACCTGCCAGCCACACGGTGAAGCCCCGCGGGTTGTGATCGCGGCCATCAGAACCCTGCGAAAATGGCGTGCGGCCAAATTCTCCGCCCCACCAGACCAGGGTGTCTTCGAGCAATCCACGCTGTTTCAGGTCCTGCAGCAGGCCAGCCACGGGTTTGTCCGTGGCCTTTGCGTGAATGGCGTGCTGGGGCATGTTGGAATGCTGGTCCCAGCGAGGATTGGTGGACTGATCGGCGTAGTTCACCTGTACAAACCGCACGCCCGCTTCGGAAAGTCGGCGGGCGAGCAGGCACTGTTTGCCGAATTCGTCTGTTTCCTTTTCGCCGATGCCGTACATCGCAGCGGTGGCTGCGGTTTCGCCTGACAGATCAAGAATGCCCGGGGCCTGAGCCTGCATGCGCCAGGCGAGTTCGTAGTTGCGAATCACGGCGTCGGTCTCGTCGCGACCTGCAGCCGCGCCAGCAGCCTGGAGCTGATTGAGCTTCTGTGTCAGCTGAAAACGTTGCTGCAGCTGGGTGTTGGTGAGCAGCGGGTTCCGGAGGTGCTGGATCGTCATTTTGTCGGCTGACTGGAATGAGCGACCGATGGAGGTGCCCTGATAAGCTGCCGGCAGAAACGCGTTGCCATAGTTTCGAGGGCCGCCGTTGGCGTCGGACGGCTGCAGCGAAATAAAGCCAGGCAGGTCGCGGTTCTCCGTGCCCAGGCCGTAGAGCAGCCAGGATCCAAAGGACGGGCGCACCTGAGCAGTGGCACCGGTGTGCATAAAGAGTGTTGCCGGGCCGTGAGCGACGCCTTCGGTGTGCATCCCGTGCAGCACGCACAGATCGTCGGCGTGACGGCGAATTTCAGGGAAGAGTTCTGATACCATGCGTCCGGATTGTCCACCGGGACGGAATCGCCAGAGCGGTTTCATCAGGCGCTGTTTGGTGACCTGACCAAAGTCGCCGAAGCGGACACCAGTGAAGTCGATCGACTGACCATCGCGTGAGACGAGTTCGGGCTTGTAGTCGAAGGAATCGACGTGGCTGGGACCACCCTGCATGAAGATAAAAATGATGCGTTCG
>JBJTOP010000090.1:0-31857 GCA_046074645.1 Planctomycetaceae bacterium | reverse complement strand
TTCTCACATTGTGACCAGAGCAGTCGGCTGCAAATGCTCGCGAGGGATTTCAAGGAAATTGCCTCTAAAGGTGCCATGTACCTTGACATGTACCTTGACAAACAGCGACAAGGTTTTTACAGTGTTGCAGACGTTGTTTGAAAGGTCGTTTATGCCTCGTGTGAATCGTCGTGAAATCTTTTCTGAAACTGATGTTCAGGTGTTCCACACCATCAGTCGCTGCGTTCGTCGCAATCATCTTTGCGGGTGGGATCGCAGGTCTGGTCGCGATTATTCTCATCGTCGCGAGTGGATTCGTGGGCGTCTTGAAGAGCTGGCGGGGATTTTTGCTGTTGAGGTGTTGGGGTATGCCCTGATGGCCAACCACATGCACCTTGTCATTCGCACTCGCCCGGATGTCGCGTGCGGCTGGTCTGACGACGAAATTGCTCGGCGGTGGTGGGCGCTTTTTCCGCAGCGTCGCACGCCTTCCGGCCTTCCGGAGCAACCCACCAAAGAAGAGCTGGATCACATCAAAAACAGCCCTGTCGGCCTTGCTGACAAGCGTCGTCGGCTGGCCAGTGTTTCCTGGTTCATGAAGTGTATTTCCGAACCGATTGCCAAGCGTGCCAACCGAGAAGACGAAGTGACCGGTCACTTCTGGGAAGCGCGTTTCAAAGCGCAACCTCTGCTTGATGAAACCGCCATTGCTGCCTGTATGGCCTATGTCGATCTGAACCCGATTCGTGCAGCGGTTGCTCGGACGCCCGAAACCAGTGAATTTACAAGTATCCACGATCGTATTGTCGATCGTCAGTCTGGTATTGTCGTTTCCTCAGTGGACAACATCGCTGTGGGCTCCTCCGCGGCACCCTCCATTTCGCCTGCAAATTCTCAGGATTTGCGGGAAGCACGCGGTTCTGCCGCCGGCTGGCTGGCTCCGATTGCCCTCGAATCTGATTGCAGGCCCGAGTTTGGCGAATGCAATCCGCGGCGGCTGACCAATCGTGGCTGCCTGTTCATGTCACTGGAACAGTACCTGCAGCTGATCGACTGGACCGGCCGTCAGTTGCGTCAGGATAAAGCAGGTCAGATCCCCTGGCACCTCGATCCCATCCTGACGCGACTTGACTGCACTCCTGAAACCTGGCTGGATCTTGTCAAAAACTTTCGTCGTCGATTTCGCACGGAAGCAGGCCGGGTGGAAACACTTGCCAACAGACAAAGCCTCAGACTTCACTGCCGCAGTTCGAATCGGCAGCGTTCGTAGTGGTGCCTCGCTCGTTTTTTTTTCAGGGCCATCACTGACGAGACCGCGATGTTGTTTTCAACTGAGCCGTCGCCGAACTCCGGGTGACTGTTCTGGGCAGGCGTTCTGCGGTCAGTCATTCAGCCCCCATGCGCCGTCCCAGCGGACGAAGCCTTCGATGGCTTCGTATTCAGCAAGACCGAGCTGGTTGTATTTGGCGGCCGTCGCTGCGTTTCGGGCTTCTGCGCGCTGCCAGAATTCGCGGGCATCTGAACCTGGAAAGAGGGCGCGGTCCTTTTGGGACTGGTGCTTGAAGATGGCATCGCGTTTGCGGCGTACTTCCTGGGGGCTGAGTGGAACGGCCATTTCGATCTGGTGTACGGGCCATTCCTGCCAGGCGCCGCGATAGAGCCAGACTTCGCAGTCGCGATACCAGTCATCGTGGCGGACCTGGTCGCAGGCGAGGATGATGGCTTTGAGGCATACGCGGTGGGTTCCATGCGGGTCGGTGAGATCTCCTGCGGCATAGATCTGGTGTGGTTGCAACTCTCGCAGGAGTGTGACGATGATGTTGATGTCGGCATCGGTGAGCGGTTTTTTCTTGACGCCGCCGGTTTCGTAGAAAGGCATGTTGAGGAAGCTGAGTTTGGCAGCGGGGATGCCGCAGCAGCGAGCCCCGGCAACGGCTTCACCTTTGCGAATCAGCCCCTTGATCATTTGTACCTGAGGGCTGTCAACCTGGCCGGGTTGTTTGCGTCTGAGAAATTCTTCGACGTGGTCTTCAAGTTCCCGGAGGCTGTCGGACATGAGTCCGAAGGCCGCACAGTAATCGGAAACGAATTCGGTGAATCGCAGCGTGTCATCATCGAATACGGCAATGTTGCCGGAGGTTTGGTAGGCGATATGGACATCGTGGCCCTGATCCGCCAGTCGAATCAGCGTGCCGCCCATTGAAATGACATCGTCATCGGGGTGAGGGGAGAAGCAGAGCACGTGTTTGGGGAAGATGTGGTCAAACGGACGGGGGCGATCTCCGGGACTCTTTTTGAAATCGGGCTTTCCGCCTGGCCAGCCGATGATGGTGCTTTGCAGGTGACGAAAGACGTTGAGGTTGATTTCGTAGGCGGAGCCATGATCAGCGAGGAGGTCCTGGAGACCACCTTCGTTGTAATCGGAGTCGGTGAGTTTGAGGATGGCTTTGTTGTGTTTTTCAGAGAGCCAGATAACGGCGCGGCAGATGAGTTGTGGATCCCAGGTCAGATCGGAGACGAGCCATGGAGCGCGAAGGCGGGTCAGGTTGGCTGCGGCAGCCATGTCCAGCAGGAATTCGGTGTTGGGGTGCTGCTGGAGCCATGTGGCCGGGATGGCCGGTGTTTTTGGACCCTCAATGGTTTTGGCCACGATCGTGGCTTTGTTTTCGCCGAATGCGAGTATGAAGATGCGACGAGCTTCGAGAATGGTTCCCACGCCCATTGTGATCGCTCGGCGGGGGACATTTTCGGTGCCGAAAAAGTCACTGGCAGCATCGGTGCGTGTGACGGAGTCGAGGGTGATCATGCGGGTGCGAGTTGTCTGGTCGGAACCGGGTTCATTGAAGCCGATGTGACCTGTGCGACCGATTCCGAGGATCTGAATATCGATGCCACCGGCAGCAGCGATGCGGGCTTCGTAGTCTCGGCAGTAGTCTGCAACTTTTTCGGCCGGAACTGTGCCGTCCGGAACGTGTGCCTGCCCCGCCGGGATGTCGATGTGATTAAAAAGGTGTTCCCTCATAAATCGGACGTAGCTCTGCACGTCCTCTGGCTGCATCGGATGGTATTCATCGAGATTGAACGTGAGGACATTGCGGAATGAGAGGCTTTCTTCGCGATGGAGGCGGACCAGTTCGGCATAGATCCCCGTAGGAGTGGACCCGGTGGCCAGTCCCAGCACGCAGGTGCGACCTTCCGCCTGGCGAATCCGAATCAGCTGGGCAATTTCGGCGGCTACGCGGCGAGCGGCTTCGCGGGAATTGGTGAGGATTGAACAGTGAATGTGCTCGATCTGAGCGGAGTCCTGCCGTACGGTCATGGGAGTTTATTGATGCTGGTGGGAAGGGATGGGAAGATGCCGATGCCAATTTCGGTAGTCTACCCTGAAATCCGGCGCGATGCCTTTGGCTAGAAAGAAATTTCCTTCACAGATTTCCATTCCGGGGAACGGAGAAAGTTCCTGTAATGTGTTCTCTGGTCATTTGCGGTAACATCCGGTCAATTCAGCCGCTGCCGTGTGCATCCACCGCGCCGTGCGCCGGCACCCGCAGTTTTGTGTTGCGAAATTCGGCTTATGCAGACAGCCATTCGAGTTCCTGCGGCAGCGCCAAAACCCGGTGCCGTCATCACCTTCGACCAGCCCGTCGATGCCACAACGCTCTATCGGTTCTGGGGTGCTCATCTTGTCCCGGGCGGAGTCCGTTTCGCCGTCTGGGCGCCCAACGCCCGGGAAGTCTCCGTCATCTGCGACAGCAACGGCTGGACTGCTGGCCGCGACTGGCTTGATTCCTCCGACACGGGTGTCTGGTCGGGAACAGTTCGTGGCGTACTCCCGGGTTCCCGCTACAAGTTTGCCATCAGGACTCAATCCGGTCAGCTGCTGGAAAAGGCTGATCCGGCCGGCTTTTACTTCGAACGCCGTCCGCAAACAGCCTCTGTGGTATGGAGTCTGCGTGACTTTGCGTGGCACGACGACGAATGGATCGCCGGACGCCGGGCTACTGACTGGCTCAAATCTCCGCTGAGCATCTACGAGGTGCACCTCGGCAGCTGGCGTCGTCCCCGAGATGGACGGCTCTTCTTCAACTACCGGGAACTTGCTCACGCCCTCGCTGAGTATCTCTCTGAAACCGCGTACACTCACGTGCAGCTGCTCCCGATTACCGAGCACCCGTTCGACGGTTCCTGGGGTTACCAGACCACAGGCTACTTCGCTCCGACGTCGCGGTTCGGTTCACCCCACGACTTTCAGTACTTTGTGGATCACCTGCATCAGCGCGGAATCGGGGTACTCATCGACTGGGTCCCGGGCCACTTTCCAACCGACAGTCACGCCCTCGCGGCCTTCGACGGAACCTGCCTCTACGAACATGCAGATCCACGACTCGGCTACCACCCCGACTGGAATACTCTGATCTTCAACTATGGTCGCCGGGAAGTCAGCGAGTTTCTGATCTCCAGCGCTCGATTCTGGTGCGATGTTTATCACGTGGATGGTCTTCGAGTGGATGCGGTGGCCTCCATGCTCTACCTCGACTACTCACGTGATTCCGGTCAGTGGGTTCCCAACCAGCACGGTGGCCGCGAAAACCTCGAAGCCATCGAATTCCTCCGCCAGCTCAATACGTTGCTGCACGCCGAGTTTCCCGGGATCCTCACAATCGCCGAAGAGTCCACTGCCTGGCCCGGAGTTTCCAGGCCGTGTTACACCGGGGGACTGGGCTTCACCATGAAATGGGACATGGGCTGGATGAATGATTCCCTGCGATTCTTCCGACGGGACTCCAGTCATCGCCCCTGGCACCTCCAGGATCTCACCTTCCGCAGCATCTACGCCTTCTCCGAAAATTTTGTCCTGCCGCTTTCCCACGACGAAGTTGTCCATGGCAAACGGTCGCTGCTGTCGCAGATGTCCGGTGACACGTGGCAGCAGTTCGCCAATCTCCGACTCATGCTCTCGATGCAGTACGCCAGCCCTGGAAAGAAGCTGCACTTCATGGGCACAGAACTGGGCCAGTGGACCGAGTGGAATCACGACACAGAACTCGACTGGGTTCTCCGCTCATTCGAATCTCACGAAGGCATTCGCCGAATGCTCTGTGACCTGAATCGACACTACCGAAATGAACCTGCGCTGTGCGAAGCGGATCACGACCCAGAGGGCTTCGAGTGGATCGTGGGAGATGATACTGATGGCTGTGTGATGGCATGGATCCGCCGCAGTCGTGAGGGTCAGGATGCGATTATCGTCGTTTGCAGCCTGACGCCTGCTGTGCGGCACCAGCATCGCATCGGAGTGCCTGCAGCGGGCTACTACGCTGAATTCTTCAACAGTGACGGCACCTGGTACGGCGGAAGTGGCGTAGGCAATCGTGGCGGAGTGTATTCACTGCCTCAGGCGTCTCACGGGCGCGACTGGAGCATCAGCGTCACAGTGCCGCCACTGGGAGTGGTCTTCTTCAAAGTGGTCACCGCTTCGGACGATAGTCGGCGCGAATTGCCCACCACATAACGGTCTCACAAAATCCGCGTCGCTTTCCCCGGTTCTCTGTGGTTTCCAGTCAACGTCGCGATAGAGTGCAGCGTATCTGACTCCACCTCACCACTCTGCCTGACTGTTGAGCCAGCCGTGCTGCGCCGTCTGCCTGTTCTCCTTGCACTCCTGATTCTCCTTGTCGCGATTCCGACAAAGGTCCTGCGGATGCTGAAAACGCTGGTGCATCAGGCGGCGACGCCATCCACGCTCTTCAGCCTCCCGCAGCAATACGAAGAGTCGCTGCGGCGAAGACAACCCCCTCAGCCGCTCAACGCCAGCACACACATCGCTGCACCGGCCCGCATCCAGGGGACAACGGCGCTCGTTACAGACCACAACACTCGCTGGGAACCTCAGCGAATGACCCTGACCTCCGAATTCATAGCTCCAGCCAATACTCAAACCGGTCAATCCGACTGCAGCCTGATCGATACGGCTGCCGCACGACTGGTGAATTCGTGGGTGCGTGAAGGCTCCGCTGCCGGACTCCACGGAATCCTCTACGATAACCGCGACCGCGGCCATTCCACTCTCGACCGCGCCCAGTGGCCCGAACTTGTCTTCGTCCGCTACTCACCGGAAATTCGTGCGGCCAACGGCGATTTTGGCTTCCGCCCCTGGCAGCGTTTTAATCTGCCAGCATTTGGAAATGCATCAACCGCACTCGTTAATCCAGTGTTCTGGCGCAGTAATCCCCGCAACATGCTCTGTAATCCACTCCATGCCATACTGATGCTTGAACACTACCTTGGCAACCAGCTGTACTGTGCGCCCGAACACAACGACTTTGATCCTCCTCACGGTGATCTGTATCCTGCAAATGCACCATGCTGGGTCATTTCCCAGGGGTCGTCCGGTTCTGATCAGCCATTTCTTAAAGCCATCGCCCTGACACTGGCTGCATTTCCGCCGCAGACGCGCAAACAGCTTGAGACTCATGGCCTGCTGATGCACGCGGTGCAGTGGACACTGCGACAGTCTCTGCGGACCGTCGAAAAACCCGAAGATTTCTTTACCGGACGTGCTCATCCCACAGTATTCCGCGCAGAACAACTGGATCCGGAACGCATGGTGCAGGCAGCTCATTCCATGACGACAGAGCGAATTCCACCGCTTGTACGCCTGCAGGTGATTCGTGAATCAGCAGCCAGGCACGGCGTGGACTATTTTTCCGGTGGCCCCGCCGAAGAACTGCTGACCCACCCGTTGCTCATCGCCCGCGTGCACCGCACAGTCGCACGCAAACGCACCATTCTGGTGAAGGCAACGGTAAGCTCCAGCGATCAATCCCCGCCACGCTTCCGCTGGGAAGTGCTGCAGGGAAATCCTGAAACTGTCGAAATCAAACCGCTGGTGCCGGATGCCAGTGTTGCCTCCGTCACGTTCACCTGGCACCCGTCACATTCTGTCCAGTCTGCACCGGAACTCTCTACCAGCCGGATCGACGTCGGAGTCTTTGCGGAATCCAGCGGCATCCCCTCCATGCCCGCCATCATCTGCTCGCTCGCCATCGCCTCTGAAACACGTCTTTATGATGGCGACAAACTGATTTCTGTAGACTACGCAGCTCCCGGGACGTCAGCTGTCTACACGGATCCCATGTTGGTTCCCACCCGCAACTGGAAGGACACCTATCAATACGATTCGACGGGCAATATTTCCGGCTGGATCCGTTCAACCCCGGATCAGCCACCACAGCACTTCACCTCAACCGGCGAACTGGCTTCTGATCCCGAAAAGTCTGACTCAGCCCGTGGGCCGGTTCGATACCTTTTACGGGAAGTTCCCGAACAGCGTCCGGAACTGCTCTGGCAATCTCCCTGACAAGTCTTTTTGAGTCCGGATTCGCCGTTATTCAGGTTTACCTTGCGTATCTCCGGCGGGCGCTGCGACTGCTGGATTGCTGGTAAAGCGAATCGGGCCTACTGAGCCAGCAAATGCGGCTGGCAGCCGACGAATTTCCAGATCATCAAGGTAAACTTCCGCCTGCCCTGTAAGACTCAGTGAGACATTAAACTGTCCGTCCTTCGCGATCGGACGAATCATTTCGAACGGTATCCAGTCAGACCGCAGTTCCGGCCGCAGAGCCTGTTCAGCTCCCAGCTCAGAATCATGAATCATCAGCATCCTTCTGGCACCTGGAGTGACTGCGAGTCCCCGGCGAATTTTGCCGCGGACCAGCATCACATCACCAGCTGTCACCGGAAGCGGCGGCGTTGATACTGTGAGCGGCAGAATATCATCGCGCGTCCCGCTCTTCAGGGTTGCATCCGAATACCATGCAGCCAGCCGCAGCAGACGTCCGCCACCGGCGCCGGTAATCAGGTCGCTGGTCGTGGAGAAAATTGCCTTCCCTCCAGCCTGTCGCGTCCAGCCCTCCTGAAACGGCGACTTCTGCGAATCAAACGTCCCGCCTGGCAGAAGGTTTTCGGTGATCTTCGACTGCTGTTCGCGCAGTGTTCGCAAAAGCCGCCAGTGTTCCGGGAGTGTGGTGAATGAAATGGTGTGTGGTGAGGCGGCCGGTGCCGTGAGTTCCGCAACAGCGTCCTTCCAGCAGAGATGCTGGAGCTGCCGCAGATTTCGCAAGGCATCTGTGGCCAGCATCGCAGCCTCGCGGAAATCATTGTTCTTCCGTTCGTAGCTGCTTCGGTCCAGAGCCTCGCGAGCAGCAGCCATGAGCCGATCAGCGCCGGCAGGAACGGTGTGCTGTTCCCGGAGCAGTTCCAGAGTCTCCATCACGCGTACGTACTTGAGCGAGGCAAGTTCGAGAGATTTGGAGGCCGCCGCAGCTGAAGTCGCCTGAATTCGCTGCTCAAGCCCCCGAATGATTCCTGTGTCAGAAGTGACAAGCACCACGGCACTGCGGTCGAAGTCGCGAATGCGAATGGCCAGTCCCCCGGCTGTCACCTCCCGGGGCAGACTTCGAACACCGCTCGTAGATATCTGCCATGCGGATGCCGTCTCCGAGGCCGCCACAACCATGCTCACTTCACGCTCATACATCGCTGCCGGAACGAACTGCGATACATCGTCCCATGCCACCGCCAGAATCAGTGTGGCACCAGGACTGCTGATCACCGCCGCATCATGGCCCACCGGAGAATCCAGCCCAGTGACCGTGACACCTGATGGTGTGCCGTTCAGAGACATGGTCAGCGACGACTGCGGACGGACTCGTGTTCCCGCAACCCCGGATTCAGCCGGCTTCTGCAATGCCAGATATCCCTCTCGACGACCGCGTGCAAGAAACGGTTCCAGCAGCGAGATCTCAAGATTCGCAAGCTCAATCGCCAGACTGATTTCACGGTCATGCGGCTGATCTGGCTGAAGACGCCTTGTTTTCCAGTACCCCAGACCGCGATAACCAGCGGAGAGCGCCGCATACACCTGGTGCTGTACCTGCTCCGGCTCAAGCAGCGGCTGCAAACCTCCCCGACGCCACTCCTGCTGCGCACCGGATGGCTCTGTTTGAATCCACGTCCACGGAAATGAAAGCTGCCCCGCCATCTTCTGCCGATGCAGCAGAAGATTTCTCAAAGCGCCAAAACCCTCCTCACGGCCCACAACATGCCGACCGATTCCCACAAGGTCGATTTCACGAGCCGCCGCGCTCTCCGACCCGGCAACGTCCGCCATCTGCAGACGCTGGAATACCCTGTCTGCACTCCGCACCTCCCGAGACCATGCCAGCAGCTGTGGTAAATGTTCCGGTGATACCCGTGTCCCGTAATACCAGCCCGAGACATGCGGACAAAACTGTTCGAGCGGCGGCAATGATCGCAGCACTGTTGAGAAGTCTCCGGGCTGAAATCTGGGATGCGGAGGCGTCGCAAGCACCGCGTAACGCTGCTCCCAAAGTTCCCGCGATCGCTCCGTCTCTCCAAAATCTGATATCCACACTGCGTTCACTCCCAGTTCCCGCAGCTGCTCGATGTGCTCCTGATGATCCGGCATTACCCGCAGCACCACCGGACGACCGCTGAGCATAATCGCCCCCAGCTCCACATCCAGCGATGCAAATGTCCGCTCATCAGTCGCCGTCTCCTGATCCGCAAGTACCTCGTCGATCACGTCCCGCATCGACTCCGGTACAGCAATCGTCGGCCCAAATTTCGCGTCGCCCAGATCCAGCCACATATCCCCGGGAACCGCCTCCGCAAGAAACGCCAGACCCGTTATCAGTGCTTCCTGAATGCGAATATCCGAACGATTCAGCTCCGCTCGCGTTCGCCGAAGTAACGCGTCCACATTACGCTTCGTAACCACGACCTCCAGATCCGTCACCTGCTCCGAAGTCTCGATCCCGCTCCCCGACAGATACAACACAAGCGGCTGACCAGTTCGCGGATCCTCCTGACGCGGCAGCAGTATCTGCAGTGCCAGGCGTCCACCACGCACTGTTGACTCAGCCTGCAGCGATGCCCTGAAATCATAGTGCAGCCGCGAAGGTTCAATCGGCGCAGCAAGAATAACCGGACCCGCGTTGCCCGGATTGTGAATGTGAAATCGAGTTAACCCGTCACTTCCATCCACTACCTCCTGTGAATCAGCCTGCACCCCCGCCGGAACCGATTTCACCCGCCAGTGCTCAGAAGGACGAATCTGACGCGGTGGCTCACCTGACGCCGCCTGCCCACCGGATACCGTACCAGCTTCCTCGTCACTCCAAAACGGCTCCGGACCCGCGACAGCACGCAACGGCATCACCGCAAATGCAGCCGTCATGCAGCAGAAAAAGACTCCGACATAAGCCCGGCGTCGTCCGCCAATCCCTCGCGAAGTGCTCCCGTGTTCCCTCGCCATCTGCCTGCTCTTGCAGCTGCTGAATCGATCCAGTCGAATTCCTCCGCCCCATCCGTGGGCCGGTTCGCTGGCAGCCGCAGTCTAGCAAATGGCAGGATTGGGGAACGAGCCCAGTTTTTCAGGCACTCCGCATTCACCATTGCACGCACAATGTGTACATAAGTACACCATATTTTGACAAGTTGGCTTTTCCGAACTACCATTCGCAGATGATAAACATCTTTGCGGGAACTTTTTTCCTTCGAGCGCGTGGGCGAGTGTCTGCGTGGAGCGGGTGGAGACGATGACGGACGAAAAGGAATCTGCGTCCAGTCTGTCGTTGTCGGCCTCGGCTCTCGTGCCGCTGTCGGAACGGCCGCTGGTCGGGGACGATCAGAAGACTGTGATCAGTCCGCCGGAGTCATCCCGACAGGAATCCCGGGTTGATCAGGGTCCCGCGGTTGACGCATTGCGGCAGCGATTGTTCCCGGGCAATGGGGTGGCGACCGGAGAAGAGAGTGGAGTGCGGATCGCTCACTACGAGATCCACCAGCGTTTGGGTGCTGGGGGTATGGGGGCCGTATTCCGAGCGACCGACCTCGAACTGACGCGGGATGTGGCGTTGAAGATCATGCATCCCGGTCCATCTGCCGACAGTTCTCTGGTCGCTCGATTCCGCAACGAAGCGCGGGCCTGTGCGCGTCTGAATCATGACAACATTGCTCGCGTATTTTTTGCTGGTGTGCAGGATGGCCTGTACTTCATCGCCTACGAATTTGCCGGTGGCAGGACGCTGCGGGATCTGATTGTGGAACGCGGGCGTTTGAGTGCTGCGGAAACGGTGAATCTGGCGATCCAGATCACGCTTGCGCTCAATCACATCGCGGGTGCAGGAATCGTGCATCGGGACATCAAACCTTCGAACATCATGGTCACCGATTCGGGTCGGGTGAAGGTGGTGGATCTCGGGTTGGCGCGGCGTGAATCGGAGGATTCGATTGGCGAAATCACAGCGGCGGGAACGACGCTTGGAACATTCGACTACATCGCCCCCGAACAGGCGCGGGATCCTCGAAACGCCGACGTCCGCAGCGACATCTATTCGCTGGGATGCACCATGTATCACATGCTGACCGGCCAGCCTCCCTATCCTGACGGCACGGCCCTGCAGAAGCTGCTCGATCACCAGGGAAAGACTCCTCCCGACCCGCGATCGCTCAACAGCAGCGTCCCTGTGCAGTTGTCCGCGATCATGCGAAAAATGATGGCAAGCAATCCCGATCAGCGTTATCAGGCCGCCGGACTGCTGCTGAACGACCTGATTCAGCTGGCCTCGCTGCTCGGCCTCCACACCGTTCCTGCCGAAGGCATCGTCTGGAAGAAACTGCGTCCGACGCTCCCGGGATCCCCCGTCGGCGCCGTCTGGGTATTTGCCTCAGTCCTCGTGATTTGCATAACGGCGGTGGTGCTGCAGCAGTTTCCTGCGTTTTCCGGAAGTAATCTCGTTTCCACGGCAGATCAGTCCGGTCGTCCGAAAATGCGTGTTGAGGACTACAGCAACACGTCGGAAACAGCATCCAGCCGGCCTGCACGAACATCACAGCCCATCGTCGCGAAGTCTGAACCGCCCTCCCCCACTTCTGCACCAACCACGGCCGTGGCGGGCACCGATCCCAACGGCCAGGGAACGCCGGTCGCTGAGCCAGCGACATCACCGACCGCTACTGGAACGTCCGGATCCGTCGCCGTTACTCCACCGCTGTCCCAGGCGAACGCATCAACTGGTCAGTCGATGCCTTCCACCACGGGCTCAACAGCCACGACACCGTCCACAACGGCTCGATTAATTCAGCCCGATTCGCCCGCTGGCCCCTTTCAGCTGCAGCGAGCTGACGGTCAGATGAAGGCCTACCGCACTCTCAGTGCCGCAGTGGCTGAAGCGCGTTCCGGAGACGTTGTCCTGCTGCGTTACAACGGCTACCCCGACGACATGCCGGCTCAGCCCCCCGTCAGGCTTGTAGGCACGAATCTGATTGTGCGAGCGGCGGAAGGTTTTCGGCCGACGCTGCAGTTCGACGTCATCCCGGATGCCCCGGCGACCGCCACCCGGATGTTCAGCCTCCGCAGCCAAAGTTCGCTCACGATTCGCGATGTGGACCTGAGACTCATCGTTGATTCTGATCAAACGACGGAGCTGCCGGGATTGTTTCAACTCGCCGGGGTGAATCGAGTGCTTCTGGAGAACGTTTCCATCGAATGCGCCGCCGGTCAGCAGGCAGAGCCCGTTGCTCTCTTCGACCTCACCGATGAAGCTCAGGTACCCGGAGAAACGCCCCGCGAAGAGTCTGAAATCTCGCTGCAGCGAGTAATTTGCCGGGCACAGGCGGACGCCTTTCGCATCGCCTGTCAGCCACGTGGCCGAATTCGTATTCAGGAATCTGCCTTCGCCCTCACCGGACACCTGATCGATCTTCGTGGTGACCATTCCATGCAGCTCGCAAGGGGATCTCTCGAAGTCATCATGGATCACCTCACCTGCCTGCACGAACGCGCAATGATCCGGATGTCTGATACGGATCAGCGGCAAACCAGTTCAGTGCAGCGACTGCTGCCTCGACTCACCGTTCGCAGCGAAGCTTCCGTCTTTGCCGGTGCCGGGCCGGATACGCCGCTGGTACAGTTCAACGGGAGCGGCTACGTCGATGAAATCGAAAAGCTTGTCTCCTGGACCGGGTTCACCAACCTCTATCACGGGCATTCCGCTTTTTGGCTGATTGATTCGTCTTCGCTCGATTTCAGCAGTCGCCGCTTCGACTTCACTCAGTGGAAACAGCTCTGGCAAAGCCGCACGGACGGTGAAGATACCTCCGCCGAAGTCATTCGCGACAATGCATGGCGGACAGTCAACTGGAAGTCAGACACCGGCCTGCTTCTGGAAGTGACAAATCCCGCTGCCTTCGAACTCAACGGGCAACTCTTCTTTCCTGGCCTCGGAGCACTCCCGCTTGCTCGCGATGGCGAAATTCCCGGAGTCAATCCGCAGGAGCTGCCGCCGTTCCCCCGACGACGTGATCCAGATCCGGCAACTGACGAACCGACATCCCCGCTGCCGCCCCCGCTGCCGTAATACTCCACTGCAGCCGCTGCGAAAAAGCAGCCCGCTTACTGACACTCGCCTTTCACTCCACATCTCGCTGATCCAGCCAGCTGGGTCCCGTTGTCACGTCCACAACCAGTGGCACGTTCAGCTGCATCGCAGCTTCCATGCACCCCCGAATCTGTGGAATCAATCCTGCCGCAGCATTCTGCGGACACTCGATCACCAGTTCGTCGTGAATCTGCAGCAGCAGGCGCGCCGGGCTGTGCGATTCATCCAGCAGTCGCTGCACGTTGAGCATGGCCTGCTTGATCAGATCTGCCGCGGTGCCCTGCAGCACGGTGTTGATCGCTGTGCGTTCGGGCATGTTGCGATTGAGTCCCGTGGTGCGGCGAATGCCGGAAATCGCCCGACGACGGTTTCTCAGCGTTCGCGCATAGCCACTCTTCGCGGTCTCTTCCAAAACCTTTTCACAAAACGCGGCCACCCCGGAATAACGTCGAAAGTACTGGTCAATGAACTCCGCAGCCGCTTGTTTATCGATGCCAAGCGCTGCCGCAAGTCCCCACGGCGTCTGACCATAGATCACACCAAAGTTCACTGCCTTAGCAATTCCTCTCTGTTCAGAATTCACCTCGGCGAGCGGCACACCGAAGACATCAGCCGCCACCGCCGCATGAATATCGAGCCCCTCGCGAAAGGCCTCACAGAGCGCCTGATCTCCGCTGAAATGTGCCAGCACCCGCAGTTCGATCTGCGAATAGTCCGCACAAATCAGCGTCCAGTCGTCAGACTCCGGCCGAAACGCGGAACGAACCTGGCGACCCTCTGTCGTTCGCACCGGGATGTTCTGCAGGTTGGGATCGCTGGAACTCAATCGCCCCGTCGCCGCTACGGTCTGATGAAAAGACGTGTGAACTCGCCCCGTTCGCGGGTGGACCAGAGACGGCAGGGCATCAAGGTACGTGCCGCGCAGTTTGATCAGATGCCGTCGCTCGATGATCGCCGCCGGAAGAGGGTGCAGATGCGCCAACTCTTCAAGCACCTCCTGATCTGTGCTTGCTCCCGTTTGCGTTTTGCGAATCACCGGCAGCTTCAGGTCTGTGAATAACACCTGCGAAAGCTGTTTTGGAGAATCAATATTAAAGGTGCGACCAGCCTGCCGAAAAATCTCCGCAGTCAGCGTGTCGATCCGCCCGCTGATCTCAGTGCTTTGTCTGGAAAGTTCCGTCGCCTCCACGCGAATGCCGGTGTGTTCCATCCTCGCAAGGACTCGAATCAATGGTTCTTCCAGCTCTCGATAAAGTGTCAGCAGGCCTTCAGTTTCGAGTCCTTCACGGAGTGCGCTGCGAAGCCGCATGAGCAGTTGCAGTCGCCCTGCAGCCGCTCTGATGACTTCTTCTTCGCCTGCTGCTGCCGGCTCGCCGTCCTCATCAAACATCGTTCGCTGACGGGGCTTCGTGACTGCTGCAACCGACTGGAGCAGGGCGCCGGCTGCGTGCCGCTCCGCAATCTCCGTCAGCGAATGACCACGAGCTCCGGCGTCCAGCAGATAGTCAGCGATCGATGCGTCAAAAATCGCTGTCGGCAGTGGCATTCCTGCATTCAGCAGCACATGACACAGAGGCTTCGCGTTCACCACACAAAGCTCGCCACGAAAGCTGCTGAGAAACTTCAGAAGTGCCAGCCCGACTGCCGAGTGTTCTTTGTTCCCCCCGGCTGCAGTCGGGGACAACCGGTATTCGGTTCCTCCACCGCACAGCACCGCTCCAGTCAGCACGCGATCGCGGACGAAGCTGCCACTGATCAGCGGCTCTGCAAACAGCAGCTCAGTCGCTGACAGTTCCTGCTCCATCGCGGTCACTGCCGCAGCATCAATAAGCAACACTCGACGCGAATCATCGGATTTCACTTCGGCTGTACCCCGCCGAGTGACGGTGTGCGCAGCTGAGCCGCTGGCGGTCGAGGGCCGATCGCTGGTCGTCGAGGTAACTCCGATGCCCCCACCGACCGGCTCTGTCGTCGCAGTGCCGGGGCCTGCGGTTCCGGACTCTGCACTGACCCCAATCACTGCACGCATTTTTGCAGCGTAACTTCGAAAACCCAGGTCGGTAAACAATTCCAGCAACGCTGCAGCATCCGGTTCACACACGCTTGCCGCCTCGAAGTCGATCTCCAGCGGCAGATTCCGCCGCAGACGCACAAGTTCCCGGCTGAGCAATGCCTGCTCCGCAAATTGCCGCAGATTTTCCTGCAGCTTTTTGCCCGGCGCCTTGTCGGCATGGGCGAGGATCTCATCCAGGCTGCCAAACTGGTCGATCAGCGTCTTTGCCGTCTTTGGTCCCACCTTCGGGACCCCGGGAACATTGTCCACCGCGTCCCCCACCAGCGACTGAAAGTCAACCACCTGATCCGGGCGAATCCCCCAGTCTTCAACCAGTGATGCTTCCGTGAAAAACTCGTTTTTCCGACAATTCCACATGCGAACCTGAGGCCGCAGCAGCTGACGATTGTCTTTGTCCGTGGAGACGATCACAACATCCATCCCCCTCGCGACGGCCTGCTCGGCTGCAGTCGCGATGACGTCATCGGCTTCCCAGCCCGGACAGTCGATATCCGGGATCCGAAAGCCCCGCAGCAGCTGGCGAATGAGTGGGATCTGGGGAGCCAGATCCTCTGGAATTTCGCCGCGATGTGCCTTGTATTCCGGGTAGATCTCCTCGCGTTTGGCAGGCCCGGGGGAATCAATCGCGCAGATCAGGTGGGTGGGTTTCAGATCGAGGATGGCGAACAGATCGCGGGTCATCCCGAAAACCGCGTTTGTAGGCTGTCCGCGGGTGCCGGTCATTGCCGGGATTGCGTGAAACACCTGAAACATCAGAGAAAAAGTGTCAACGATATAGAGACAATCGCGAGACATTGTGGAATTTTGCCGATTAACTGGGATCTACGCTGCCGATTCGGCGGGTTTGCGCGCACAATTCCCGCGGGGTGCCATGTTGGCCGACGTCGATTCTGCCGAATCGCGGGCCGAAAACAACACTGCTGCCCCGCAGGTTTCTCCATTCCCCGGATTTGTTTCGCACCAGCAATTCCGGGCAGTGGGGTCTTTGCATTTGGCTGAAAGTTTTGTAGACTGCTGGTTTCCCCAGTTTCCGTCCACCCCCGATTTTCCATTAGGTACAGGAGGGTTTTTGTGGTTAAGTTGCGTTTGCGTGATAACGAAAGTGTCAATGAAGCAGTGCGTCGGTTCCGAAAACTTGTCGAACATGCCGGCGTCAAAAAAGAGATGCGCAAACGCGAATTCTACGAAAAACCCAGCGACATCCGTCGCCGTGACCGCCGCCGTGCCGAAATGCGTGCCCGCCGCGCCAACCAACCACCAGAACTCGAGGTCCAGTAACCTCTCCACAATCGCCGGCTCAGTCGTTCAGCCCGTCTCATACCCGCTCAAGGGCGCTGCCTGAAAGCCGGTATGGCCGGGCTGAAATTGTTTTCACTTCCCCCGTTTCGAAGCCGACGGATCTGAAACCGTCCGCAGCCTTCGACTCTTTGACTGCTCCAGCCGCCGACATTCCCGCCGCAATTCCTCCAGCTTCGTGTCTCCCGGATTCAACTCCGCACACGCTTCAAAAAGCCGATCTGCCGACCGATAGTCTTCCCGGGCAAAGAACAGCAAACCCAAAGCTCTGCGGGGAGATTCGGCCTCCGGCGCTAACGTGGCGGCTCGCCGCAGCAACGTCTCCTGAATACTCTCCCGTTTCAGTTCGCCTGCCACCCCGGCAGCGAGCATCAGGAATCCAGGCAGACTGCGTTCCTCCGACTCGGCAAAATCGCCTGCAGATGATTCCGTGATCGACTCGCCGCCATCGCTGTCATAGGTCCCGAGATCCGAAGTGCCAGAGCCGGATTCTTCCGAATTATTCGCCATCTCCTCCAGCCGCGCTTCCGGAATCTTCCGTGACTGTTCGGCAATCACCTCCACCAGTCGCTGCAGATCACTTCGACTCCGCAACTTCCTGTATGCCATGAACACGTCTTCCAGCTCCGGCAGGGTGGGGCTGAAGTTTCGCAGCAGCGCCTCGGCGGGAAACCTTGGGGCCAGTGCGGAACAGATCCTGCGACGGATATCGCGATTGGCATGAAACGCGGCATTCCACTGCACAACGGCATCGTCAGGTCGGCCGCTCAGAAACAGAGACTGCCCAACGGAAAATCTCACTGCCGGGTCGAATCGACCCAGACGCAGTGTTTGTGCGATGGTTTTCAGGTGGAGTTCGTCCTGAGGATCGCTTAGAAAGCCCGTGGTGATGAGATTCTTCCATCCCTCTGTCAGCAGCGGACACTGCTGCAGCGCATTGCGGCTCATGGTGTCGGCAAGGATGGGCAGTCGAATGGAGCTGCCGAACGCTCGATTCAGAAACTCCAGCATCGCGTCCTGAGTGTCGAAGTTCGAGCTGAGCACAGCGTCACGGACCTGCACCAGTGGCAGCGGGTTGTCACTTTCTGACTGCTGCAGCTCGAACAGCTCCAGACTCCTGCGGGCAATATGCAGGGCAACGTCCGGATGATTCGGCCTCGCTTTCCAGGCCTTCAGCAGGAGCGCAAGCTGGGCACGAAGTTCCTGGACGCGCTGCTGCCTGATTGATTCCGCTGTATCTCCCGCAGCACCATAAGCTGCTGTACCCTCGGACGACACTCGCTCGTGATAAATGTCGTCCGCATTCGCAGCATTTTCTGCAGCGGATGTTTTGGCCAGATCGTCACTTTCACCGAGCGGTGTGGGTTCCTGGGCCGCGCTGTCGCGTTCAGCAGCATTGCGACGTGATTCAAATGCGGACACCAGATAGCGATACCACCAGCGTTCACCAGTGATTCTCTGTTGCAGATCCGGCTGCACACTGACCAGCAGAAACAGACAGGCTGCCGCCATTCCAAGCCATGCAGGGCGCGGGAGTGGCAGTCCGGAGTTATCGCTGTCGCTGGCGCAAAGACGGAGTGCAGCCACTGCCATCGCAAGGGTGGTCACCACGATGGCGGGCACATACCAAATGAAATCCGCCAGGGAATGCACAACGCCTCCAGCCAATGCCGCCGCGCAGGCAGCCAGCGGCGCCAAACGACTCGGATCCGCCCGGCGAAAGTACGCGATGGCAATCTTCAGTGCGAGCACAAAGAGCCCCAGCGTCAGCAGAATCAGACCGGCCCAGCCCGTCTCCAGGGCCAGATGTACCCAGGAACTCTCTGCGTGCGAAAACGTATGCGCCGAGTAATCCCCTAAATCCTCCATGTAGGCCGGGTACACGTAACGATGACTTCCCACGCCCGTACCCAGCAGGGGAAATTTTTTAAACGCCTCAATGTCCGCCCGCCAGATTGAGCGGCGGGCGTTGGATTCATCGATCTGGCTGGCATCCAGCGTCGCCAGCTGCGCGACCCGATTCTCTACCTTCTGACCACCGAAGACTGCAATTCCAACGATTGCGAATGTACCAATCAGAATGATCGACACCGCCATCGATGACCCCACGCGACCACTCCGCCATAACCCGGCGAACACAACGCAGCAGGCAGTTCCAGCTGCTACAACCCCACCACGCGACAGCGACAGCAGCACCGAGATCAGCACTCCTGATGCTCCCGCCAGCAGCATCAGCTGTCGAGCATCAACGATCGTGTCCATCTGCGAGTGATTGCCCCGCGCTGGTGAGAGCTTCCTGCGATTATTCACCGGAACTGTGGCCGGACGTTCTCCGCCTGCGAGCGACCACCAGATCAGTGGCCCAAGTGACAGTGCCAGGAATTGCGCAAAATGATTCCGGTTACTGAATGCGCCCTTCAGAACTTCCCGCGTGCCAGTCCACGGATGCCGATAAAACCAGAAGAAACAGTCGTTCGACGTCAGCAGCTGCAGAACCGCGAAAACGGACATCAGGACGCCCGAAATCGCTGTCAGCTTCAGGATCCGGCAGCAGTCCGCTTCTGTCGAGAATCGCTGCGCGAATACGACTGCAATCAGTCCGTAGGCCACCAGTACCAGCAGTGCGTGGCGAGTCTCAACGGGCAGAAAACTGATTGTCGACCAGCTCTCGCCCGAAACCACACCATCGATCTCAGCTGACTCCCCGGTCTGTGAGGCTGCCGCGGTGGTGCCCTGCAGGGCACTCCACGCAGGAATCAGTCGCTGATACTCACCCGAAATTCGCTGCAGTGCTGAAGCGGATAACGGCTGAGTCTGAAACCACACAAGCAACAGAGCCGCGATCAGCAGTGGTTCAAGCCCCAGCCAGCGCAGGCGACCACTCTCCCGAAACCGATGCAGACACCACAAACTGCTCAGCAAACAGGCGGAACTGATCAGCAACCAGTGGCCCCATGCCTCCCGCCCTCCCATCACAAATGGAAATATCAGCAGGAGAAAGGCGATGACCGCGTCCACGGCCAGCAACAAACGGGGGCGATTCTGCAGGTTCTGCAGTATCGCCCTCAGCGGCGAGTCCTGGCCGCCGAAGCCGAATGTTGATTTCCGGGGTGTGCGATGCATTTGCGAATGTCAGTTTTTCATTTGGCAGAAGAATTCTCAGGCCGCTCGCGAATGCTCGCGGACCTCTGCTGAACGAGCCGATGACCGCCTCTCTGCCGTGCGGCTTTCCCCCGCTGCAATGGCAGAAAAGCCTCGGGCCACGGACACTTCGGCTGCAGTCTCCGCCGAGTCCTCAGGCTCGTGATCATGACCATATCCATAACCATAGCCATAACCATAGCCATATCCATAACCATATCCGCCGGCTTCGGATGTGCTCAGATGATTCACAACGACACCAAGGATTTGGCAGCCAAGGCTCCGCAGCGTCTCGGCTGCGCGAACCACCATTCGTCGCCGATCCTTGTCCGGACGCACAACAAGAATCACGGCGTCCACCAGACGACCCACAATGGCGGGATCACTGACTGCAAGCACCGGTGGCGCGTCGATCACAATCTGCTCGTAACGCGTCTCCGCCCACGCCAGCAGTGCCGAGAATCGCTCGGAGACAAGGAGTTCCGCAGGGTTTGCCGGACGCGGACCACAGGAGATCACGTCCAGTCCCTGAACGACTGTCGTTCGCAGATTCGCGACGATACTCGTCTCCAGATCCTCGCTGCTCCGCAGAATTCGTGACAGTCCCAAATCATCACGCAAACCGAGCAGCGTTGAAAGACCCGGACGACGCATGTCAGCATCAATCACCAGAGTCCTTTTGCCCGATTGCGCAAATGCGACACTCAGGTTTGACGAGATCGTGGTCTTGCCATCCCCAGGCTCAGTACTGGTGATCACAAGACGTTCGGTGTCCTGCGGAGAAAACTCAATACTCGTCCGCAGCGCGCGAAAGGCCTCGACTTCACGCGAATGCGGCTTCAGGTGACACATCACCGCATCAAATCCCTCGCCCGACAGCTCAGTCATCCGCGGAATCATCGACAGCACCTGAGTATCGAGGTGAAGTTTGAGTTCCTCCGGAGTACGGAAGCGGTCGTCCATGATGTCCAGAACCCAGATCACGGCCAGCCCCGCCGTTGTTCCCAGCATCAGCGACAACAGTGCAACAATCGTGAGTCGCGGAGACACCGGCCGCACCGGTACAGTCGGACGGCTCGCCACCTTCGTGCTCAGAAAGGTGTCCTTGTTCAGACCAATGTCGTCCGACTGCGACTGCAACGCCGATTGCTGTCCATACAGCTGCTCGATGCGACGGTCAAGATCGCTGAGCTGTGTAAGGATCTGCGAGATGGTCTGGGCCTTCTTCTGCTCGGCATTGAGTCGTTCAAGGATCGAACGTTCGTTCTGCTCGTACTTCTGCAGCTGCTGTCCGACATACTGAACCAGCCGTGGAGCCAGGACCTGCCGTGACAACTGCTCCATCCTCGCCCGCTGCTCTGCCGGAAACTGCCGCAGATAGCCCTCTTTCACCGCCAGCTCCGACTGCAGCTCACGAATCTTCGGATGCCGCAGACCATACTTCTGACGGCTCTCCGTCAGCTGAGACTGGATATCGAGGATCTCCTGCATAATCCTCTGGATGTGAAAGTTGTCCTGGCTGCCCAGACCCATCGACTGCTCAATCAGCTGGCGTCCTGCAGAATCCAGAGCCTCCGACGCAAATTGCAGAATGTCCTCGTTCTGATTGATGGCCCGCTGCAGCTCTGTACCGAGGTTGCGAGTCTGCTCGGTGGCACGCCTCGCGTCTGAATAGTCACCCGTCAGCAGTTCGATGTTCTTCGAAATCACGTTCAGACTGTTGTTGCGGTCACCCGTATCAACCAGATCAGGAGCAGACGCCTTGAGCTCCAGTCGCTCGGCCGTCAATGTCTCAATCTGCTGATTCACATCCTCCAGTCGCGTCGCCAAAGTCTGCAGTCCCTGCTCTGACAAACTGCGATTGGTCTCGTTCAGAAACTGCTCGTATCCCGCCAGCATCGCTGTCAGCATCGCGGCAGCCGCTTTGGGATCCAGTGAACGATAACGAATGTCGAGTACATTCGTGTTGTGTGCGGCTGAGACACTTAATCGGTCCTGCACCTCGGCCGTCCAGAATGACGGTGAAATGTCCTTCAGGTCAATTCGGCGATACTTGTCCGGAAGCAACTTCAATGCCCTGCGGACAACCTCCTCCTCTGACATCAGCGCGATGAATGTCGGCATGTCATAGCTGGGACTCTCACTGGCTGCCGACGCATCCTGTTTAACAACGGCACCCTTGCGAACGATGTACAGCGAAGCCGCCGACTCATAGACCCGCTTCGCTGTAATGTAGTACGCCGCCCCTCCGATCGTCGCCAGCACCAGCGTCGCCACGAGGATTCCACTGCGGTACTTTACGGTACGCAGGAAACGGAAAATCAGATGCAGCGTCGTTGCCGCTGTCGTCTGTCCGTCACCCACGCCTATCCCGATCCGTTCCGGATCCGCCATCGCACGGCCTCCCTGCCGATTGAGTTCTTCATGAAGTCTCAGAACAGCATCGTCGATCCGGTCACACCGAACCGAATAATGTTCAGAGCCTCCATAAACACCGTGCCCGGCGTCTGCTCCACTGATACGACATCACCTGGCCCCAGTCGAATGTTGCTGTCATCGCTCCGCTTCGCCTTTCGATAACTCACCTGAATCAGAATCGGCTTCTGAGTGCCCGGTGGCTGCCGAATCACAAAAATCTTGTCCGCCAGCTGGTTGCTCATCCCGCCCGCAAGAGAAATCGCCTGCAGCAATCGCAGGTCCTGACCAATCGGATACTCGAAGCGATTCGGAGCCCTGACCAGGCCCTGCACAAAAATAGGTGCCGGGTCCCGCTTCTCCACCATCACAACTCCACCGTCCGATACCCGATACTGTCCCTCGCCCGACTTCGCCGCTTCCAGCAGATTAATCGTGTAGGCTGCCATACCAGCCGAGTCACTGCTGCTGCTGACGCTCCTGACCGCGTCGCCTTCCGCCCTCGACCTGCCAGACAGCAGCGCCGATGCCGGATTCCGTACCTCGACCTTTTCACCCGCCTCTTCCGTCAATCCACCGGCAGCCGCGAGGGCTGAAACGACGTCGCTGGCGTTCGGAGGCAGGTCATAGAGACCTTCGTTCTTCACCGCACCAAGGACGCGCACCTTATTCATCTTCTGGTGCTTGACGCTCACCGTGACCGTAGGATTGTGATAAAGCTCCAGACGCACCGCCTCCGCTCGGATCAAAGCCTCGGCCGCCTGTGGCTCAACACCAGCGATCGAGATCTCGCCAATCTCCGGAAGACTGATCGTACCATCCTCCTGAACGCGAGCAGCAGTGGTGGACTGATCCGCGTTCCCCAGACCCGCAGCTATCTGCACTTCCAGCACGTCACCCACGCCAATTGTCTGACTGGTGCCCGTGACACCGCCGAGCCGGGAAAGGTCAACTTCCTGCGGATTTGCCTGCTTCGACAACCGCAGGCGGTCAGGCAGTCGCTCGCCAAATGCCGAATTCTCGGCGTAGTAATGATTTGCCTGCCGACAACCGGTCATGCTGAACGTTATTGCGGGCAGCAGCAGGAAAAATAAACCAACTGACAACCGCGGCCGCCCCCCCACGCCGGCGCATGCACAAACACGGCCGGAAGATGCTCCGGAAATGTTCACGCCTGCGTCGGAAATTGGTTGCATCACCACGTTCAAAGGTTCCCAATCACCCAAAATCAAGGTTTTCTGAGCATTCGATGCCGAATATCAGACCGCTCCGGCAATCCCGGCAGGTCTCCAGCGTAATGTTCTAAAACAAACCGCCGAAATGGGTCAATATGAAAACGTAGTCTGAAGTCTCTCCGCAAATGACACTCCACCTTCGTTTCGCACGCAGACTCAGCTGAGTGTGTCGTGATTCTCCTCCTGAAATACCGATTTGGCTTGCTTTTTTGCCCGAATTGGGGCATCCTCACACCGTCGGGCAGAGTTCTTCGAAGCTCTGAACCAGCTTTCGCCACTTTGCCACTCCTGCCCAAAAAGGGATCCCAGCCATGCGCGACCTGCAGTTCAATCGTCGTCAGGCAATGCTTGCCAGTGGCCTTGGTGCTCTCAGCATGAGTCTGCCGGGGGTCGTCATGGGCAGCGACGATGTCAACGAATCCGGCCAGGCGGTGCGAGCCGAAAAGTCATGTATTTTTGTTCTCCTCTGCGGGGGCCCCAGTCACGTTGATACCTGGGACATGAAACCGGAAGCCCCAACTGACTACCGCGGACCGTACATGCCCATCAACACCCGCGTCCCGGGAATGCTCATCAACGAAATGCACACAGAACTGGCGAAGCTCACCGACCAGTTCACGCTGATCAATTCCATGACGCATCCCGGCTCCATCAGCAATCACTTCGATGCGATGCACAACCTGCTTAGCGGTCAGTCCAGCAAGCGGGTTCAGGAAGGCGTTCTCAACGATCAGCCCTACCTCGGCTCTGTCGTCGCCCGACATAAACCCAGTACCCGCAACTTTGTGTCCAACGCATGGCTGATCAAGTGCGTCGGACCTCCTGTCTTCTGCGCCCCCAACATCGGTATCGGTGGCTACCTCGGCTCCGCATACGCGCCTGTCTTCATCGGTTCCGCTGATAATCATCCGGCGATGTCCACCTTTCAGCCGCCGGAAATCTACGCGCCGCTGGACGAATTGCGGTTCGGTGACCGTCGCTCTCTGCTCGCACAAATCGAATCCAGCCGCTACGACAGAGATAAGCAGGTACGCGACTGGTCCGATCTGCGAGCACGGACCTATGACGCCATGACTCGAACGGAGGGACGCCAGGCCTTCGAGCTGCATCGCGAACCTGATGCCGTCCGCCAGCGTTACGGCATGCATCCACTGGGACAGAACCTGCTGCTGGCACGTCGCATGGTCCAGGCCGGTGTCCGCTTCATCACAGTCAATGGCTGGGCAGGGCAGGCCGACTACGATAAGCAGGGGCCCCCAAGCAGCAGCTGGGACATGCACGGTGGAAATATGGGTATGGGTAATGCCTTTGGTGATGGTTCCTATGGAATGGGCTTTTGCCTGCCTCGACTTGACCAGGCCCTCTCAGCCCTGCTCAGTGACCTGAAGGAATCAGGACTGCTGAAGAATACGCTGGTCGTCGTGACCGGCGAATTTGGTCGCACTCCCTATGTCCTGAAACAGGATCCTCCGGGACGACAGCACTGGCCTCAGTGCTTTTCCACTATCGTTGCCGGAGCGGGCATCAAGGGCGGGCAGGTCTACGGCAAATCAAACCGTTACGGCGAATTTCCAACCCACAATCCCGTTCGCCCCGAAGAACTGGCCGCCACCATCTACCACGCCCTTGATATCCCCATCAATAACCCACTCGAAGCAAACAACGCCCTGCGGACGCTGACGACGGGCAAACCCATCCTTGACCTGTTCGGGTGATATTGCAGAATTCTGCTGTGTTTCCTAGATTCCGCTGCGTTCCGGAGACCAGTCAAGGTCGATTGGTGGCAAGGACACGGGCGGGGTCGTGGATTTAGCCGGGCCAGGAGGGCCTGCGTGAAGCTGCTGCAGCGTTACATTCTCGGCGAACTGGTGCGGGTCTTCCTGCTGCTGGTCACAGTGCTCACGCTGATGCTGGTTGGGCTCGGAGTGTTCCGCGAAGCCACGGAACGCGGTCTGGGACCGATGCAGGTCCTGCAAATCATGCCGTTTGTCGTTCCCAGCATGCTGCCCTTCACCATTCCCGCCACTGTGCTGCTCGCGGTCTGCGTCGTCTATGGTCGGATTTCGGGTGACCTTGAAGTCACGGCCGCAAAATCCGCCGGAATCAGTGCCTTCCAACTGCTGCTGCCAGCGTTTTTGCTTGCTGCCGCGCTGGCAGCCGGGTCATTTGGATTGTCAAACTACGCAATTCCCTGGGCAATCGCAAACATCGAGCGAATTGTTACTCAGGCCATCGAAGACATCTTCCTCGATGTGCTGGCCAGCCAGCATCACTACACCGACGACCACCGCGGTTACTCCATCACCGTTCATGATGTGCGCGATCGCACTCTGATTGATGCCACTTTCCAGTATCGGACAAAGAATCATCAGCAGATAGCGGTTCGAGCTGATGCGGCGTCGATTCGCTTTGATCTCGAGGACAAAGTCATCCGACTCAAACTCGTGCGAGCCCGCGGATTTCGGGCCGGGAGTGATAGTGAAGCGGAACTGAATCAGACAGAACTCACCTTTCCTCTGCCCCAGGAAATCACCCGTGTCAAAGCCAGGCACATGACACTTCGCGACCTGCTCACCGGGATGACGACTGCCAGACAACTGCAGACACAGCTGGATGCACGCAGCAGCCAGGAAGCGGCAATGCTGCTGGCCATGGGAGACTTTGAAGAACTCGCAGACGGTTCCGTGCAGTTACTCCTCAACGACCGCCGTCGCGCTCGCAACGATGAACTGCGGTTTCGCACCGAGATTCACAGCCGATTTTCTACGTCCGCAGGCTGCCTGTTCTTCGTGTTTATCGGCGGACCGTTTTCAATGCTGCAGGCACGTCGCCAGTTCATCACCACGTTTGTGATGTGCTTCCTGCCAATTCTGCTCGTCTACTACCCAGTCCTCTTCCTGATGCTCAATCTGTCGCGTTCCGCCACGGTAAACCCCGTCTGGGCCATGTGGATTCCCAATGCCATCCTGTTTTTGATTGGACTGTCGCTTCTGGGAAAGGTCACGCGACACTGATTCAGCCACCGATGGAGTACATCGGGCGGTCCGGCTGCAGAAAGCGAGCCGTGTTGATTTCGTGCCCCTCCCGCTTGGCAGCAATGCTCTCCAGCATCGCTGCGGCAATCTCCTGATCAGTCCCATGACCCCGCAGGAGTGGACGAATATCGGTCTCCTCAAGACTGAACAGGCAGTTTCGCAGCTTGCCATCAGCCGTAATTCGAAAGCGATTGCAGCTGCCGCAAAACGGCTGACTGACGCTGGCAATCAGGCCGATTCGTCCCCTTCCGTCGGCAAATTCATAGTCCTGAGCCGGCGCGGCAGTTGCCTGCGGCAGAAGCGATGCACTTGAAACTGGCCGCAGCGGACCAAATTCCGCTGCCAGACGCTCAAGGATTTCCTGAGCGAACAGCACCTTGTCACGCTGCCACTGACTGTCCGCATCCAGCGGCATAAACTCGATGAAACGCACGACAGTGTCTGTTTCTCTTGCAAGGCGACCGAAGGGCACCAGCTGGTCCTCCGTGAGCCCCCGCACAGACACCGCATTGATCTTGATCGGCGAAAAACCCGCCTGCCGAGCGGCCGCGATGCCCTCCAGAACCTGCTCGTATCCCTCCCGACGCGTTACGCGACGAAAAACGTCCGGATCGAGCGCATCAAGGCTGATGTTCAACCGACTCAGGCCGGCCTCCCGAAGAGCACTCGCCTGCCCCGCCAGCAGAATGCCGTTGGTCGTCATCCCCAGATCATGAATACCCGGAATCGCTGACAGCTTTCGCACCAGCAGCGGCAAATCACGCCTGACCAATGGCTCTCCACCCGTCAGACGGATCCGATCAATGCCAAGGCCCGCTGCGACCCTGGCAACCCGTTCAAGCTCTTCAAAGCTGAGCAGATCCGCCTTCGGCAGGAACTCCACGTCTTCCGCTGGCATACAGTAAAAACAGCGGATGTTACAGCGATCAGTGACGCTGATCCGCAGGTTGGTATGCACTCGTCCGAAGGAATCGATCAGCCGCGGACGCCCTGAGCAGGATGCCGCGCTCATGGCCCGGATTCCACGCTGATAACGCCCGCGTCGCCCATCCCGGGATGCTGCCACTCCTCCCGGCCGTCCGCGTAATGCTCCTTCTTCCAGATTGGCACACGCTGCTTCAGCTGATCCATGATCCATTGTCCGGCGGCAAAGGCAGCCGCGCGGTGGGCCGAGCTGACCCCCACGGCCACACTCACCTCACCCAGGTCCAGTCGCCCGGTGCGATGCACAAGACACGTCTCAACCAGCGGAAACAAGGCGTGCGCCTCCTGCTCCAGCTGCTGCAGCTGTGCCATCGCCATGTCGGCGAAGGCCGTGTATTCAAGATACTGCGTCTGAGCCGCTCCCGTAAACTCGCGGACCGTGCCAAGAAACAGCACCACCGCTCCGGCAGCCGGACTCCGCACCGACTCTAATACGGAATGGACCTCTATGGGCTGCTCGGTCAGTTCAATCATGGCACAGCCTCGCTGAAGAGTTTCCTCGATTAACCGCCACTTACCGGTGGAAAGCAGGCGATCACGGATCCGTCGCGAAGTTGCGCGGTGCCTGCCGCATATTGGTTGTCCACTGCCCAGAGCAATGAGCTGGCGGACTTCCCCAGACTCCCGTGACGCTCCAGTACAAGCGACTGTACCGAAGACAAAAGGCTGCCGGGAGGTAACGACAGCTGTATTGCGTCAGCACCCACGGCGTCGCGCGAGGCAGCAAAGAATCGCACTGTCACTGACCAGCTCGCTGAGCCTTCAGGCACGCCCATCGACAGCTGCTCAATCATCGCTGCATTCGCCGGAGGAAATGATTCAGACTGCAGCTGTTTTCGCGGAATCCAGCGAAAGGGCGTCAAAGGAAGAGGCGGGGCCGCGGCCTCGGTGATGCCAACACAGCGACAAAGCCAGAAGTGCAGTTCCATGTCGCCATGAGGGTAGCTCCAGGGAATCGTCGCCAGTTGAGAAACCAGTTCCACTGTCAGACCAGCTTCCTCGAAGCACTCGCGAACCGCGCAGGCCCCTGGCAACTCGTCCGGTTCACACTTTCCTCCTGGAAACTCAGCACAACCCGCAAGAGCCGATCCGGCGGGCCTCGTACCAACAAGGAAACAATCCCCTTGCTGTACCACCGCAATTCCAATGCGCCTGACGGACACCATCGACAGGCTCCCTCATGCGGTCATCAGCCCGCAGCCGGCTGCTTGAAGAAATCAGCCGGTGGAGCACCCATGATGCTGAATCCACAGTCAACATGGACGATCTCCCCGGTGATGCCACTGGAGAGATCACTGAGCAGCGCCATACCGGTCTTACCAACTTCATTGGCTGTGATATTTCGTCGCATGGGCGAGATACCGCGGTACAAATTCAGCATGTCGTCAAAGTCCCCGACACCCATGGCACTCACGGTCTTGACCGGTCCGGCGCTGATTGCGTTGACTCGAACACCTTCCGGCCCGAGTTCGCTGGCGAGATATCGCACGCTGCATTCCAGAGCCGCTTTGCAGATACCCATCAGGTTGTAGCCAGGAATGACTTCCTCACCTCCGAAATAGCTGAGCGTCAGCATTGAGGCATTTTCACTGAAGGCATTGGCACGCCGCGCAGCCCCGGCAACAGCGAGCAGACTGTAGGCGCTGATCTCCATGGCAGTCTTGAATCCACCGCGGCTGCAGTTCCAGGTCGGACCGGTCAGGTCGGCTGGCGGAGCAAACGCGATGCTGTGGACGATAAAGTCCAGCTTCCCAAAAACTTCCACTGCCTTGCCAATCACGGCAGCGATGTGCTCGTCATTGCACACATCCATCGGAAGCAGGAATCTGGAGCCAATCGGATCCACCAGTTTAGCAACTTTGTTCTGGTTCTTTGGGCGGTCTCCTGCGTCTGGAAGATGCGTGAAGCCCATTTCGGCCCCTTCGCGGTGCAGGTTGTCTGTGATCGCCCATGCAATCGATCGCTCGTTCGCGATACCAAGCACAAGACCACGTCGTCCGGTGAATAAGCCCATGGAACTTTCCTTGAATTGGTGGCTGGGGGAGGCCGACTTCAAACAGCAGCCGTAGCTTGCAGCTGGACACTTAAACGTCGAAGTGCCTCGAGAATCTGCTGTTCGCGGGAAACTGCCGCGTCGAGAACGGCTGCTGCTTCGGCGTCACCGGCCCCTGTGAGCGTTCTTGAAGCTTCTGAGATCGTTGCCACCTGACCTTCCTGACTGTGAATCAGACCGGCCATCAGCGACGTCAAAGAAAGGAACTGCAGATCTGTGTACTCCGTCGGGAAGCTGCCAAAATCCACTGACCATTCACGGGCATCGAGGAATTCAGCCAGTTCCCGCACATCCTGTCGCTGATCTGCAGCAAGCAGTTCAAGAGACTGCCCCGCCGCTGCTGACTCCCCTCGAACCCACGGAGAAGACTCCGAAAGATACTGCAGGAAGCTGCGGGAAAGGTTGATCAGAATCGAATTGAGCAGCCTGTTGTTGGCGTGGCTCGTCATGAACACGTCCATCCTGCAAATTGAAGACTCAGTGGAACAATGCCAGCGAGCGGGCTGCTTCGTTGGCTGTGGCGCTCATGACGTACGGAAATACGCCAAGCAGGACGACAAAGGCCGCCAGAGTCAGCACGAATGCAGACTCCCACGATGCAAATCGAACCTCGACCGGACGAGCGTCGGCAGGCCGCGGTTCGAGGAACATCGCTTTGAGCACTCGAATGTAATAAAAGAGACTGAACACAGTGTTCAATGCACCGAACGCAAGCACCACATACATAAATCGATGAAACTCGCCAGCACGATACGCTGAGGCGAAGATGAAGTACTTGCCAATGAATCCCGCGAACGGAGGCATGCCAACAAGACTGAACATGCAGATCAGCATCACCACACACAGCGTTGGGGACTGAGAGATCAGGCCACGAACGTCGTCGATGGTCTCGCCGAAGGTGAAGTTGCGGACGAGTGCAACAACGGCGAAAGCCCCCAGATTCATAAAGAGATAGGCAAGCAGGTAGAACAGCAGCCCTTCCAGAGCCTGAGCAAGATTTGGGCGAAGTCCCGACGCATCCGGAGAAGCGCTCATGATGAGCAACGCGGCGACAGCCATCACCATGTAGCCCGCATGAGCGATGGTGGAGTAGGCCAGCAGACGCTTCAGATTGTTCTGCGTGTACGCAGACAGATTGCCGAGAGTCATGGTGATGCAGGCCAGAAATCCAAGCCCCGTGCCGAAGGCTGTCAGCACTGTTTCTGTTCCCGGAGCGCCGGCAAGAGAAACGCAGAGTCGGACCAGCAGTGCGAACGCTCCTGCTTTTGAGGCCACTGAAAGGAAGCCGGCGACTTCAGCAGAGGCGCCTTCGAACGCATCCGGACACCAGAAATGGAACGGAACCAGCGACAGCTTGAAGGCAAGTCCGGCCGTAATCAGCAACAGACCAAGACTTGCTGTGCGAACCTCCGGGTCGGAGAACCCGCCACCACCTGCGGCCGCCTCTGCGAGTCTTGTCGCCAGGAGTGACATATCGACCGTGCCGAGCACCCCTGCCAGCAGACTGATACCGTAAAGCATCACCCCCGCTGCTCCCGCTCCGTAAACCACGTACTTCAGCGCAGCTTCACTGCTGGGGCGACGCCCCTTCAGAAATCCAACCATGGCATAACTGGGGACGCTGGCCATCTCGACAGAGATGAAAAGCATCAGCAGACTGTTGGAAGTCGCCATGAGCATCATGCCGATGGTGGCTCCGAACAGCAGTGAGTAGAAGTCGGGGCTGTCTTCCTCGTCCGGAATGCCGGTGAGACTGGTGAGTGCCACTGTGAGCAGCAGAAACAGACTGAGGAATGCTCTGAAGTACACGGAAAAGGAATCGTGGATCAGCAGCCCGGTGAAGAAGGTCTCTCCGGCCCGCTCAGCCCCACCAAAAAGCTCACGGTACTGAAGCCACGAACAGGCGAGCGCCGCAGTTGCTCCGATCACAGCCACAATACAGGCCGGGAGCAGACGGTCGGCGCTGAAAAGCCGAACCAGCAGCATCAGCACGATGGTGGCACACAGACACAACTCGACGCTGAAAAACGGCAGCGACTTCTCTGTGGTGTCCTGAATTAGCTTCTGAATGAGCTGGGAAAACAGCATTGCAGCACTTGCAGACAGGGGTCGGAGAAATCGAAGGAACGGGACGCTGGGGGTTAGAACCAGTCAAATGTGTCAGTCGAGGTTGGCCTGG
>JBJTOP010000089.1:0-7896 GCA_046074645.1 Planctomycetaceae bacterium | reverse complement strand
CGGGTCTGACTGAAGGCGCCTGTCGCCATCTTGTCAAAGACCGCCTTGAGCGAACCAGCGTGCGCTGGTCCGCCAGCGGCGCTCAAGCGATGCTTATTCTCAGATGTCTGAAAGCTTCCAACGTGTGGGACGAATTCCAACAGCAGTTCCTCAACGCAACTCCCCTCAAGGTGTGACCGCCGCAAGTGCGGTCACACTCTATCGCCAGTGGCACCTGGCTGCGCATTCCTTATACTCGAACTACGAGTTACATCCGCGTTCAACGGGAGATATCAAGGTGGATCCAAAAAGCAACGAATTCGTCGTCGGCTGGGGTACGCTCATGCTCATCAACGCCGGCCTGGCCCAGAGCAAAGGGCGGAGTGGCCTGAATTGGTTTATCCTTTCTCTTGCCCTCGGACCCGTGGCCACGTTCTTAATCGTCGTCCTTGATCCCATCGCTCGGCCCCATGCCGATCACAGAACCTGACGAACCAGGCCTGTGAGATTTCCCGGCGCGCCCCTGTTTGAAAAAGGTCAGTCTACGAAGTTCTTCAGCGTGCCCAGGCCGGAGCAGGAGCGTGGAATTCAATCGGGTTACCCAGCGGCCCGGTCAGCTGCAGTGACGCAGCGTGCAGATGCAGGGGGACAGCCGTGATTTCTGGCGTCATATTCGGGCCGGTTTGATTTTCCGGAAGCCACACGGAGTCACCGAGGATGGGCAGTCCAAGGCTCCAGAGATGCACGCGAATTTGTTGAGTGCGTCCACTGAGCGGAATGGCGCGAACGAGCGCGGTGCCATCGGGGAAGCGAGTGAGCGTGTGGAATTCTGTGCTGGCTTCGTGACCATCGGCGTCTGGGAATCGCAGACCGTCGTCTGACGCTTCGCGGGCAATCGGCAGGCTGCAGGAAAACACATCGGCCTGTGGCTGGCCGTTGACGCGTGCCAGATACGTTTTGCGGACTTCGCGGCGTTCAAACTGTGCGGCAATCAGTCTTGCAGTGCGTTTGCGGCGGCAAAGCAGCAACACACCGGATGTGGCGGCGTCCAGTCGATGCACGATGTGCGGGCGTTCCGGGAAAAATGCCAGATTGAGTATATGCCGGAGTGTATTGCGGTTGAATCGGCCACAAGGGTGCACGGGCAATGGGGCAGGTTTGTTGAGGACGATCAGTTCGTCGTCTTCGTAGAGCAGCTGAATGGTGGCGTTGACCTCCGGCTCAATTTGCTGCGTTTCCAGCTGATCAAAACGTTCACCTTCACGAACAAGTCGCTGGGGATCCAGCGGCAAAGTCTCGGTGGGGCGTTCGCGACGCCCGCGACGAGCGCGACGCGGTTCGGCAGGGACGATCAGGCTCTCAGCGATCCGTCGCTGCCATTCGAGGCGATCGATCTGTGGGTGCAGGTCGCAGAGAAAATCGATGAGTGACAGGCCGGCACATCGCTGGGGGACGTTGAGCGGTCTGCGGTTGGTGGCTGGCTGGCTGCCGGGCAGCGGACTGGAGGCCCTGCGAATCTGTTCAGCTCGCCGCGTCTGACGTTCGGCCCGCAATTCTGCAGGGCTGCGATAGCAGCCGGGGCAGCTCTGACCCGGAACGTACTGTGGCGTCTGTTGCTGCTCCGGAGTGACCACAGCCTGGCAGATATAGCATTGTGTCGTCCCTGTTTCGTTCAGTCGTGGATCAACCGCCACCCGCTGATCGAACACGAAACACTCGCCGTCGTAGTGATCACCACCGACTTCTTCGAAGTATTTGAGGATACCGCCATCGAGCTGGTAGACGTTTCTGAAGCCGGCCTGCTCCATGAACGGCCCGGCCTTCTCGCAGCGAATGCCTCCGGTACAGAACATCACGATGGGTTCGTCGCGGAGTGTTTCCGGGAGTTGGGCGATGGCAGCGGGGAATTCGCGGAAGTGATCAATGTTCAGTCGAATCGCGTTGCGGAAGGTGCCGATGGAGACTTCGTAATCGTTGCGGGTATCGAGCAGGTGCAGGGGGCGACCTTCGTCGAGCCAGCGTTTGAGTTCCCGGGCCGCAAGTTTGGGGCTGGTGTGCACGGCGGGGGCGACGTCAGGCATTCCAAAGGAGATGATTTCCTTTTTCAGTTTGACCAGCATTCGATTGAAGGGCTGGTAGTCGCTGTAGCTTTCTTTGGGAGCAAGATCGGCCAGCAGGGGATCCTGTCTGAGAAAATCAACGAAGGCATGGACCGCGTCCGATGGACCGGCAACGAAGATGTTGATGCCTTCGGCGCTGAGCAGAACAGTGCCGCGGAGATTGAGTTCCACAGCGCGGCGGCGAATGGAGGAGCGGCGTGTGGGCAGATCGTCCAGCTGCACGAACTTGTAGCAGGAAATGTTGAGGATGGCTGACGGGGAAGAAGTGGTTTGGCTCACAGCAGCAGCTCAGGAGATGGCGTGGACAGCGGTTTCTGGAAAGCGGACCTGAGCATCCTGCAGGGGGATGGCACCGGCGGCCTGTCGCGGGAGTCGGCAGGCGATGCGGACGCGGGAGGCGGATTCGTCGAGGTAGGTGCGGCTGAGCTCCTGAGCGTGCTGGGTGAGCCATGCAAAGAGCCGGCCGTTGCCGACGCTCGTTTCGATCTCGGCATCCACAAAGCCACCGGAGAGACGTTCGGCCACGACAGAGGCGAGCCGATCAAGTCCCTGACGTTCGGCAGCACTGATGGTGACAGTATCCTCGAAGCGACGCCTGAGCACATCCACGAAGGACTGATCTTCGACGCGATCGACTTTGTTGAGCACCAGCAGGACGTTGTTGACTTCCACGCCGATTTCGTCAAGCACTTCATAGACGGTACGAATTTGTCGTTCGGCCTCAAGGTTGCTGGCATCGACGATGTGCAGAAGCAGATCGGCGTGTCGAGCTTCTTCAAGGGTGGAGCGGAAGGAGGCGACGAGGTGGTGGGGAAGGTTGCGGACGAAGCCAACAGTATCGCTGAGCAGCACATCGCCGAAACCTGGGACGGCCCAGCGACGAGTGCGGGTGTCGAGCGTCGCGAAGAGCTTGTCCTCGACCAGCACGTCGGCGCCGGTGAGCGATCGCATGAGCGTGCTTTTTCCCGCGTTTGTGTAGCCCACAAGCGAGACGGTGGGCAGTTCACGGCGGAGTGAGACTGTGCGGGAGCGGCGTTCTTCGACGTCTCGGAGGCGTGATTTGAGTTCCGCGATGCGGCGGTCGATGAGTCGACGGTCGGTTTCCAGCTGCTTTTCGCCGGGACCACGACCGGCTCCAAGGCCGCCAGTGCCACCCCCACCGACACGTTCCAGGTGAGTCCACATGCGCTTGAGTCGAGTGCGGTAGTACATGAGCTGCGCGAGCTCGACCTGAAGCATGGCTTCATGGGTGCGGGCGTGAGTGGCGAAGATGTCCAGAATCACTTCGCTGCGATCGACGATCGGTTTGGAGATTGCCTGTTCGAGTGCGCGGCCCTGAGAAGGCGTGAGGTTGTTGTCGAAGATCACCAGCTGTGCTTCAGTGGCTTCCATGAGCGTTTTGAGCTCTTCGACTTTGCCGCTGCCGATGCAGGTGGACGGCGACGGCGTGTCGCGGAACTGCACCATTTCTCCCACGACTTCCACGCCGGCAGTCTTGACGAGGCCTTTGAGTTCATCGAGTGCATTTTCGCGGGCAAAGCCGTCGTCCGGCTGGAAAACACCTACGAGCACAGCCCGCTGACTGCCGACTTTCAGAGTTTCGCGTTTGGGATCGCCCAAGATGGAGTTCCTTTGTGGGGAATGGAGTGCGGAGCATGACGGAAAAATAAATGGCCGGAGAAATGCCGTGGTCGGCCCTTCGTGCATCCTACGCTGCCGTGGGCAATGGGAAAAGCCGAAGAATGCGGGTTGTTGTTTTCCTGCCGCAGGTTCGCTCCCATCGGAACAGATTTTTCGCTAAGCTCCTGCCCCTGACAGGGCGGCTGGCCGTTCCCACTACTTCCCCGGCCCCCCCACTGCTCTTCAACCATCCGCATCCACGCACAGCAATCCCCACGAGGCAGACGATGACGAAACAGTTCAATGTGGCCATGATCGGTCTGGGCTTCGGCGCTGAATTCATTCCGATTTATCAGGCTCACCCCAACGCACACGTTGCGGCCATCTGCCGTCGCGATCCTGCTGAACTGAAAAAATGCGGCGATCAGTTCGGTATCGACAAACGCTACACTCGATACGAAGACGTGCTGGCCGACAAAGACATCGATTTCGTACACATTAACAGCCCGATCCCCGACCACGCGTGGATGTCATTGGCGGCACTCGATGCCGGCAAACACGTGATGTGCACCGTCCCCATGGCCACCACGATCGACGAATGCCGTCAGATTGTCGAAAAGGTCAAAAAAACCGGCCTCCGCTACATGATGGCGGAAACTGTCGTTTACAGCCGCGAATTCCTGTTCATCAAAGAGCTCTACCAAAAGGGTGAACTCGGCAAAATTCAGCACCTCGCCGCATCTCATCCGCAGGATATGGACGGCTGGCCAAGCTACTGGGAAAAAATGATTCCCATGCACTACGCCACCCACGTCGTCAGCCCCTGCCTCGGGCTCGTTGACGGTCTTGCCGAATATGTCAGCTGCTTCGGGTCCGGTACCGTTCGCGATGATATCGCTCAAAAGTCCGGCAACCACTTCGCCGTCGAAACATGTCACATCAAAATCCGCAACACCGACCTCACCGCACATATCTGGCGGTTCCTTTACGATGTGGCTCGCCAGTACCGCGAAAGCTTCGATGTTTACGGCACCAAAAAAAGCTTCGAATGGACGCTGGTCGAACATGAACCACACGTAATCCACACTGCGAAAAAGCCCGAGCCGGAAATTCCGGAAAAAATCTCCGTTCCAGACTACGCGCATCTGCTCCCGGAACCCATCCGCCGCTTCACACTGCCCTCCGAAATCCACGACGCAGATCACCTCTCCTTCCTCCAGGGTGGCGGACATGGCGGCTCACACCCACACCTTGCCCACGAAATGCTCAGCGCACTTCTCGAAAATCGCGAACCGCGGCCCAATGCCGTCACCTCCGCCAACTGGACCTGCGTCGGACTCTGCGCCCACGAATCGGCCCTCAAAGGTGGCGAAATCGTCCGCCTGCCCGATTTCACACTCGGCTAAAATTCCGCCGCTGCTGTCCGTGGCACGTTTCGCTCTGCCAGACGTGCCACCGCCTTCACGCTGCCAATTCACGCCCTCAAACTCCCACAAGGCTCCTCCCATGCTGCGGCTCTTCTCAACCGCCCTGATCGTCTGCTGCGCTTCCGCAGCCATCGCTGCTGACACCATTCCAGGCATCGGCCCAACGGCGGAAGTTCGCAGACTGCATACCGGTTTCGAATTCACCGAAGGGCCGACCGGTGATGCAGCCGGCAATATCTGGTTCACCGACATTCCCCGTAACCGGATTCACCACATCGATCCCAGCGGAATGCTGTCCGTGTTCGTTGAACCCTCCGGCCACTGCAACGGCCTGATGGTCGTCGGCGATCGCCTCCTGGCCTGCGAAATGGACGGCAGACTCAAGCACTTCAGCCTCACCGACAAAAAAGAAACACCGCTCGCCGAACAATACGAAGGCAAGCGATTCAACGCCCCCAATGACCTCGTAATCGATCAGTCTGGCGGAATCTATTTCACCGATCCCCGCTTTCGTGCGCCGGATCCATGGCCGCAGGGCAAAGAAGCTGTCTACTACCGTGCCGTCGATGGCAACGTCTCACGACTCGTCGATGATCGCAAAGCCCCCAACGGCGTGATCCTCTCGCCGGACGAAAAAACGCTGTATGTGATCCCCAGCATGGAAAAGGAAATGTGGGCTTATCCGATTGAAGGCCCCGGCAGGATTGGCAAGGGGCGAGTGCTCTGCGAGCTGCGGCAGCGTCCAGGCGAAACCAGCGGCGGCGGCGACGGACTCACCGTCGATACCAAGGGAAACCTCTATATCACCAGTGCCCTCGGGGTTCAGGTTGTCAGCCCGGAAGGCAGCATTCTCGGCGTCATCGCCTTTCCAGAACAACCAGCCAACGTCACGTTCGTCGGTCCGGATCGAAAGACGCTGTTTGTGACGGCACGCAAATCCGTTTACACAGTCGAAATGGAATCCACCGGTCACGTGTTTTCAGGGCCTGCCCAGGCAAAACCGTGATCCGCTTCAAATGAAGTCACTCACCTTTGGGCAGCCTCCCAGGGATACTCCAGGTCCCTTCAACTGCAGGGCACTGGGCCGTTCAACAGTTCCATGGCCGCTTTCGTCGCAAACTCCTTTGAGGAGCGGATTGTGCTCTCCATTCTGCTGACCTGGTCGATCTATGGACTGATGCAACTCTTGCAGGCCACACAGGACCCAACCACGGCTCAATCTGCTGCCAGCGACAAAGCTGCTCCGGCCCCCCCTGCTGACAAATCTCTTTCATTGAATGAACTCCTTGCGGCAGGCCTCCCGGCTCATGACCGCAACTGGACCAGCAATGACGTCCGCACTGCAGCACAAGTGCTCACCGCCATCGCCCGAAAGGACGCCACGCAACTTCCCCGCTACGAGAGCACGCGGTCGGGCCGCGCCTTTGAACGGATCACTGCCGATGCCAACCTCGAAATCTATCGAAGCAAAACACTGCCGCTCAGCCAGCGACTGCCTGCTGCCCTCGAAACCCTGAACAGCCTGAATCAGGTACTGAAACTGTACCTCGACGCCTTCAACCGCGAAAAGGTCGGTGACAGTGAGATCATCGAACTGCTGGGTACACAACTGCGATGCACGGTCGTGATGCTCTCGCTGGCCGAAGAATTTCTGCCAACTCTCGACAGCAAAGATCCAACCTATCCCGTTCGCCTGGAAGGTCTGAAGAAGATGAAAGGCGGCATGGCCGAGGTTGTTTTCGGTACACTGGTGACGCTCACTGAAAGCCACGCCTACCGTCTTTCAGAGAGACGACGCCTGGTCGGGCACATGCAGAGCACCTTCCCAAAAATTCTGCCGGCACTCCTGGAAGACTCCCGTAGTGAGGTTCTGCAGCGGATTCGTGACTACGCCAAAGACGCCCGCCTGCAGGAACTCAGGCCGGACATCGAAAAGCTGCTGATGGCCGTCAAAGAGCCTCAGTGAATTTGTGTGAGTCAGCAAAAAACAAATCCGCTGGCTACTATGGCTTTTGGCTCCAGGAAACATGTAACCCGCACCCGCTGCGTCTGGCCTCTCTCTGAAACTGCGAAACGAAGTCAACGGCACCTGATTCCGTGTTCTGGATACCGCGCTCCCCCCCGGAGCCACGACGGCAGCACGCGAACAGGTTCAGTTAATGCCGGATGTCAGGCGGTGATGGAGTTTGTTAGCCATGCTGGTGAGCGTCGCATCGTCGCAGGCGGCCAGATCCCGGCGAGCCGATACGGGCACTTTCAGAAGCTGCTGCATTAGAACGATCTGCCCAATCAAAACACCAGTTGCCTCGGCCTGCTCTGCAGCCAATTGTGCCTGCTCTGTGGCCAATTGTGCCTGCTCTGTGGCCAGTTGTGCCTGCGTTAAATCCAGCTTTGCCTGCGCTAATTCCAGCTCCGTCTGCTCCAGCTTCTCCGCAGCCAGCTTTGACTTTTCTGCATCCAGTTTTGCCTGCAGAATCCGTCCCGATTCGTCCCGCTGAGCTCTCAGACGGGCGTGGTAGAGCATGAGTTCATCGGGCGTTTGAGCGATCATAGTGAGAACTTCTGCGGCTTCAGTGAATTCCGGATCAGGGAACAGACGACGCACGTCCTCCAGGCTCAGCTTGTCAACGTGCGATAAAAACCACGACCATTTCTGTTCTCCTGTCGCATTGTATACGGTGTCTGCAGTCACTTGAAGATATTTCAGCTGCAAAAGATGGATCTGAAAGTCCTCCGTGAGCGTCAGTGGG
>JBJTOP010000088.1:0-9813 GCA_046074645.1 Planctomycetaceae bacterium | reverse complement strand
TGGCTGCCGGGGTATTGACCAGCACCCAGCCGCTCAGATCCCGACCGTTAAACAGAGGACGGAACCCATCCTGGGCTGAGGCATGATTCAAAGTCACCGCGAACGTCGCGAGGCAAACCAGCAGGAAGAGACAGAGCGAATGCCGGATCATGAGACCCTCTGTGGAACGTTGCTGAAGACTGGGAACACCGCCACTTCAGGGAACTGGGGCGTAATGGAATGCAGTGGCTGCACGGCAACTTTTTGCAGATGCTATGAGAATCCGGATGCGGTGTCGATCGAACTCGAGATCTCCTCAGTCTGCATGCTCCGATACAGCCCGAGTGGACAGGGTCACGAGGATCAGCAGCGCAGCAGACGATGCCGGCAGCAGCAGCAGCAGCCCGGCCAGCGCCGCCTGGTTGACGCTCGATTCGCGGATCAGCGAAAACAAACGCAGAGTCAGCGTTTGCACGCGCCCACCGCCGATCTGCAGAACAATCCCGTAGTCCAGCCAGGAAAGCAATGATGTCTGCAGCAGGCAAATCAGCAACAGCCCGCGCGTCCGTGGCAGAATCGCATGTCGCCATACCGCTGCACTGCCGCCACCAAACGAACGGACCAGCTGTTCCTGGCGCTCAGCCAGATCGCTCCAGCCGTCAGAAAGAAAAACCGCGGCTGTTGCCGTCCCGAACAGCATCTGGCCGAAAAGCACTCCTGCAAGACTTCCAGCAAACCCCGTTCTCGCCGCCAGATCAAACAGACAGACTCCCGCAACAACCGGCGAAATCACAAACGGCAGCAACAGCAGCGCGCGACTCAAACGCCGGATCACACCCCGACTGCGACGGACAGATCGACTGATCAACAGACCAAACAGAGTCGACATCACGCCTGAAACCAGACTCAGGAGGCCACCAGTGACGGCAGCCTGCAACAGCCCTGAGTAGCCCAGCAGCTGCCGCCACGGGCCTCCATCAAGGCGGTCCGGCAGGAGTCGCGGATAGCTCCAGCCACTGCCCGCGGAAAGCAGCAACAACAACAGCTGCGGAGTCAGCAGAAGAACCAGCATCGGAGCTGCTCCCCCACGCCACCAGTTTCGCTCAACACCCCTTTGATGCTCAGCCATCCCCGGACTCCAGCTTGTCAGTGCGGTCCAGCCCCGCATATCCCGACAGCTTCCAGACCGCCAATCCCGCCAGACACAGGTAAACCACCGCATGGACAAACGCCTGCGGACGTTCTTCAAGCACAAACTGCCCGGAACTCTGCTGAATCAGCACTGAGAGCATTCGAGGAGACTGCTGCCCAAGCAGCAGCGGAAGCTCCCACGCACTGAAGTTCCATAACAACATCAGCAGCAGCAGGAAGCGGGAGCGACGCCAGAGCATCGGAATCGCCACATGTCGCAGAGCAAAAGTCCTCGATGCTCCAAGGCTGCAGGCAACCGTAAGATAGTCGTCAATCCTGATGGCCATCCACGTCCGAGTCAGAAACAGTACCAGCAGCGGAATCGACGCCGCTGTCATCGTCAACAGCAGTCCCGTTCCATGTCGATCCTGCACAAGCACCGGAAAATCTTCCACCCCGTCAGTCAGTCCCAGCCACCAGCACAGACGCGACAACAGCCCACCACGACTTAGAACTACGCCCCCAAGAAAGCCCTGCACCGCCGGGGGAATCGCCAGCGGCAGACACCACAGGGCCTGAAGCCGCAAATCGGTACGCAGACGGCGACTGCCTGTCACCATCGACAATGCTGCCAGCCATCCCAGAGTTGTGGAGCAGACGGCAAGCGCTCCACTCAGTAACAGACTCCGCCAAAGCCGGCTGCCCGATATGGCCAACTGCCAGTGCTCCAGTGTCCAGCCGGCGGATATCAGCCCAACTCCTCCCAAACTGAATGCCACCGCGTACCCTGCCATCCAAAACAGCGCAAGGCCCAGCAAACTGATCAGCAGCCAGCCTGACACCAAGTCCCAAACTGCCAATCGCATCCCCGCTCCCCGCTAGCGTTTTAGTTTACGTCAATAATCTCACGGCGGAATCCCTGCACCAGTCGCATCATCACTTCCGCCGCAGGTTCCGGCAATGCCCTCTCACGCAGTTCCTCCCGCGATGGAGCCCGTGAACGACCCGGAATGCCAGCGAATTTCTCACGCCAGTCCGCAGAGAGCTTCTGCAGGGACAAAACCGTCCCGTCACCCCAGACTTCAGGTTTTGCCTTTTCCAGCTGCGCAGCCGGAGAGATCAGGAAATCAATCACAACCAATGCCCCGGCAACATTCGGTGCATTCGACGGAATGCCCAGATAATGCGAATTTCGAATGCTGCCAAACTCAGGCACATACCCCTTTGACGCATCCGGCAGCACTCCCTGCATCACTTTATTATCCACCTCACCATCATTGCTGCTCATCGTGAAATCCACTTCACCGGTGTTGAACAACAGATGCAGTTGCGACACATCTTCAGGAAAAGTCTGCCCGGCACGCCATAAGTACGGCCGCACTCCGCGAATCCAGTCCCACAATCGAAGTGAAGCCGTCTTCCAAAGGGAATCCGCAAGCGGTCGCGTGAATGCCTGTCTGTCGCCACTGAGCTCAATCAGGAGTGATTTCAGAAACGTCATCCCAGTGAAGCTCACGTCCCACGTGAATCGCCCCGGATTTCCCTGAATCCAGCGCGACAGGTCGTCCAGCGTCTGCGGCGGTCGTACGACGCGACTGCTGTGATGAATCAAAGCGAACTGCACGCTTCCCCATGGACACTCATAACCCTCAATCGGCTGCTGAAAGTCCGTACTGATAAAGGGATCGTCCCAGTCGATCCACTGCGCATTTGGCAGCTGTTGCACAAAGGGCCCCTGCAGCGCAGAAATCCGCCGCAGCTGATAAAAGGTCTCGCCGTTGATCCAGACGACATCGATGTCTCCGGGATCGCGTCCCGCATCCCGTTCAACCTGCATCCTGGCAACCAGCTCCGAGCCCCTAAGTCCACTGAATTCCAGTTGAATTCCATGCTTTTCCCGCAATTGCTGAGATACCCAGCCCTGCATCCATCGATTGATGGCCGAATCACCATCCCACATGGCAATTCGCACCCGACTGCCCGCAGCCGCCTCCTGCACTGCCGGCCACGGCAGCTGCAGAGCAGACTGGCCGGAAGACGCAAGGGGGAAAGCCGCCCGATGATCGCCGGAACAGCCCCCGAACAGCCACGGAAAGGTCACCAACATGCCTGCAGCAGCCCTGCAACCTCTTCGGCGGGAATACTGCCCATAGAGTCCGGAACTCAAATTCCCCTCCACTTCCACTCACAGCCTCCCGATTCCAACACCGGCCCATTTGGTTTCCAGATGCATTCTTTGAAGAGTCACTGCCGCTGTCAAATCCAGACACAGGCAGACAGACACCTTTGCAGGGTGCTAACACCCAGTGGCAGTCACTTTGTCGCTTTGTCGCCCTTCACTCTGCGAAAGAACTTCCAACGCCGTTCTTTCGCGGAGCGAAAGACGACTATCGGCAGGATCAGGAGGTCCAGGTGCCATGCACCTTTGCACTCAAGGTGCCATGCACCTTTACAGAAATGGCGTGTGTTTTTACTGTATTTCTGGCAGAGCTGTGATCTGAATTCCAGCCGGGGTGAAGTGCGATCGCGCGCTGATCCGAACCGCCCCCAAAAATTTGCCTGGGTGTACATCTATGTCCACACTATTTCTCCGTTCGGCTCATGCCGAGGCCCACCACCACAAAGCAGGCTCTTTTCTTCCCTGCTGTTCTCCGGTAAACTTCGCGAATCGGCCAAGTACGCCAGCCATTTTCCCCCACCGTCAGGTGCCTGCCATGCGAGTTTCCCACCTCCTGCTGATCGGCGTCTGCTGCATCTGCGGCCCTCTGCCGGCTGTTCCCGTTCAGGCTCAGACGCCAACCCGACAGACAATCGACTTCAACCGACAGATTCGTCCGATTCTGTCTAACCGTTGTCTGGCCTGCCATGGCCCGGACGAAGGTCAGCGACAGTCTGGCCTGCGGCTGGACGAAGTCAGCAGTTCGACTAGGCCGCTTGAATCCGGGCACACCGCCGTGGTGCCTGGGCAGCCGGACCGCAGCGAGCTTCTGCGTCGGGTGCTGAGCAGTGACGCTGACATTCGCATGCCACCCCCGGAATTTGGGGCTCCGCTCACAGCCGACGAACAGGCTCTGCTGCGAGAATGGATTCAGCAGGGTGCTCCGTTTGCCAGGCACTGGTCCTATGTCCCCCCCGAACGCCCCGCCGTCCCGGCTCCTGCTGCAACTTACTCCAGCTGGCCACGCAACCCGATTGATCATTTTGTACTGCAGCAGCTGGCATCCCGGCAGCTTCAGCCAGCGGCACAGGCAGACGCGCAGACGCTTGTCCGGCGGGTGTTTCTCGATCTGACTGGACTTCCGCCAACACTCGACGAAGCCCGCGACTGGTCTGCTCGCCTGCAAACAGCGATCCCGGACACCAGCAGCAGTCCGCCGGTTTTTCATGCGGACGTCTGGAGCCAGCTCATCGATCATCTCATGTCCCGCCCCGAATTTGGTGAACACTGGGCTCGTAAATGGCTGGATCTTGCCCGCTACGCCGATTCTGCCGGGTACGCCGACGATCCCGCTCGCACGATCTGGCCCTGGCGGGACTGGGTTATCAGGGCCATCAGTTCAGGCATGCCCTTTGATCAATTCACAGTCGAGCAGCTGGCAGGTGACCTGCTGCCCAACCCCACTGAGGACCAGATCATCGCCACCGGCTTCCACCGAAACACCATGACCAATAACGAAGGCGGAACTCAGGATGAAGAGTTTCGGAATGTGGCGGTAGTGGACCGAGTGAACACGACGATGGCCGTGTGGATGGGGACGACTTTCGCCTGCGCACAGTGTCACTCCCACAAATACGATCCCATCACTCAGGAGGAATACTTCAAAGTCTTCGCGATTCTGAACAACACCGAGGACGCCGATCGCGGTGATGATTCCCCTAAACTCCAGCTGTTCACTCCGGAACAGAAATCCCGTCGCAGCGAACTCACATCACGCCTTGCCCAGCTCAAAACACTCCTTGAAACCCCGACTCCCGAGCTGATCAGGTCGCAGTCCGCGTGGGAACAGCGACTGCGTGTTCCTGCAGAATGGGCGCGTCTGAAAGCTGCTGCAGCACGTCGTAACAGCGGCCAGCCGATCACTCTCGATGAGAACGGAATCGTGTTCCTGAATGGTCCGGCCGACAAGGACAGCACACTGGTCGAGATCCCTCTCGAATCGCTCGCCCGGATCCCGCAGTTCGCAGAACAGGGCCTCGCAGCCGTTCAGCTGGAAACCCTGCCGTCAGAGCAACTTCCAGCCGGTGGTGCCGGATATGGCGGAGGCAACTTTGTGATCACGGAAATCCGCGCCCAGCTGCTCCCCGCTGGTGATCCGCGGCCGGCAGCCCGGTTTGTTCGCATTGATCTCCCGGGTGACGGCAAAATTCTGTCCCTCGCCGAGGTCCAGGTCTTCTCGAATGTCACCAACGTTGCCTCTGCGGGCACCGCCACTCAAAGCTCAACCGATTTCGCTGGTCCCGCACAGCTGGCCATCGACAATACAACGGACGGCAACTACGAAAAAAAATCCGTCACCCATACCGCCGTGTCGAAAGATCCCTGGTGGGAACTCGACCTCAATGCTGCCTTGCCTGTCGAAAAAATCACGGTCTGGAACCGCACCGGAAACGGCATTCACACGCGGCTGGCCGGAGCCATCATTCGACTGCTCGATGCTGATCGTCGGGAAATCTGGTCCGCCACCATCGCTGAAGCTCCCAATCCGTCGGTCGAATTCAATCCCGGCAATCAGCGAGAAATTCGCTTTGTTGCCGCTGCCGCAGACTACAGCCAGCCAGCCTTCAACCCTGAGGAAGTGCTCGATGGCAGGACGGAACCGGACAATGGCTGGGCAGTTGGTGGTGATGCCGGACGTTCCCACAATCTGACGCTCATCCCCGATTCTCCAATTCCAGTCCGCGAAGGTGGTACACTCCGCCTCGTTCTCGAACAGAACTCCCCCTACGCCGCTCACCTGCTCGGCCGTTTCCAGCTCAACGGTTCCGCTCATCCGGCTGCAATCGAACGTGCTCAGGTTCCGGCCGGTCTTCTGGCCGTGATCCAGCAGCCGGTGGAACAGCGAAGTTCGGAAGATTCCGCCGCACTCGCCGATTTCTTCCGCCGCAACGCCGCCTCGGAGCTGGCCGCAGCACGCTCCGAAATCGCTGCTCTGCAGAAGGAGTTCGACTCCATGCAGCCAGGCGCGTCCGTGCTTGTCATGAAGGAACTCACCCCCGATCGCCGCCGTAAAACCCTCCTGCAGTACCGAGGAAACTATCTTGACCGCGGCCCCGAAGTTCACGAAGGCGTCCCCGCCATTTTTCCGCCACTGTCGCCCGATCAGCCGGCCAACCGGCTCACACTTGCCCGCTGGCTCGTCAGTCCTCAAAACCCGCTGACAGCTCGTGTGGTCGCCAATCGATACTGGGAAGACATCTTCGGCCGCGGCATCGTAGGCACCAGTGAAGAATTCGGGTCGCAGGGCGAATTGCCGACGCACCCGGAACTGCTCGACTGGCTCGCAGTTGAACTGCAGGACTCGGCATGGAACACCCGACACCTGCTCAAACTGCTTGTCAGTTCCGCCACCTATCTCCAGTCGGCTCGTGTCAGCCCGGAACTCGCGGCTCTCGATCCCGACAATCGCTGGCTGTCACGCGGACCACGCGTGCGACTCAGTTCCGAAATGGTGCGCGACCAAACCCTCGCCGTTGCCGGACTGCTCAGCCGGAAAATGTATGGCCCACCGGTGAAGCCGCCTCAGCCCAGCATGGGACTCTCAGCCGCCTTCGGCAGCTCCACGGACTGGCAGACCAGCATGGGAGAGGATCGCTATCGTCGAGCGATTTACACCACGTGGCGCCGCAGCAATCCCTATCCCTCCATGGCCACCTTCGACGCCCCTAACCGGGAAGTCTGCACCCTGCGACGCAACCGCACCAACACTCCTCTGCAGGCACTCGTCACCCTGAATGACCCCGTCTACGTCGAAGCCGCACAAGCTCTTGCGAGACGAATCCTGCAGCAGCCAGGGGATGATCAGCAGCGACTGGCATGGGCCTTCGAACAGGCGTTGCTGCGACAACCCTCGGCCGCAGAACTCCAGTCCCTCTCTTTACTCCTGACAGACGCACGCAGTGAAGCAATCGCAGACCCCGCAGCAGCAGCGAAACTCGCCACTGAACCGCTTGGAACACTGCCCGAAGGACTCAGCCCCACAGACGCGGCTGCATTCACCGTCGTCGGAAATGTCATCCTCAATCTCGATGAAATGCTCATGAAACGGTGATGCAGGAGCACATCTGGTCAGTGGTCAATAGTCCCCATTCCACCGCCACTCTTCACGACTGGCGTTTTCATGAGTTTCCCAGGCCCTTGTTGCCTTTGCCTTTTGCAGTGCTGAATTCAGACACGTTTCATGTCCAGCAGCTTCGTTCGGGGCGGGATCGCAGGGAGTTGGCTTCGGCGTCGTTAACGAACTCTTTTTTCACCGGGTCAAAGGTCAACCGACGTCCGAGGATCCATGAGAATGAGGCGGCGAAGCTGGCGATGTGGGAGTGGAGCATGACTTCCGGGTTGGTGATTGTGGGTTTTCGTGAGCGAACGCAGTCGAAGAAGTTTCGAGCGTGAATCTGTGCATCGATGCCGCGTGTCTTGCGAATTTTCTCCGTTGACGATGGCACCCCACCCAGCTGCACTTCGATGCCGTCGTCTCCAACCTCGACAGAACCTTCACTGCCGACAAACTTCACTGGGCACAAACCCAGCTTTGTGTTCCAGTTCGGGCTGCGATCTCCAAATGGTGTTTTCAGGAAATCGAGGAACAGTTTCACGCCGTTTGCGTAGCGGCAGGTAATCCCGATTGGACTGGGATCGAATTCAACAGGTGTTGTTCCATCGGCGTTGTTGGCCCACTGGCACAGGTCAACGGTATGAGCCCCCCAGTCAAGCAGCCGAGCTCCGGATTCAAAGTCAAACTGACCGCGCCATTTGCCGGCGACGTAGGCGGAGTTGTAGGGACGCCACGGTGCCGGGCCAAGCCAGAGGTTCCAGTCGCAGACATCCGGCGCGGGAGTTGGTTCGCCGGGAAGCCACGTATTGCCGAGCTCAGGTGTGTAGACCGAGGCGTGCAGCATTTCGAGCTTTCCCAGTTTTCCGGCCTGAGCCATCTCGACTGCGGTTTGAAACTGCGGCACGCTTCTCCGCTGAGTTCCCGCCTGGAAGATGCGGCCAGTGCGTTTCATTGTGGCCGCCAGATCCAGCACGTTCTGAATGGACAAACCGCAAGGCTTCTCGCAGTACACATCTTTTCCAGCCTCGGCGGCAAGGATCGAGGCTGGTGTGTGCCAGCGATCGCCGGTCGCTACTATTACGGCGTCAATGTCCCTGCGTTCGAGCATTTGCCGCATGTCGCTGAAGAGTGCGCAGTCCGAGTTTCCGGCAAGTTTATCCACAAGCATTTTGCCTGCTTCGCGGCGGCTTTTCTGTACGTCAGCAATCGCGACGCAACGAACGTCTTCAAGTCCGAGCATTGACGTCAGCACATACGTGCAGCGGGGCCCGATGCCAATCACGCCAAGATTAATCTTCTCGCTGGGCGGCACAGCGCCGTTTCGCCCCAGCACGTGTGCCGGAAGAATTGTCGGCAAGCCCATGGTTGCTCCCGCAGCAATCCCGGAAACGGCCTGACGCCTTGTGAGATGCAAACGGCCTGCTGATGACATCGTGCCGTTTTCAGATGGTATTCGGTCAGTCATTTTTGCTCTCGTGGTTTCAGGCCTGTGGTTGATTTCGCAGTCAGGTACAGCAACCCTGCCGCGGGATCCTACCAGTGAAGAACGCCACTTTGCAAGCGCTCCCGATTCGAGCAGATGGCGAGTTGTGCGTCTGTCGCAGGCCGTTGGTCACAGCAATTTTCACAGACGCTGTAAAAGAACACACCCCGGAGGATGTCCGGGGTGCGAGCGAGACGTCTGCAATTCGTTGCGTTGCGGAAGCGGATCTCAGCCGGCAGCCACGGGCGCTGTGTCCTCTGAGGTCGCATTTTCGACAAGGCTGCCTTCGAATCCCAGCTGTTTCTGGTCTCCGACTTCGCGAACGACCACCTTGATCGTGTTCTGTCCGTCGAAAGTACCTCGGAGAATCTCTTCCGAAAGCGGATCTTCGATGTATTTCTCAACACTGCGTCGGAGCGGTCGTGCACCGTAGTCAAGACCGTCTCCGGCTTCACCCTTATCGATGATAAATCCGCGTGCTTCGTCGGTGAGGACCATGTTCTTGCCGCGTTCCCGGAGCCGATCGAAGACCTTACGGAGTTCAATATCGACGATCTGCATGAGTTCGACTCGTGTGAGTTTCCGGAAGACGACAACCTCGTCAAGACGCCCGAGGAACTCAGGTTTGAACTGTTTCTGCAGTTCGTGCATGAGGTTGATCTTCATGTCGTCGTATGACCGTTCAGCATCCCGCTCGCGAAGCGTATGCAGGCCCATGCTGCCGCCGTGAGCCATGCGGGCTGCTCCGGCGTTGGTGGTCATGATCAGAACCACATTCTTGAAGTCGACTCGACGACCAAAGCTGTCGGTGAGATGCCCTTCTTCCATCGTCTGCAACATCATGTTGAAGACATCCGGATGAGCCTTCTCGATTTCGTCGAGCAGCACGACGGCATACGGACGACGGCGAATTCGCTCAGTGAGCTGACCGCCCTCTTCGTAGCCGAC
>JBJTOP010000087.1:0-19579 GCA_046074645.1 Planctomycetaceae bacterium | reverse complement strand
CTGCTTTATTCCAGCTCGCAGCGTCAGAACGTCGCCGACGACACGTTCTTCAGCTTACTTCGGCGTGGAAAAGTCGCAAGAGTGTTCGTCGTTTCTTCCAAAGCCCAATCACAGGTAGTGTGGTGAAGAGATCATGATTCGTGAGACAACTCCTGCCGACCCCGACGAGCTGATATCTCTGGCTTCCGCTTCAGGGCTGTTTGCTCCGGATCAGACACAACTGCTTGCGGATATGCTCCGCGCTCCAGCAGCCTCTGATCAGAGACTTCTATGAAGAAGGAGTCGATAAGGTGATCTTCCGCAAATCGCTGAGGAGTTGAATTCAGTCGTTGCAGGTCTGAATTTCGCAGATTGCAGTCTGTGGGAGTTCGAATGACCGGTTTTGGGGCTCCCACAGGTCTGTTTCAGGGCTCGCTGAGCAATCGCTGAGCAAAGCAGGTGTTTTTTTCTGCGTTTCCCTGGTACGATTGTGCGGCCGGAGTGTCTGTCTGCCACCCTGGGGAGCCGGCGGACACGTGTTCAATTTGTCGGCAGGAGCATACTCGTGAAACCCTGGCCTGCATCTGTTTATTGTCTGATTCTCATTGGTTGTGTGGGCGTTGGGGTGGCGGACGAGCCCCCTTCGTCGCCGCCCTCCGCTGACCAGCTTGCATTCTTCGAAGCGAAAATCCGCCCGGTGCTGGTACAGCACTGTTACAAATGCCACTCTGCCGAATCGAAGGACATTCGCGGCGGTTTACTGGTGGATTCTCGTCAGGGGCTGCTTCAGGGTGGTGACTCCGGCCCTGCCGTTGTCCCCGGTGATGCATCCGTCGGTCAGCTGCTTGCTGCTTTACGACACGAATCCGTGGAAATGCCTCCGGACCGTCGCTTGCCGGACACCGTTATTTCCGATTTTCAGCGCTGGATCGAAGCGGGCGCTGCCGACCCTCGGGATGGCTCTGCTCCACGTCCGCGGTCCGTTGGCATTGACATCGCCGCGGGGCGTGAGTTCTGGTCCTTTCAGGCTGTGAAGCGGCCAGCAGTGCCCGCGGCCGGAGTCGACTGGGCTCGCAGCGACATCGACAGATTCCTCGCCGACCGCTGGCAGCAGGCCGGATTGCAGCCCCCCGTCGATGCCCCCCCTGAAGTCCTGCTGCGACGTCTCACATGGGTGCTCACCGGTCTGCTCCCCACACTCGAACAGCAGGCAGCCTTCCGGAATGCCTGGTCCCTGGACCCCGAGTCTGCGATTGCTCAAACCGTGGATCAGCTGCTTCACTCAACACAATACGCCGAACGTTTTGGCCGACACTGGCTGGATGTGGTCCGCTTTGCTGAATCCACTGGTGGCGGCCGCAGCATGATGCTCCCTGATGCCTGGCGTTTTCGCGATTACGTCATTCAGTCCGTCAACGCCGACAAACCCCTCCCGCAGCTCATTCGTGAACACATTGCCGGAGACCTGCTCCCGGCCTCCACAGATGCCGCGCACGATGAACAGATCACTGGCGCGGGCTACCTGATGCTGGGAGCGATCAACTATGAAGAGCAGGACAAGGAACAGCTGCGGATGGATGTTGTCGATGAACAGATCGACGCCATCGGACGCACCTTTCTCGGGATGACGCTCGGCTGCGCCCGCTGCCACGATCACAAGTTCGATCCCATTCCCACCGCCGACTACTATGCGTTCGCCGGCATCCTCCGCAGCACCAGATCGCTCACACCGGGAAATGTCTGCGGCTGGATCACGAAACCGTTGCGGCAGGGCGTTGACCATGCTGCACAGCAGGCATGGAAAGATCGCGATCAGGAGCTTGAGCGGGAAATTGCGGGACTCAAAAAGAAGTCACCCGGCAAAGCCGCGACAGCAGGTCGCGCAACGCCCGTCGCCAACGTCTCTGTTCCCGGAGTGATCGTCGATGACGGCGATGCACAGCTCGAAGGGGCATGGACTCAATCCAGCTTCCAGCAGCCCTACTTCGGAGACGGCTACCGCCATAGCGGAATGCCCCGCACCGGCACTAAAGCAACCTATTCGGCACAGCTCCCGGCTGACGGCGAATATCTCGTCAGAATGGTCATCAACCACGGCCAGAGTCGCTCCGAAAAAGTCCCGCTGGTGGTCCGGCATAACGATGGCGAGACGCAGCTGCTGGTCAGTCAGAAGGTGGCCGCGACAGGTCCGGGCGGCTTCACCGAGCTGGGGCGATTCCACTTTTCCAAAACTCAGCCCGCCATCCTCGAAGTGCTCGCCGCTGACGCTGCCCCCGGTCATGTGATCATCGATGCCGTACACTTCATTCGCACCAGCGAGATCCCGCCCGCAGGCTTCGCTGTTCCCGCCGTGACCACTGCACCCGCCGCCAATGAAACGCCACCCACCGATATTGCCGCCCGCATCAAACAACTGGAAGCCGACCGCAAGGCCCATGCCAAAGCCAAACCGCCACTCCCCGTCGCAATGTGCGTCGAAGACGAGTCGCAGCCAGCCGACTGGCACCTGCACATCCGAGGTGAAATTCGCAACCTCGGCCCCGTCATCCCACGAGGCTTCCTCGAGGTGGCCACTCCCGAAGCGGAATCTGCCGTCGCCTCCATCACGGAAAAAGATTCCAGCGGCCGTCGGGAACTCGCTGAATGGCTGGCCTCCCCCGCAAACCCGCTCACAGCCCGCGTGTATGTCAATCGTCTCTGGCTCCACGTCATGGGTGAAGGACTCGTTCGCACACCCGATAATTTCGGCCGCACAGGCGAAGCCCCCACGCACACGGAACTGCTCGACTGGCTCGCAGATACCTTCGTCCACCAGGATCACTTCAGCACCCGCGCCATGCTCAGGCGACTCTGTCTTTCCCGCGCCTTCCGCATGGCCTCCTCCGAGTCCCCCGCAGCTCTTCAGACCGATCCTGAAAATCGACTTTGGAATCGTGCTGTCCGCCGTCGCATGGACGCCGAAAGCCTCCGCGATTGCCTCCTCCAGACATCCGGTCTGCTCGACCTGTCCGTCAGCGGCGGGCCCCGCATTGCCAAACTTGCCACATACGACAATGAGTACCGCCACGAAGACCACGAAATGCTCTGTCGCAGCATTTACGTTCCCGTCTTCCGCAATACCATGCTGGATCTCTTCGAGGTCTTCGACGCCGCCAATCCCAACAGTGTCACCGGACGCCGCACCGCCAGTAGCCGTCCTGCCCAGGCACTGTTTATGCTCAACAGCCCCTTCGTCACCAGCAACGCCCGTAATGCCGCTGAACGGCTGCTGCTGCAGGCCGCCTCGGAAAAGCTCGATCCCGCTGCCCGCATCGATCGCGCTATTCGCATCTGCCTCAATCGACCTGCCTCTCCGGAAGAGACGCAGCTGCTCTCCCCGGATCCATCTGATGCCGACTCAGTTGACCATTGGTCAGCAATCTTTCATGCTTTATACTCCAGCGTCGATTTTCGTTACATCAACTGAACTGTCTTCCGAACCGTTCCGGGCAACCCATGGCTAAAAATGTTTTTGGCGGCGATCTGCTGGTCTGTTCCGCTGATCCTGTGACCGGCTTCTTCCGCAACGGCAAATGCGAAACCTGCGGTGAAGACACCGGTATGCACACGGTTTGCGCAGAAATGACAGCCGAATTCCTGCAGTTCTCACGACGCGTCGGCAACGATCTCAGCACCCCCGTCCCACAGTGGCGTTTCCCGGGCCTCAATCCCGGCGATCGCTGGTGCCTCTGCCTCCCAAGATGGCTGCAGGCTCTCGAAGCCGGCTGCGCACCCCGGCTCTATCTCAAAGCAACTCACATGTCCGCCATCGAGCACATCCCGATGGAGGTGCTGCTGGAATACGCCGCTGACGCCGAAGACTACGTCCCGGAAGCTCCCGGCGACGAACTCGAATAACGTTCACCGCCGCACCCGGCGCACCCCCCGCAGCACCCCCGCCCGACTGCTCCCCGTCGCACATTTTCTCCTCAACGCGGTTCCCACACATGATCGCTCCCTCCTCGCCGGACTCCTGCGATTCCTCCGCCGCCATCGCCGCCATTGAAGACATGCCGGTGGATTTCATCCTGCTCGTCCGCTATGGCCGTGTTCCCCAGGTGGCAAGGTTCGGCTGTTCCCGGATTCCTGTCCTTCCACACCGCGGAGATTCCGTCGTCGTCTCCACTGAACGTGGGCAGGAATGCGGAGTTGTGCTGCACATTGCACCCCGCAATGCGTCGCTGCCCGAAGATGATCTCGGGCTCACCGGAACTCTGCTGCGACTGGCCACCGACGCCGATCTGCAAACCGCCACGCGTCTCCAGTCTGAATGTGATGCCGCCTTCAGCACGTGGCTGCAAAGAGCCGGTCAGTGGCAACTGCAGCTCCAGCTGATCGACCTCGAACGGACACTCGATCAGCAGCTCATCCTCTACGTGCTCAACGACCGCGGCCCGGAAACGACTCGCCTTGCACTGCTGGCCGCCGCGGCGGGTCACGGCGTCGTGCATGTTCAGCCCGCTTCCGCCGACGGCATTGTTCCCGAGAAAAAAGGCGGAGGTTGTGGTGACTGCGGCTGCTCCACTCACTGAACCAAAGCCTTCAACAGCAAGACACACTGGCATCCGCCATCAAAACACGGTATCACTCTGTTCTCGCCCCCGATGCGCGACTCGCCCACCGCGTCGCTCATTGACGTCCCTCCTGCCTTCAACTGGACTGTCCGCATGCACGCCTCACTCCGGCACTGCTGCCTGGTCGTCTCGCTCCTCCTCAGCAGCTCCCTCCCGCTCGCTGCTCAAACCCAATCCCCGGTCGCTCTCAATCATGCCGACCTCAGCGTCTGCCTCGATGACAGTGGTGCACTCAAACCAGTGCGCTCCGCAGACGACTGGCAGCGACGTCGCCAGCAGATTCTGGCAGGGATGCAGGACGCCATGGGCCCCCTTCCCGCGCGATCTGAACTCCCGTTCGCCGTGCAGGTCTCAGAAGAGAAAATGATCGGTGCCGTCCGCCGAATCACACTCACCATCGCCGTCGAAGGCAGCGATCGCCTGCCCTTTGACCTCTACATCCCCGCGGCACTCGCCGAAAAAATCACACCCTCCGCACTCGCTGCTGACCTCGCCACTCTGACGGCCACCTCACGCATCCCCGCAATCCTCGCCCTGCATCCCACCGGTGAAGCCGGCAAACGCATCGTTGCAGGTGAAGCCGGAAAACCCGGTCGCCAGTACGCCGTCGAACTCGCCCAGAGGGGCTACGTCGTGGCTGCCCCCGACTACCCTTCTTTCGGTGATCTGAAGGACTACGACTTCGCTGCCGACAGCTATGTCTCCGGCACCATGAAGGCGATTGTCAACCATCGCCGCTGCACCGACTTTCTGGCAGCTCTTCCCTTTGTCGATCACGAGCGGCTCGGCGTTATCGGACATTCTCTCGGTGGTCACAACGCCATCTTTCAGGCCGTTTTTGACGAACGACTGAAAGCCGTCGTCTCCAGCTGCGGCTGGTGTCCCTTCGGCGATTACTACGGTGGCAACATCACCGGCTGGACCAGCGATCGCTACATGCCGCTGCTCAAAACAAAATACAATCTTGACGTGGCTCAGGTGCCATTCGACTTTTACGAGCTGGTCGCCGCACTCGCACCCCGCGCATTTGTCTCCGTGTCCCCTGTTGCAGACGGCAACTTTGACATTCAGGGTGTTCGCAAAGCCATTCCCGTCGCCAGCACCATCTATTCACTGCTCAATGCCCGCGAAAACCTTGTGCTGCTCACACCTGACTGCGGCCACGATTTTCCTGCCGACATCCGACTCCAGGTCTACGGCATTCTCGATCGCACGCTGCAGCACAAACCCGATGACTTTGCCCCCGACTATTCTCTCGAACTGCCCCGCATCAACCCCACTCCACCTTCGGAAGCTCTCGGCACCTTCGATGTCCTTCCCGGCTTCCAGCTTCAGCAAACTGCCGCTGAACCGCTCGTGACAGACCCCGTGGCGATTTCCTATGACGAGGATGGGCGTTTATTCGTCGTGGAAATGCGGGATTACTCCGAACAGGACCGCGATCACCTTGGCGTGATCCGACTGCTCATCGATACGAATCAGGACGGTGTCTTCGACGACAGCCGCGAATTCGCCCGCGGTCTCAGCTGGCCCACCGCAATCATCGCGGCAGAGGGCGGCATCTTCGTGGCAGCCGCCCCCGATGTGTTCTTTCTGAAAGATACAGACGGTGACCTCAAAGCCGACATTCAGAAGGTTGTCTTTACCGGCTTCAACCGCACCAACGTGCAGGGGCTCATTAACAGTTTCCACTGGGGGCCGGACAACCGCATTTATGGGTCCGCAAGCACTGTTGGCGGCAGCATCACCTCGCCCGGACATCCCGATCGCCCGGCCGTCGAATGCCGCGGCCGCGATTTCTCATTCAACCCCAAAACGCTCGAACTTCGTGCCGAAACCGGCGGCGGACAGCATGGGATGAGCTTTGATAACTGGGGCCGTCGCTTCGTCAGCGCCAACAGCGACCACGCACAGCTGATCGTCTATCCCGATCGCTACCTCGCCCGCTCCCCAGTCGCCAGCCCCGCACCGGCACGCATCAGCATCGCAGCCGATGGAGGTCAGGCCCCCGTCTTCCGCATCAGCCCCGTTGAACCGTGGCGCATCGTCCGTACGCGGCTGCGTGCTTCTGGTCTCTCCAAAGGACTTGTCGAAGGCGGCGGACGGCCCGCTGGCTACTTCACAGGTGCCACTGGTATTACCATCTACCGTGGCGATGCCTGGCCCGCAGAACTCTCCGGAACCGCCATCATCGGCGACGTCGGCAGCAATATCGTGCACCGCAAAAAACTGGTGCCAAACGGAGTTGTCTGGTCGGCCGAACGCATGGATCCCGGCCGCGAACTTGTCGCCTCCCGCGATATCTGGTTCCGCCCCGTCCAGTATGCCAACGCTCCGGATGGCTGCCTGCATATTCTTGATATGTACCGCGAAGTCATCGAACACCCCGCCAGCCTGCCTCAGGAAATCAAAAAACACCTCGACCTCACGAGCGGTCGCGATCGCGGACGACTCTATCGACTCGCTCCCACGGGCTACAACTACCGCCCCTCCCCGCAACTCAGCAAAACCTCCACCGGCCAACTCACCGCACTTCTCGAACACCCCAATGCATGGCATCGAGACACCGCTTCAAGACTGCTCTTCGAACGCCAGGATCAGACCGCCGTACCGCTGCTCCGAACGCTTCTTAAATCCTCCCCTCAGCCGCTCGCCCGATTCCACGCCATCGGTGCCCTCGCCGGACTCAATGCGCTCACCCCGGACGACGTGCTGATCGTGCTCGCTGACCCCACTCCTGAAGTCCGCGAACGCGGCGTCCTTTCGGCAGAAGCCTTCCGCGACGTGCCCGCCGTGCAGCAGGCGTTGTTGGCCATGAGCACCGAAATGGCTCCGCGAACGCTGCTGCAGCTGGCCTTCACACTCGGCGAACTTCCCGAATCCCCCGAACGACTGCAGGCACTCTCACAGATCCTCACACACGCCGGCAGCGATCGCTGGATTCGCACGGCCGTACTGTCCTCTCTGGGCACATCAGCACCTCAGGCACTGGTTGCCGTTGCCAGACAGGCTGCTCAGCCCGGAGCTGCCGCCGCACTCCCTGAACTTGCCGATCTGGCCGCTCGTCGCACGCAGTCGGCCGCTGAACTTGCCACTTTCCGCGATGCTCTCGCTGCCGCCAGCGGACTTCCAGCCCTGCAGGTACGACTGCTGCAGGCCGCAGCTGCCGCCAACGCCACTCTTGCTGCCAAACCTGAATTCAAAGAACTCACTGCAGAACTCATCAAATCCGCCCGCACCGCCGTGGAACAGGCGGCCACTCCCGAAGAACAGGCAGCAGCACTCAGAGTGCTCAGCCTGTCCGCCTGGCCACAGGCCCGTGACCTGCTGCTGCCCAGAATGGAACCGGCGATCCCTCCCGTCCTGCAGTCAGCCGCACTGGAGGTCGCCTCCGCTTTCGCAGATGCCGAAATCGCTTCAGCACTCATCGAACGGCTCCCATCCATGTCCCCGGCTCTCGTGCCCAAAGCTCGCGAAGCTCTCCTGCGTCGCCCCGCGTGGGCCGTCGCCTTTCTCGATGCAGTCAGCGCAGGCACTCTGCCCGCGTCCTCCGTCACACCCACCGAACTGCAGCGATTGGCAGATCTGCCGGACGATGCGGTTCGCTCCCGCGCAATCAAACTGCTTGAATCCACCGCCCGGTCCTCCCGGGAAGACGTCCTCCGCGCCTATCAGGTCGCACTGACACTCAAAGGTGATCCCACACGCGGTCAGGCCGTCTTCCGCCAGCACTGCTCTGTCTGCCATCAGATCGGCTCCGTCGGCCATCAGGTCGGTCCCAGTCTCGCATCCTTCAAAAACCGCGGCGCTGAAGCCATCCTCGCCAACGTCCTCGACCCGAATCGCGAAGTAAACCCCGCCTGGCGCGACTACGTGGCCGTGTCCGTCGATGGCACAACGCACAATGGTGTCCTCATCAGCGAAACCGCCGGCAGCCTCACACTCCGCCGCGCAGAAGCTAAGGAAACCACCCTCCTCCGCAGCGACATCGAAGTGCTCCGCGACACCGGCCGTTCCCTGATGCCCGAAGGACTCGAAAAGAACGTCGATCCCCAAAGCATGTCCGATCTGATCCAGTGGATCCTCACAAGCGAATAATTCCGCCCGAGCCAAAAGGCCGTACCCACATGCTGCTTCGCCACCTTCTCACGTCCCTTCGCCACTGCCTCACCGCCTCGCTGCTGCTCACCACGCTCCCCGCTTCTGCCGGTGACTGGCCACAGATTCTCGGCCCCGCACGCGATGGTGTTGCGGCCGGTGAACGCCTGCACGCGGCCTGGGCTGACCGCGGGCCCAAAAGACTCTGGGAGTCCCCTGTCGGAGACGGCTTTGCCGGTGTCGCCGTCGCTGGTGAAAAAGTCATTTCGTTCGTCCGCGAGCCGGAGGCCGAAGTCGTCCGGTGTCACGCCGCCGCCACCGGCGAAGTGCTCTGGCAGGCACCGGCCCCCTGCGACTATCAGGGAGGCATCTCAACAGATAAAGGTCCTCGCTGTGTTCCTCTGATTGCTGATAATCGAGTGATCACCCTTGGTGTCACAGGACGGCTCCGCTGCACCAGCCTCGCCGACGGCAGCGAACTCTGGCAGCGCAATACCACCGCCGACTTCGAACCCCTCGAAGGCTACTTCGGTGTCGGTTCAACTCCAGTCCTCGCCGGTGACCGTGTCATCGTCAATGTCGGAGGCCGAAAAGATGCGTCCATCGTCGCCTTCAGCCTGAAAGACGGCAGCACCCTCTGGAGCACCTTCACCGACGCAGCCAGCTACTCCTCGCCCGTTGTCACCAAATCCGGCAACACCACACTCGCCATCGTCGTCACCCGACTCCATCTCTGCGGAATTGATACCGCAGACGGTCGTCTCGTATTCTCGCTCCCCTTCGGCGCCCGCGGACCCACCGTCAATGGGGCCACACCAGTCATTCTGGGTGACCGCATCTTCGTCAGTTCCAGCTACAACATCGGCTCATTGCTCCTCTCCTTCAACGCCACAGCCGCAAAGGAAATTCGCCGCGACGAACGACTGCTCGCGACCCAGTACGCCACTCCTGTCCGCGGTACTCAGGAAAACGTGCTCTTTGCCATCGACGGTCGCCAGGATGCCGGCAGTGGCTCAGCCACTCTCAAATGCATCGATGTCAACAGCTGGAAAGTGCTCTGGGAAGAGCCCAGCTTCGACTACGGCAGCCTGCTGCGAGTCAACGACGAGCTGCTGATCCTGACCTGCGGCGGAGAACTCATTCGCGCGGCCGCCGATACCACCCGCTACCGCGAAATCCAGCGCGCAAAAATCCTCGCACCAACCGACCGAGGCTACCGCCTGCCCGCCATCAGCAGCGGCCGACTCTTCGTTCGCGACGACAGCTCCCTGAAATGCCTCGAAGTCGGCCCGCCCAAGTGAAAATACCCCGCTGAATGAAACCGCCCCACAACGGCCTTGCAGTTCTCGACTTCACCGCGCCTCAACACCCCCAAATCTCCCCTCTCCCCCTCCAGGGGAGAAGGGTCGGGGGTGAGGGGTCAAGCGCCCCCAACGCCCCCCCCCCTAAACAGACCATCAAGGTGCCAGCCCAAGACCATCAAGGTGCCATGCACCTTTCCTTCCAAGGCAGACATCGAGGTGCCATGCACCTTTCTTTCCAAAACCCAGTCTTTGTCCTCACCCAGCGGTGAATCTCGCTGGCACGTCGTGGACGCCGTCTGCGATCCCGGCCTGTAAGGCCAGCTCGATCAAAATGGGGTGAAAACCCTGGGCAATTATAGGTGGTGTTGTTGCGGCCTGTACGGGCCGCTCTCAGCCGGTTCCCGACAACGCTCCGTATGTGTGGCGGCACTTGGGGTGCCCGGGCGGGATTGGTGTTGTGGTCGGAGCAGTGTTGCGGTGCACCGGGATCGTCCCCGCGGTCCCGGCGTATCCGCCGGAACTCACGCACGCATGCTCCGCTGAGTGCCAGCGCAGCTGTTCATTCCGGTCAATTCAGCATGGCGGTGCATCAGGTGTCCCAGTCGTCATCTGACGAGGAGAGCTGGAGTTGTGAGGCGGTTGGGGGTTGATCATTTGCTGAAAGTCGTTCCAGCGCCGCGATACGATCGCGGGCATGGTCTGACCACGGGCCGCGCCGCTCGTGCTGCAGATACTGGCGCCAGCAGGCGGCAGCATCGCGAGGTCGGTCGAGGCGATCGAGAAGTTGTGCGCAGTGCAGCAGTGCATCGGGGTTGGCGGGGTGGATTGCGAGTGCAGTGGAGAATGATGTTTCGGCGGCATGCAGGTCGTTAAGTTCTGCCTGGAGGCAGCCGAGCAGGGTCCATGCTTCGATAAAATCCGGGGCGGATTCGAGAGCTGAGTGGTAGCGTTCGAGTGCCGCTTCCGTTCGGCCGTGGCGATAGAGCGCGTCAGCAAGGTGGAGGTTGACGTCTGCGGGATCCGGGTAGTGATTGGTGGGGTCGCGGAGCGGTGGCTGGCCTTTCAGCAGCGCTGCCTGTTCGGTCCCCAGCAGCGACAGGGAATTGCGGAAGGCGTTGATGGCCGCGTCGAATTCGGATTCTTCGGTGAGTCGGCAGCCTTCCTGAAACCATTCGTCCGCATTCCAGTCGATCATCCGTCGTTCGGCTGTTGCGGTTTCGGAGCGGTTGTCGGGAGTCTTTGTGGCGGCCTGGACGGTGGCGGAGAATGGGAGCAGGCACGGCACTGCATCTTTGCCGTCGGCAGTGGCAGCCGAGTCGGAGTCGGCAGCACAGCGGTCCGCTGCGGAGTCACTGGCAGGAGCGATTCGGGGGCGTTCGACGCTTTCGAAGTCCAGCAGTCGCTGGCCGGTGCGTGGCAGCAGAACTCCGCGGTCATCGCGTACGAGGATTCGGTCGTCACGAACGAGCAGGTTGAGCTGTGCGAGTGATCGTTCGGAGGCTCCGAGCGACTGCGAGAGTTTCTGCAGGCTGGATTCGAGCGTTTTCGGGGAGACGCCTTCTTCGAGCAGTGCGGCGAGTCGACGTGCGCCGGCAACTTCGCGGTAGTCGAAGTAGGGCAATCGACACACCCGTCGCACGGGTCGGATCAGTCCCTGACGTTCCCAGCGACGAATGAGCCTGACCGGGACATTCAGGAGTCTGCTGAGCATGGCTGGTGTGCAGGCCCGGCGGATGTCGTCGCGGCGTTCTTCGAGTCCCAGCATTTGCAGCCAGTCGGACTCGGCCACGATTTTCACAGGGTGCCCATCGGCAGCCAGTCGCAGGGCGTGTTCGAGTTTCTGTGAGGCGCGGCCGTCGTCTTCGAGCGCCCAGCCTTCTTCGCCAACCACAAGAAGCGTGGTCTGACTGGTGATTGTCTGAACGGAACGACCCCCGTGTTCGGCCACGGCATCCATAGCCTCGCGATGAGTCATGGAGGCCAGAGTGCCGGTGAAAACGACGGTTTCGCCGTTGAGCACCTGGGGGTTTGAGGAGAGGAGCCCGATCTCCATGCCCGTTTTGCCCGTTTTGTTCAATTTGCATGTCCCATGCGATGGAATTCCCAATCCACGTGCAAACGAAGATACCGTCGAAAAATCAAGCTGGGTAGCATGCCGGGCTGAGTTGTTGAAAGAAGTCGGGTTTCGTCTGAATTTCCTGAAATCCGTTTGGAAATCGTGAATTTTCCTTGCAAATGCTGCGATTTTCGGCCTTTGCTGTCATCACATCCTGTCTGCTCCTTCCGCCTGTTCACCCCACTTTTAAAGATTCCTCCATGTCCGCTCTGCAGTCATCTGATCCTTCAATCTGGAATGCCCTCGTCAGCGAACGACGTCGTCAGGTTGATGGTCTGGAATTGATCGCTTCCGAAAACTACACCAGTGCGGCCGTCATGGAGGCTGCCGGCACCGTGCTGACAAACAAGTACGCCGAAGGCTACCCGGGCAAGCGGTACTACGGCGGCTGCGAAAACGTGGATGTGATCGAAAACATCGCCCGGGATCGTGCTCGACAGCTCTTTGGTGCTGAACATGCCAACGTTCAGCCCCACGCGGGATCTCAGGCCAACATGGCCGTCTACCTCTCAGTGCTCAATCCGGGCGACACAATCCTTGCCATGGACCTGGCCCACGGCGGCCATCTCACCCACGGTATGCACCTCAACTTCAGTGGAAAGCTCTACCGCACCGTTCACTACGGAGTAACGCGAACGGATCATCGGATCGACTTCGACCAGGTTGCGGCGCTGGCGGCTGAACACAAGCCGCGGATGATCATCGCAGGCGCAAGCGCTTATCCTCGCGAAATTGATCATGCTCGCTTCGCGGAAATCGCCCGCTCCGTCGGCGCCCTGCTCATGGTCGATATGGCCCACTACTCGGGACTTGTCGCCGCTGGAATCCACAATAGTCCCGTCCCCGTTGCGGACTTCGTGACCTCCACATCGCACAAGACCCTGCGCGGCCCAAGGTCCGGTTTCATACTCTGCCGCAGTGAACACGCTGCTGCCGTGGACCGCGCTGTTTTTCCCGGCATTCAGGGCGGGCCGCTCATGCACATCGTCGCCGCCAAAGCCGTTTGCTTCCACGAGGCTCTTCAGCCATCCTTCAAAGACTACGCCCGGCAGATCGTTGACAATGCCCGAACGCTCGCTGAAGAACTCATCACCGGTGGCCTGCGGCTCGTTTCCGGAGGTACCGATAACCACCTGATGATGTGCGATGTGACAGCTGTCGGCCTGTCCGGAAAAATCGCCGAACACGCTCTGGACCACGCGGGCATCACCGTCAACAAAAATATGATCCCCTGGGATACTCGCAAACCGATGGACCCCAGCGGCGTTCGCATCGGCACTGCGGCACTCTCCACACGCGGTATGAAACAGGCTGAAATGAAACAGGTGGCCGGCTGGATCCTGCGGGCACTCAAACACCACGACAGTCCCGAAGCACTCGCTGCCATCCGCTGCGAAATTGCCGAATTCGCTCAACACTATCCGGTACCGGGAATCAGCTGACTCCTGCCATTCCGCCTCACAGCAATGACGCCACGCCACTGTCCGGCGCAGACTGGTAGGGGCCGTCGTTCAAACGCCGGACGCCACCGCCGCGGCCGATCTGATAGCGAATGCCGCGCCAGTCAATCTGTCGCAGATTCGCGGCCCCGAGCAACGCCATCCCATAAACGGCGATCGTCGCCGGTATCATGGGCAACTGCATGATCGATAACCCGGGAACTGGACGGTCCTTCGATGCCCCGGTGTGCAGACAATGTTCAAGGTATAACAGTGGCACAGTTGTCAGCACCATCAGGCTCAGCAACAGGCCCGGCAGCACCCAGGTCGTCCACAGGGAAAGCTCGGAACTTGCCACGGACTTCATCAGCGCTGTCAGGCAACAGGACACCACCAGTCCCACGCACGTCAGCATCACTCGACGCCATGCCGGGTGATACATCCGCACACTGAAAATCTGACGACGCATAAAGCGATAGCAGGCCCCCAGCGAAACCGTTTCCGTATTCACCATGGACAATCGCGGTACCAGCTGCAGTCGCTGCCCCCGCGCCGCACAACACTCCGCGATGCTCACATCCTCCACAAACGTCTCCGACCAGCGTCTCTGAAGCACTGGATCCCGCACCAGCTCCGCGCGATATGCCAGTGTCCCGCCCCATGGGATATCGAGCGAATACATCTGAGCAGACGCGGCAGCTCCCCAGATGCGGCGGATCGTTGATCCACAGTTCGAACGTTCCGGAAGAAACCACCGCAGTCCGCCCGACATCCCCACCTGAGGGTCGTCAAACGGTCGCACCAATTCACGCAGCCACCACACCGGCGCAATCACATCCGCGTCGATCACAGCCACGATTTCCACGTCGGCCGGAAGCCCACGCACCGCCTGAAGCAGAGCACTCGATTTCAGACTGCAGGTTTCCAGACGTTCTGTGAGCACCTCGGTGCGGACTGTCACTGCCGGAAATTCGGCAATCGCCTGGCGGACAGCATTCCACGCTTCGTCATTCACATCGTCCAGGACCAGCCGCAGCTCCAGATTCGGGTAGTCCTGCCGACAGATCCCCCGCAGACACTCGATCAGCAGCGGATCCGCCCCCCGCAGGGGCAACAATACAGCCGCCCTGGGCCAGCGTCGCGACGCAGCATCCGCCAACGGCTCCTGCAGCGGATACCATGAGGCGATCCGCAGGGAATACCACGCCATCTGTCCCCAGCTGGCGAGGATCACCAGTCCAGTTATTACAACCGCTGCAACCAGCACCTTTTACCCCCGTTCCCCGGACCAAAGGTCAATATTCCAGGCACCCGACCGAATGTCTCCGCGAAAACGGACGACCTGAGTTTCGACAAGTTCTTCCTGCAACCCCTATGTTTTTCAGGCACCCCCGACAGCTCGATCAGCGATCACTCCGCAGAACCGCCGCATTTGGAAGCACCACACAGCTGGAAGACTGGTCAACCAGCCGCTGCAGCTCGGCAACATCCGCCAGATGAAACAGCCCCAGCTCCTCGAACACGTCACTGGGAAGACCGCTCAAAACATACACGCGAACCCTCTGCGACACGGCCAGCAATCGCAGCATATCCATCCCATCCACCAGAGGATGCCTGCGCAGAATCACGGCGGCGTCCTGAGGATCGCGGGAATGACGAACGATATCGTACGCCGGGCCGGATGGCTGAGGCAGATCGGCGACCACAGCAATACGCCCCCCGTCTTCTATCCAGGAAACGGCTTTTTCCAGCGCTTCACCGAGCACGCTCCATGCGAACGGCGGAGCAGCGGAGGTGGAGAGCAGTGCCAGTTCCGCCCGACCGCGGGGTTTAGCGACCCAGTGTTTTTCGAGAAACGCCGTGCCCGCGCTCTGAACGGCGGAAGCGAGTCCTGAGTAGACGGCGGCGGCCCCATTGGCACCCGGAATGAGCTGCACGGAGTATTGAATTCCAAGGAGACTGCTGATTTCATCCACCAGTTCTCGCCGCACACCCCGCTTTTCTGACCGGAACCGATCAAAGCCGCTGAACCCCAGCCGCTGCACAGTTTCTGCGTCCGAAAGACCCGGAAAAGCTGCCGACATGCCACCTCGAACACCATACACACTGTCAAAACGCATCAGCCCCACGGTGATGAAAACGTCAGCTTCAGCAGCTTCGCGGTTGAGGTAAATCCGCTCTCCCGCCTCAGTGCTCGCCACGTAACTGACAAGCGTTCGATCATTCGGATCGTGCAGAACGACGGGAATTTTTCGCAGCGATTCAGGCCAGGCAGCGCGGAGCGTGTCCCACGATTGACCGGCAGGGTCGGCGGGGAGGATGAGCACCGGAGAGACACCTTCGCCATCGACACTGTTCAGCACTTCAAGGACGGCGGCGAGCAGCTGCGGCAACTCTGCACATTCGAGGTCAGGAACGAGGGCGACGCGGTCGCCGGGAATCACGCATTCACGCAAAGGAGGGAATTCAAGGGAATTGCGGAGCGATTCCCGGCAGAGTTCCAGCGGGGAGACTGTTGCAGACACGGCTGTGATCGGCTGGATCGCCGCGGGATGGTGCAGCGTGCAGCCAGGTGAGCCGCTGGAGAGAGTGATTGCGGGAGCGGAGGTCATGCGTGATTGCCTGCAGCAGAATTGGTTCTGTGGTCGGAAATTTCGAATTTCAGCGGGCGGTTCATGAGTTCAAGTGTGGCCTCCCGAGGCGAGCGTCCCTCGAAGAGCACTCGATAAACCTGTTCCGCGATTGGCATTTCGATGCCGCGTTCATGAGCCAGCTGATGGACGCTGCGCGCTGTCGCCACTCCTTCGGCAACGGCCGCCATCGACTGCTCAATGGACTGCAGGGGCTCACCACGGCCAAGCCGTTCCCCCACATGACGATTGCGGCTGTGTCGGCTGCTGCAGGTGGTGATCAGATCTCCGAGCCCTGCAAGGCCAAAGAATGTGGCCGAACGCGCTCCAAGTGCCGAACCAAAGCGAACCATTTCGCTGAGTCCGCGAGTGATCAGGGCGGCTTTGGCGTTGTCGCCCAGTTCAAGCCCGTCGCAGATACCAGCCGCGATGGCAATGACATTCTTGAGCGCGGCAGCAAGCTCCACACCAGCAAGATCGGTGTTGGCGTAGATCCTGAGAAATTCAGTGGACATCAGAGCCTGGATGTGTTCAGCGGCACCAGCGTCGGTGGAGGCGACAACGATGCTGGCGGGCTTGCGGCGGACAATTTCCTCGGCATGGCAGGGGCCACCCAGAGCAGCAATTCGGGAATCCGGGAGGTGCGCTGCGAGAATCTCTGTGGGCCGCAGCAGCGTACTGTTCTCGATGCTTTTTATTGTGCTCACCTGCAGCGACTGCTGCGGGACATTTGACCCCAGCAGCTGCAGGGCATCTCGCAGACCACGCATGGGCATGCACCAGAAGACCACGGTGGCGGCGTCGAGCGCTTCGGTGGCGGAGCTGGTGACACGAATGGATGGCGGAAGAACACAGCCCGGCAGCAACCGCAGGTTCTCACGCGTTTCCGCCAGCTGCCGCACGTAATCGGGGTTGCGACCCCACAGACGCACACTGCAGTCAGGATGCTGGGCGAGAATCCAGGCTGAGGCCGTGCCCATGGCCCCCGCTCCGAGAATTGCTGCTGTCGTCATCCATCGCTCCCGAACAAATCCGGCCGGCCCACGAAATCAGGCCCGCTCCTGCACGACCACGGGGATGATAGCAGGAGTTGGGGCAAAAATGGCGGTACCAAGAACCCGGGAAGTGAGGAATCCAGCTGCGACCACAGATTCCCGCCGCGGGAATGCTCCGGAAGAGTCGCAGCGGTCCGCAGGGGCTGAGTGTGCTGGCAGTCTGGGGTGGCTGGAGTATCTGGGCCCGCCGGGTTGCGGCAATCCGGCCATAACGAGCAGTTTCCGGGGGGCTGGGCATGATGAACTGATTCGCGAGCGGCCGATTCCCGGGGCTTTTCGGGGCGATCGACTTTGCATGGTGCGGCATTCCCGTGTCAGGAAACGCTGCGTGTTTCCGTGAATTCCCCGGAGTTTCCCTTTCGGAACAGTGAGTTCGCCGGTAGCATGCCGGGTTCGGTTTTGACCCCGGTTTGCGCCCACGGTGTGTTTTTCGGTGCGGCTTTTCCGTTTTTTCCTGTGAGGTTTGTCGTTCAATCATGGACATTAAACAGCTTCGTAACATTGGTATTTCCGCGCACATCGATTCGGGCAAGACAACGCTCACCGAACGCATCCTCTTCTACTGCGGACGCATTCACAAGATCCGCGAAGTGAAAGGCGGCGACGGCGGCGCCACCATGGACCACATGGACCTCGAACGCGAACGCGGCATCACCATCACCTCCGCGTCCACTCGCGTCGATTGGGACGACACAGAACTCGGTGGCCGCCACCCAATCAACATCATCGATACCCCGTGACACGTGGACTTCACCGTCGAAGTCGAGCGCATCCTCCGCGTTCTCGACGGCGCCATCCTCGTGCTGTGTGCGGTCGGTGGCGTTCAAAGCCAGTCGCTCACCGTCGATCGCCAGATGCGCCGCTACGGCGTGCCGCGAATCGCCTTCATCAACAAAATGGACCGCATCGGGGCCAACCCCGAAAAAGTCGTCGCCATGATGAAGGAAAAGCTCAAATGCAACGCCGTCCCTCTCCAGGTTCCCATGGGCCGCGAATCCAGCTTCCAGGGGGTCATCGACCTCGTTCGCATGGAAGCTGTCTACTTCGAAGGTGACAAAGGCGAAGACATCATTCGCAAGGCAATCCCCGAAGAGTACAAAGAAGCGGCCGACGAAGCCCGCCGACACATGCTCGAAGAACTCTCACTGCACGATGACGACCTCATGGCCGCTCTGCTCGAAGAAGCCGAAGTCTCCATCGAACAGGTTCGCTCCGTCATCCGCCGTGCCACCATCGCCCAGCAAATCACTCCAGTGCTGATGGGCACTGCGTACAAGGACAAAGGCGTCCAGGAAGCTCTCGATGCCGTCGTCCGATACCTCCCCTCCCCACCCGACCGCCAGAAGTTCGCCATCGACAACGGCAAACCAGTCGGCGAAGACGGAACGCACCCCAAGTTCCTGCTCAGCGATTCCAACGACGCACCGCTCGTCTGCATGGCGTTCAAAACCGTCGTCGAAAGCTTCGGACAATTGACTTACACCCGCATCTATCAGGGCAAAATCGTCAAGGGTCAGTCCTACACCAACGCCCGCACTGGAAAATTAGTGCGGTTCGGTCGACTCGTTCGCATGCACGCCAACGAGCGCGAGGATATTGATGGCGCCGAAGCTGGGGACATCATCGCCCTCGTCGGCGTCGATTGCGCCTCCGGCGATACCTTCACCGCCGAAGGCATCAACGTCTCCCTCGAAAATATCTTCGTCGCAGACGCCGTGATTCGACTCTCCATCGAACCGAAAAAACGCGACGATGCCGACAAACTCAGCAAAGCACTCGAACGCTTCCGCCGCGAAGATCCCACGTTCCGCGTCATGACCGACGAAGAAACCGGACAAACACTCATCGCCGGCATGGGACAACTCCACCTCGAAATCTACGTCGAACGCATCAAACGCGAATACAAATGCGAATGCGTCGTCGGTGAACCCCGCGTCGCCTATCGCGAAACGCCGACCAAAGCCGTCGAATTCGACTACAAACACAAAAAGCAGTCAGGTGGTTCCGGTCAGTACGCCCACGTCAAAGGTATCCTCGAACCTCTCCCGGAAACATCCGAAGTCCACTACGAATTCGTCGACGAAGTCACCGGTGGTCGTATTCCTCGCGAATACATCGCCCCCTGCGACGATGGCTTCGAAGAAGGACTCAAAAAAGGTCCCCTCGGCGAATACGAAGTTGTGAACGTCAGAATGCGACTCCAGGACGGCAGCTACCACGATGTCGACTCGTCCGAAATGGCATTCAAGATCTGCGCCCTCGGCTGCATGCGCGAAACTCTCCGCAAAGCCGAAGTCGCCCTCCAGGAACCCTTCATGAAACTCGAAATCGAGGTTCCTGAAGAG
>JBJTOP010000086.1:0-5831 GCA_046074645.1 Planctomycetaceae bacterium | reverse complement strand
GCTCCAATTTGCTCATGGACCACCTCATCAGGGAGAATCGGGAAACCGGAAGCCACCGGGCTCCAGACTACAGACCCTGGCAAGAATGGATTTGTCGGACGCTTGCCCGGGGCCGTCCTGTCAGTGCAGTTCTCAGCCACGGCCAGGACACGCGGTGCGCAGGTGCGTTCGAGCGTTGGCTGGGGTGTGGGGGCGCGCCCTGAGAGAGTGGCGAACCGGGAACGGACCCGTGGTTATACTGTATCGGCAGGAGCCCACGCATGTCTCTGCCCTCCGTCGTGTCCCCCCGGGAATACGGCGGAATCGACTGAGAACTGCCCTGACAGGGCGAAGACCGCACGAGGTGCATTGACCGGGCATTTCGTGCCGGGCTGGCAGAGCTGGCCTTTCAGGCCGGGAACGCATCAGCAGGATTGCGACCTGTAAGGCCAGTTCCTTCAACCCCGGGGTGAAACATTCCGGATGCATCACTCCGCCCACTTCCACCCGCACCCCAAAACTGCCACTCAACACCGGAAGTGCAAGGTTCCAAAACTGCATCCCTGCTGCCGTAATCGTGCGCTCAAGTCTTACTGGAACTGACAGACTTTGCTGCCAATTGATCGCTCAGCACTTCATCGGCCACCAGTCGTCCGATATTCAGACAGGCTGTGGCTGCAGGCGAGGGTGCGTTGCAGACGTTGATCATGCGCTCATGTCGCAGGATGAGGAAATCATCGAGCAGTTTGCCGTCGAGGCCCAGCGCCTGAGCGCGGACGCCAGCGGGGCAGGGACGCAGATGTTCGGCACGAATCTCCGGCACCAGTCGCTGCAGTGCTTTGACGAATGCGGCTTTGGAGAGCGACCGGTGAACCTCACCAATCGCTGTTTTCCAGTTGCGAGCCAGCAGTCGCAGGAAACCGGGGTAGGTGAGCGATTCAAAGAGATCGCGCGGACTGATGGTGCCCCATGTGTAGCCTTCGCGCGCGAGCGCAAGCACTGCGTTTGGACCACATTCCACACCCCCATGCACCATTCGCGTGAAGTGCACTCCAAGAAACGGAAAACGCGGATCCGGGACCGGATATATCAGAGTGCGGCACAGATGCTCCGCCTCTGGAAGCAACTCATAGTACTCTCCCCGAAACGGTACCACACGCTCACGCAAAAGTTGTCCACTGAGTCTTGCAAGGCGATCGCTGTGCAATCCACCGCAGTTCACCGCCTGTTGTGCTTCGACTGCCCCGCCTGGACTGTCAAGACTCACGGCATCAGCAGACTGACGAATATCAGTCACGCGGAAGTTGAGCCGAATCTCAGCGCCACTGGCTCTGAGGAGTTCTGCGAGCTTCTGACAGACGCCGGGATAATCCACAATGCCGGATTCCGGCACATGAATCGCCCGGATTCCGGCGCAGTGGGGCTCCAGCTCCCGCAGGCGATCAGCATCGATCACTGCACATTGCACTCCATTCTGCTGACCACGCTGATAGATCAATTCCAGCTGGGGCAGTTGAGCTTCGTTCACAGCAACAATGACCTTGCCCGTCCGCTGCCAGGCGACGTTGTAACGCTGGCAGAAGTCCTCCAGTGCCAGTTTGCCAGCGCGGCAGTTCTGAGCGCGCAGCGTTCCGGGGCGATAGTAGATTCCGGAATGCAGCACGCCGGAGTTTCGGCCGGTCTGGTGATACGCCAGTTCGCCTTCCTTCTCCAGCACCACCATCCGCAGATCAGGCCGGCGCTGCTGCAACTGCCAGGCCGTCGCCAGTCCCACAATCCCGCCACCAATCACAGCGACGTCAAATCGACCCATAAACAGTTCATCCGGATAACAGGCGAAAAGGGAAATTTGTTCGAAACGGGAAGGCGATCCTGTTTACTCCAGCTGTTCACGGAGACGACATCATGGAGCCAAGCGTCATTTTCACCTGCTGTTCCACCATCGCCTTGTAGCGTCCTCCCCTTTGCATGAGTTCTGGGTGAGTGCCGGTTTGCAGGATTCGCCCGCCTTCAACGACAACAATCAAGTCCGCCCCGGCGATCGTGCTGAGTCGGTGTGCGATTACAAAACACGTGCGGCCGCGCATGAGTACGGCAAGACTTTGCTGGATGAGCTGCTCGCTTTCGGTATCGAGGTTACTGGTGGCTTCATCGAGAATCAGCAGTCGCGGGTCTGCGAGGATTGCTCGAGCGATTGCGAGCCGCTGACGCTGGCCACCGCTCAGCTTCACTCCCCGCTCTCCAATTACAGTATCGAAGCCCGCCGGAAGGCGGTCAATGAATTCCAGAGCGTTTGCGGCGGCTGCTGCTGAACGGATCTGTTCCAAAGTCGCATCGCGGCGAGAGTAGGCGATGTTGCGACCAATCGTGCCGTCAAACAAAAACACATCCTGCTCTACCACGCCAAGCAACGTTCGGAACGATTCCACGTCATAGTCACGGATGTCACGTCCATCGAGCAGAATGCTGCCGGAATCCGGGTCATAGAAGCGGGCCACGAGATTGCAAAGCGTCGTCTTGCCAGCGCCGCTGGGACCCACCAGCGCGACGATACTGCCAGCGGGAACGCTGAGCTGTATGCCCTGTAATGCCGGTCCCGAGGCCCCTGGATAGCTGAAGTTCACACCCGCAAATTCAATCGCCCCAGCTACCAGCCCGGGCTGCACTTTGAGACTGCCGGGCGTGGACTGCATCTCCTGAGATTCACTGAGCAGATCAAGGATGCGGTCGAGTCCACTCAGACTGTTCTGCAGCTGTGTGGCGCTGGTGGCAAGCGCTGCGAGAGGTTCCAGAAGCATCAGCAGGTACACCAGAAACATCATCAGGTCGCCAGTTGACATGTAGCCGCTGGTCACTCGCCAGCCACCATAGAACAAAAGCCCGGCGCTGGCGATGGGGATGAGTGCTTCCCAGATGACTTCGACAACCCGCATCCACCACCAGGCGTAGAGCTCCTGGCGAGCCATCAGGTTGTTTTCTTCCGCAAACTGCAATGCCTCTCGACGCTGGCGACTGAAGGCTCGGACGATCCGCATCCCGGCAAACGACTCCGCTGCACCAGCATCAATCTGCTCTCGCTGTTTGCGAATCGCACGGAACTGCGGGCGAATACTGTTGATCCAGGCGCGGTGAGTGATGAAGACGGTGGGCAGAAGAACGAGCGCTCCCAGCAGCAGAGTCCAGTCGACCCAGGCAAGCACGGCGAAGCTGCCGAGCAATTGAATCACAGCCCGCCACGGGTTGTAAAGCATCCCAAACACCAGCTCACCAACGCTGCCACCGTCCTCACGCAATATCGATGCCACACCCCCGGATCGCAGCTCTTGAACGCGGTGCAGTGGCAGTCGCACCGCGTGCTCGAATACTCGACGACGCACCGACAACTGAATGCTCTTCGAAATTCGCGTCGCGTGCCACCGACCCCATAAATGAATGGCAATTCGGAGAATCGAAATCGTGGTGACCGAAACCACGACCAAAGTCAGCAGTGCAAGCGGAGTGCGGATCGATGATATGCGCAGGAACCAGTCCGGGAGCGGACGTCCGTCCAGCACGTAGTCCACGACAAACTTGGTGCCGGCCGGTGGCAGCAGGCCCAGCAGCGTTGAAAGCGTCACCGTGAACAACGCCAGACCAAGCGGACCACGGGATGGTTTGAGCAGCCGCAGAAATTCCAGCGCGAGCTGCCATGAGGAACGCACACGGTCTTTGGCCGCACGAGGTGCACCCACCGAATGAACACTGCCCCCAGGCAACTGACGCAGACGCACCTTGCTGCGGTAGCTTTGAAATCGCAGACGGCTGCTGCGCGTGCGGTTGGAGTGTTCAGGGGATGGCGGTTTCGTTTGCGGTGATTGAGTGTTCATGACGGATTGTAAGCGCTGAATCCAGACGTTGTAGAGTCTCGGGGCCGATTCCGGAAACCCGCTGTAAATCCGCAGGCGATCGATATGGCCCCCGCAACCTGCGGTCCGCCACAATCCGGTTGGCAAGATTGGGGCCAATACCCCTCAATTGCACCCACTCAACCCACGTTGCTGTGTTGATGTCCAGTTCAAAGTCGGTCGAGCGGGCCGCCGGGATAATCAGCAGCGGTTCAGGACGCTGGCTGGAAAGCCAGATCCATTGCCCGCCAAGAAGTCCCAGTACCAGAGCGGTGGTCAACCAGAGTATCACCGAACCGGGGTTGAGCCGCTGCAGGAGCCAGGCAGCGAGAGTATTGTCCGGCGCGGCAGGCAGATTTACCGTCTGACCCCAATCGGAAACAGCCGGGCCCGTTTCCCCGTGAAGAAGCGCCGCTTGAGCACTGTTGATTCCTGAAGACATGTAAGCGCCTGCCGCAGGGTTTATATGGTGTGAGATTTAAAGCCACTCAGGGAGGTCTGCTAATATCACCTGACAGGACATCGTAGTCAAGAAAAATCGGCGGCCAAGGGCGCGCAAATGAGCCGCCGGTCCTTTTGTGCCGAATGATTGCTCTGTAACGAATGATTCGCCTTTAGCGAATGCAGCCGTCCCGTGATCGGCTGTCAATGAGCCATCGCAAGTTTGTGTTATCGAGCCGACGCGGGGCCAAGTCGCAGCGTGCGCGCCAGGTCGTCAAAGAGCGCGTCCAGCACCAGGGGCAACGGAGAATTGCCTTCGATATGCCGCGATGCCACAAGGACTCGGTCCAGCAGCATCGCCAGCAGATCAGTTCCCGAACGCACACCCAGTCGCTGATGCAGCGGGTCTGCGAAATCTCCGGAGACCAGCCGTTTCAGAGCGGCATTGATGGCGTCGGCCACGAAACGCAGGAGCCATTGAGCATGCTGCCGCTGTTCTTCCAGCCCCGCTGAAATCTTCTGCAGTTCTTCAGTGATCTGTCTGGAGATTTCAAGTGGCTTCATTTGATCCAGTCGAGCCAGTTCTTTCGAGACCAGTTCCCGAAGTTGTCGGAGCCCTGGATGCAGAAGCTGCTGGGCGAGCGTCAGGCTGCCTTCCGAGACGGCCGCCACCGCAGCCGCTACGGAGACATCGTCGGTGAATTTCTGTTCCAGAAGAATGGCCTGCACGTCCACGTCCACAAGCGGAAAGAAGCGAATGATCTGGCACCGGGAACGGATTGTTGGCAGCAGCGAATCAGGGCTGTCGCAGACGAGCAGAATCAGGGCTTTGGCAGGGGGTTCTTCAAGCGTTTTGAGCAGTGCATTGGCGCCGTCGGCGTTAAGCTTGTGAGCGTCGTCGATGATGGCCACGCGGCGAGTGGATGCCAGTGGTGCCATCGAAAGCTCAAAACACAGGCCTTCCCGACCACGTTTGTCGGGCGAACCGGCTATTGCCGCCACCGGGATTTCCGTTTTGCCCTCCGGCACTCCCACTTCGATATAGTCAGGCCATGTTCCGGCAGAAAAGCTGCGGCAGGCGCGGCATTCACCACACGCCTCAATCTCTCCCTCCGGACACTCCCGACAGAAAACTGACTGTGCCAGCAATCGCGCGAATGCGCGCTTGCCGATCCCGTCCGCTCCCGCAAGCACATAGGCATGAGACAATCGATTGCTGCGGACAGACCTGGCAAATAACGCCCGCTGCTCCTGATGCCCCCGCAATGCACTCCACGCCGAACCCATCCGATCAATCCCATCCAAATCACAATCGTCACTACGCACTCACTGCAAAGTCTGACAGATTTTGAGCAAATGTCATCCTCGGTGAGAACGAAACAACCTGAATCCTGCCAATGTCGCGTTTCGCTCTGAGAAACGGCCTCTCAGCCCCGCTCCCGACATTCAACGCACCTCATCCCGGACTCGCATACGGCGAAAGCTCAGCCCTGCCAGACTTCCGATAACCCCTCCGCCGCCTCGCAC
>JBJTOP010000085.1:0-15595 GCA_046074645.1 Planctomycetaceae bacterium | reverse complement strand
TGGACATTGCTGTTGAAAAGATGACAATCGCAGAGAAGCTCCTGGCAATGGAGCGTCTTTGGAATTCACTGCAGGCGGAAGAAACCTTTACGCCTCCGGATTGGCACCAACAAGTGCTCAGCGAACGCCTGCAGGCGTTGCGTGACGGACAAGTTCAATTTTCACCGCTTGAGGAAGTGGCCGAGCGGCTTCGCGGTGTTCGCAAATGAAGGTTCTGATCTCGGTGGCTGCCGAGCAGGATTTGGCAGCGGGGAAAGATTTCTATTCTGGCCGGGGTTCGGAGATCGGTGACTATTTCCTTGAGTCTGTCCTGGCTGAACTGTCTTAACTCAGCGTCGTCGGAGGCGTTCACGCAAAGCGATTTGGACTTCATTGCCTGCCTTGTCGACGATTTCCATGGACGATTTACTATTCTGTGCACGAGGGGCAGGTCAGGGTTCTGGCAATCCTTGATGACCGCCGAGACCCCGCGTGGGTTCGGCGCAGGATGGAGCGAAAGGAATGACCATTGTTGCCGATCTCATCGGCAACTCTCACACCACCATCACCCCGCAGTCACATTTCGTTTTTGTCAAAACTGCTTAGCGGTCGCAACTGTGTGTTTTTGGACATCCTAAGCGGTCCAAACGGATGATAACCCGGGGCGATGTGAGAGTCCGAGAGGCGCGAGAGTTGCGGGGGAAATGGGGGCCGGGAGGTGGTTGGAGGGGTGGATGGTGATTTCGCGCTTGCTGCGGTGGCTGAGAGTCTGAGATCTGGGGTGTCGTCGGAAGTGGTTACCAGCGTTGGCGTTGCGTTGCGTTGCGGGGAGTGCGCTGACTGGGGAGTTGGCTGGGTCTCAAAACCCGGCGGTCGGTGGATTTCTATTTTGCCAAAACTGCTGGATGGCGTGAGTTTCGCAGACTGACTGCCGGGTTTTGATCACTCGCAGACGCTCTATAGAAAGCTGCGGGCTGGATCGAACCTGAGGGAACATTGAAAATGAAGATTTCGGCAGAACACGCACAGAGGGAGCCCAGCTTTTCTGGGTCGCCTTCCAATTTCATTGTGACAACCCGCCTCGCCGTGAGTAGACGGCCTGGCCGCTGACACGACTCAATCGACTCCCGTCGCAACGTGATCGCTGGCGTTCCGGGGCACCCGAGTCGAAATTGAAAGCCGTCATTTTTCCTCACTGTTGCGCCCCTCCGGCATCGCAGAAGCGATTTGCAGAATCGAAAATTCTGTTTGAATTCCGAGGTCCGTGTCGTTCGCTCAAATTTTTGACGGCAACTGCCGTCAAAAAATAGAGCAGTAGATGGGAGAAATCAGTGTCTGCTTCAGCGTCTCTGAAAACAGCTGCGTCTGCAGCAGATTCCGCTTTGATCGCACCTTCCGCCACAATTGCCCTGGACACCAGCCGCCGCACGGCCGCGTCCGGATCCTCCGGCGCTTTACGCCCGCCGGTGGTCTGTTTGTTCGGTGCCGCCTGCAGTGCCTGCAGAAATGCCACATCATCACGAATCGCGGTCGTGACGTGCATGTGGGGCGGGCAGGGGTGTTATGGGACGAATGAGACAGATGGGACGTATGGAGTGTTCGGTGTTCTGTGTTCGGTGTTCGGGGGATTCGCGCATCTGAAACCGCTCTGCACATGGGTCCCATCCGTCCCATTTGTCCCATCTGCCACTGCGCCAGCCAGCGTTCAGCCATAACCGGGCCACCTCGGGTTGGCTTTAAAAGCCTGTTCCAGCATTTTTCCGACTCCGCAAACAGCTCGTTCGATTCCGGGGGACGAGTCGCGACATCTTTTCCTCAAAGGGTTCGCCGTCCGTTTCCACCTCTTCCGCCCCCACATAACGCCCAGGTGTCAATACATGGCCGTGCTCCGCAATCTCCACGGTGGTTGCGGACTTGCAGAAGCCAGCAGTGTCTGCGTACGCGCCGGCGTTCTTTTCTCTCCGCCACGCATGACACGTGGTCACAATCTTCTGAATGTCCGTGTCGGTCGATGTCAATCGGCCGGTCAGGGTTTGGAGCGGATCCAAAGAACGAAATCCGGGGTCCTTAACACGTTTTCACCATCCCAGCCTCGCCCTGCCGCCTGTCGGCTGGCCTGGATGGTGCGAATTGTCCAATTGGTTTGTTCTCGATAGAATAGCGTATCAGAGCATGAGCAGGACTTGTGAATCATCTCCACAAACATTTTTCAGGATCTGTCGATGAAGGGCCCCGCATTGCAGTATGACGTTCGGGCGCTGCGGACGTTTGTCTGCGACGCCTGTGGCCGTCAGTGTCCGCTTCCGGGGCGTTTTACGTCCTGCCAGTGCTTCTGTTCCTCACCACCTCGCTGGATGCGTCTGCTGGACCGCCCTGCGGTTATTGTTCCGGATGTTTCCCGATTCGTTTCACCTGCCGACCCGGCAGACACCGTGGTAGATGAAAACGAGTCGGACGAGGTGATCCCGGGCTGGAAGCCGCCGATTTTCGAACGGCCAGCTCAGGGGCCGCAGCGGCGAAGACTTTCGGAGGACGTCCTTTCGAGCGACAGTGGTGAGGTGGCGACCGGCAGCGGTGAAGACGCTGGATTCGGCGAAGCACCGCCGGTAAGTCGTCGCAGCACTTCCGGCGAAACAACGCAGCGCAGGGACTCTGCACGTTCAGGGCGTGATCGATCAGCGGGTGACGGTTCGCGTGGTTCCGGCCGTGATTCGCGTTCACCGCAACGCGATCGTCAGGGCGACTCGGGCCGAGATCGGCCCCACGGTGGTTCAGAGCGTCCGGCAGGCCGTGGTCGCAGCGAGCGGCGACCGATGCAGCGGCCGTCGCAGTCATCACCGCCGGACATGTCAAAACAGGAGACAGTTGCCGGCGATGATTTTGGGACAGGAGTTGAACCGGATCCGTTCACATCCACATCCGGCGATGAGAGTGTTCAGCAGGCTTCAGTCGAGAATGCAGCCGAGCGAGTGCAGGAGCGGGGCCATCGACGCGGCAGGCGACGCGGACGCAGAGGCCCCGGAGGTGCTGGAAATCCGCCTCAGCAGGACAGTTAACCGACGCTTGCCATCGCTGGCAAATGCGGTAGACTCACAGGCCTCAATTCACAAGTAATTCCGAATAATCCGAGCGATTCGCGTCGCATTTCTATTGACTCCGGAGAACTCCAATGACAACACAGGGCTGGCCGGTTGGTGTTTTTGCATCCATCGACGCGGGACTTGGCGTGCACCTCGAAGTCGCTCAGGAACTGGCTGTTCCAACGATTCAGATTCACGCTCCCCACGCAGGAACTCGCACTCCTCAGGCCGCTGAGGCCTTTCTTTCCCGCTGCAAGGCTGCTGGCATCACCATCACTGCGGTGTTCGGTGGGTTTGAAGGTGAAAGCTACGCGGACATTGCCACCACGGCCCGCACTGTGGGGCTTGTTCCGCGCGAGACTCGGGCCGCCCGTCTGCAGGAAATGAAAGAGATCAGCGACTTCACAAAACTTCTCGGCTGCCCCACAGTTGCTTTGCATATCGGATTCGTTCCGCACGACACATCCAGTGCCGACTACCACGATCTGCTTGCCACCACCCGCGAACTGCTTGACCATGTGGCCGCCAACGGTCAGCAGCTGAATCTGGAAACCGGACAGGAATCGGCCGATCATCTGCTGCAGTTCATCAGTGACGTCAAGCGCGACAACCTGTTTATCAACTTTGATCCTGCCAACATGATCCTGTATGGCACGGGTGAACCGATTGAAGCTCTGAAAAAAGTTGGTTGCTACGTTCGCAGCGTGCACTGCAAGGACGCTCGCTGGGCTGCCTCAGAAGTCCGTGGCACCGCATGGGGCCAGGAAGTGCCGCTTGGTGATGGCGACGTCGGTATGGAACGCTACCTGCAAACGCTCCTGGAAATTGGCTACACCGGACCGCTCACCATCGAACGTGAAATCCCGCAGGACCGAGACCGTCAGAAAGCGGACATCGGACATGCGGTCACCCTTCTGCAAAACCTCCGCAGCAAACTGCTCGGCAGCTGAACCTTCAGCGTCAGTCTTCGATTCTGAATCCGTCGTGTTCAGAGAGGGCGTTTCCATGGCCCGACTTTACCTGCTCATCGACGGCTATAATCTCATGCTGTGCGGGGGCAGTGGTCGGGCTGTGTTCGAGCGTGGAAGCCTGCAGCAGTCCCGCAATCGCCTGCTGAACTCACTTCGCAACTGGCTTGATGGCGACATTGCCGCAGATGCCTGTGTTGTTTTCGACGCGGGTGGCGCTCCGAGGGCCGAAATCAGGCAGCGCGGTGACAGCGACGTTCCGCCTGATCTGCCGTTCAAAGTCATTTTCGCCACCAGCAGGCCCACGGCAGACGACGAAATTGAGTATCGGCTGAAGCATCACAGCAGCCCTCGGCAGGTGCTGGTGGTCTCCAGCGACCACCAGCTGCATCGCGTCGCTGCTCGCCGAGGTGCCTGCTGCATGGACAGCGAGCATTTCCTTGAACTGATCGAATCCGGATCCTCGCAGGCCCTCCGAGCTGCCTCAGCAAGGCGTCCATCCCGCAAGACCGGTTCAAAACAGCAACCCTCCGAAAAGCCGGCTGTGCTGAAGGAATTCATGGAACATTTTGCCGATGTTTACGAAGAGTTCCAGCAGATCGACATCGAATCACTCCAGCCGCCGAGGCGTCAAAAGCCTCGAGGTCGTCCGCGCCAGAAATAATCATCCCCGCAGAATGCCTGAAAGGATCCTGTATCATGTGTCTGGGTGTACCTGGTCGCGTGCTGGAATGGACACTTCAGGATCCGCTTTTTGGCAGGGCGATTGTTGAATTTGGGGGTGTTCGACGTGAATGTCAAATGGCCTGTGTTCCTGATGCTGTGCCTGGTGATTATGTGATCGTGCATGCCGGACTTGCACTTTGCCGAGTCAACACGGCTGAGGCTGAGCTGACGATCCATCAGTTGCAGGCCATTGCAGACTCAGGTGCCGACTGATGCGATATGTTGATGAGTTTCGGGACGCCGTTGGTATGCGTCAGCTGATCGAAACGATTCGCCGCCGGTGCACGCGTCGCTGGGTGCTCATGGAAGTCTGCGGAGGACAGACTCACAGCCTGCTGCGATATGGCATCGACGAAGCTCTTGAGGACTGTGTGGAGCTGATTCACGGGCCTGGGTGTCCCGTCTGTGTAACGGATGCGGCAGTGCTTGATCAGGCTGTGTGCGTGTCGCTTGAGCCCGGCTGGGTGCTCGCGGGGTTCGGAGACATGCTGCGCGTTCCCGGAACGGGGCTGTCACTGCTGCAGGCTCAGACGCAGGGTGGGCGCGTGCTTGCGGTGTATTCGCCGGGGGATGCGGTGGCTTACGCGCAGCAGCATCCGCAGCTGGAGATTGTGTTTCTTGCGGTGGGTTTTGAAACCACGGCACCCGCGACAGCTCTTGCGGTGCTGGAAGCCCGTCGGCTGGGACTGCAGAACTTTTCTGTGTTGTCGGCCCATGTTCGAGTTCTGCCGGCGATGGAATGGCTCATGAATGCATCCATCCGGGTGCAGGCATTTCTTGCGGCTGGCCATGTCTGTACGGTCACAGGATTCTCCGATTATCACGCTTTCGCGAGGCGACATGGTTTGCCCATCGCGATTTCCGGCTTTGAGCCGCTGGATTTGCTGCAGGCAATTGGCTCCTGTGTGAGTCAGCTGGAAGCGGGCACAGCGATCGTCGAAAACTGTTATCGCCGTTCCGTAGCCGAAGAGGGAAATCCGGCGGCGCGACGATTGGTTGAGCAGGTTTACCAGCCCTGTGACCGTCCATGGAGAGGCTTCGGCTCGATCGCTCAGGGCGGCCTGGAACTGCGAGCGGAGTTCAGGGATTACGATGCCTCGTTTCGTCTGGGGGGTGAGGTAATCTTTGATAATATCGATGATCATTCTGAGGCTGCAGTTCCCACGGCGCCGTTTTCTTCTGACATGGCAAACTACCCTGCAATCCTGCCGGTGGATTCGTCATCCTGCCGTGCCGGAGAAGTGCTTGCCGGATTGCTCAAGCCGCCTCAATGTCCCCACTTTGGTCGCTCCTGTCACCCGGATGCACCGCTGGGAGCCCCCATGGTGTCTTCCGAGGGCGCATGTGCCGCGTGGTTTCGCTATCATCCGCCGGCAGTGGAGGGTGGCGCAGTCACGTGATTAACGAGGGGTCGGTTGGGATGAGCAGAGACAATCGTCGCAAGATGCATCGCAGAACTCTGATGGCAGCGACTTTGCCTCTGTTGCTGCCCATGTTGTCCGGAGATGAACCCCGCAGAGCTCCGGCGGCCACGCAACAGCCGCCAAAGCCACAGCCTGAACAGTCAGCCGACGCTCAAAAAAAGCCACTTCCACCGCTCCCTGCAGCACTGCAGCAGGAGCTCCGGGACGCGATTCCACTGAATCCCGAGGGCACCGTCTTTCTGGACCGGGCGAAAAAACGTGTGCTGCTCAGGACCGAAGTTGCCTGCCCCGACTGCATTCTTGAGATGGTCCTTGTGCCGGAAGGCAATCGTGAACATGAAACCATCCTCAGGATTCGTGCGAGGGCCTTTGTGATCCACTCTGCCCTGCTCGCTGCAGGGCTTGAACCGGGAAGTCCCGCTGTGTTTTCTCCGGAATTTCGGGCGCCTGAAGGCCCTGCAGTGGATATCCAGACAATCTGGCTGGATTCGGCCGGCAAGCGTCAGCAGCGCAGGCTGCAGGAGTGGGTGCGGTATAACACGCACCGCTATCAGGCGGCAAAACTGAGCGGGCCGCCTCCGGGTCTTGAGTTACCGTGGAAAAACCTGCGTTGGGATCGCTTCAACAACGAGATCCTCTGGTTCGGCCCCATGACGGACGCCGAAAGAGACGAGCTGCTTGGCAAATGGAACGATCAGGCGTGGCAGAAAGCCATTCGCCAGTTCCACTCTGATGGACAGTCGCGCCAGATGACTGCGCAGTTCGTCTTCGCGGGCAGTTCCATGATCAGAGATGAAGAAACCGGCAAGGATTACTATCAGGCCGAAGGCGGACATCTGATCTGCACGTCCAACTTCCCCGACGCGATGCTTGATATTCGCGAGGAGAGTTCGGCCAGCGACGGGACTCAGACTTATGAAGGCTGGACAGAGCGCATTCCCCCGGAAGGCACCCCGGTGCTGCTGGCACTCAGCGCGGACACTGCTGCAAAGGCACAGCCGGCAAAGTGAGATCAGTACTGCACTTTCAGTCCGAGGCTCAGACCGTTCGCGAAGAAGAAGTCATCCACGTCGGTGCTCTGCCGAATATCCACATCCGTTGTACCGCCAACCGGGTTGAGTACGCTGTTGTAGTAAACGTTGTCGTGCGGTCTGGCGACGCCGGTGATGACCATGAAGTCATAGCCGCCATAGATCGACACGTGCTGACTCACGTTGAATTCGGCCAGAAGGTTCAGCTGAGTTGCCGTGGCAAAGACGATTGATTCTTCACCTGTTCGCGTTGCGGCGATTCCAACAGGATTCGAAGTCACTTCGCCGGTAAAATCGTTCAGACCAAACATCACTCGTGGAGTCAGGCTCAGCGTCATGTATTTGCTGGTGAGCGACAGTCGAGCCCCGAACTCGGGACCGTAAATATTGTTGATCATGCTCGATGTAATCGACGTGTTTTGGGACGCCGTGATGCTGTTTGCAGTAGCCACAGTGCCAAACGAACCGTTAATCCAGAAGCTCTCATCAAGGTTAATGTACCGCAGACCGCCCAGCCACTGCAGTGCCGGACCGGCTCCACCAGGAGCCTGACGGTTTGTCAGAAAAGTCAGTTCCGAACCCCACATCTGACTGCTCGCACCCAGCACCAGCCGGTCGTTGAATACGAGAGCATTGGCGTTCGTGACATCCTGAACAGTGCCATCAGTCAGCAGGGGAATGAAGTAGTTTGGTGACCACGGACGAGTGCCTGGCAGAGCCACGGAAGTGGAGGTGGGACTTGCGGCCGCACCCAGTGTCGGGTCGATTTGAGGCAGCGTGCTCAGAGCCGGATTTCCGCCCGTTCGACCGCGTTCGTAAGCCAGTCGAGCGGCCGCAATCTGACCGAAATCGCTGATTGCTGTTTCTTCCTCGAACCCAAAGAAGCTCAATTCCATCTCAGCACCTTCAAGCGCCAGGCCCCAGGTGCCTCTCACGCCCGGAATGCTGTTCAGGTCAAGTCCTTTTGTCGTCGGAATCAGCGAATCACCGATGTTTGCTCCACCGTTCAGATTGTCTGAATACGGAACGGTTACGTCTCGTCCCTGGACCTGACTGGGCAGGGGACCGTTGACCAGGCCGCCGACGGGGGCTCCGATAAACTGATCGCCAAGATCACCGAAATCCCAGTACAGGAACTCGAAACGAAGCCAGCTTTGCTGGGCCGTGTCGGTCAGAAATCGCTCGATTGGACGCGATTCGTCCCAGACATCCGTATTGCCGGTGATGTAGTGATCGACCGTCGGCGGACAGTAGCCTGGCTGCTGGACCATTGCTGGCCCTGCCACCATCGGCCCCGGACCGCTTTGAAAATACTGAGCATTTGCGGCAGAGGACGCTGCAAGCAGAGAAACAACGGCAGCGAGGAATCGACGCAGGTTCGGACGGATCATTCGAGCCGGACCTTTTTCAAAGGGGCAGAACTTCTGGATCGTGCGAAAACACGATCTGCTGTCGTCGGTATCGTCCCGTTCCGACTTTGAACTTTGCTCCATTTGAATCGATCAGGCAGAATTTGACGGCGAATCCGGCTTTGCCGTTTATTCGGATCGAATGGCGCATGCATCGGCAGAAACTGCCGCTCGGATGCCTAGTCCACGAACATCAGCTCGTTGCTCATCAGCAGTACCTGGGCGAGTAATTCCGGTGAATTGTCCTGCAAATACTCGACACAGGCTGCGGTTTCTTCGGTGTCCGGGCTGCGTCCGAGAGTGCGTTGAAAGAGTGTCTCTACGAGACTCTTCGGGTCTGCGACGGTGGTCCGGACGGTGGTCGAAAGCGCTTTGGATCGCTGCAGCATGAAGCTGGAATTGAGTGCGAACAGGGCCTGCTGGGGGACCGTCGTCTGGCTTCGTCGTGGCGTGGAAGTGTCGGCGTTGGCGAAGTCGAAGGTCTGTACCAGTGGCGGAATATTCTGTCGCTCGACAAACGCGTAGATCGTGCGGCGGAGATTGCCTTCGTCGGTTATCACCTTCGGTCGGCCATACATCGCGGGGTCGAGTTCCCCCGTAATACTGAGCAGGGTGTCTCGCATTTGTTCAAGGTCGAGACGGCGGCGATGTGCTCGCCAGAGATACGTGTTGGCTGGATCGGCGGCTGATTGTGCCTGAAAAGCCGGACTGTCGGGGACGCGGGATGACAGTTGCCAGGTCTGTGACGTGAGAATCAGTTCGTGCAGGGGTTTGGTTCGCCAGCCATTTTGAATGAAAAAATCAGCGAGGTAATCGAGCAGATCGTCCTGCAGCGGCCGTTTGGTCTGCAGCCCGAAATCACCCGGAGCATCCACCAGCGGCTCGTTGAAATGATGCATCCACACGCGATTCACCCAGACTCGGGCGGTGAGTGGATTAGCAGGGGATGCAATTGCCTGAGCGAGTTCAAGGCGACCACTGCCGCGAGTGAATGGCGGACGTTCGGCCGTTGAAAGTTGTGCGAGGAATCGACGCGGGACCGGGGACCCGCGCAGCGTTGGGTCTCCGCGCTGAAAGATCACCGGGTTTACGAGCACATCGGAATCCACCATCACGAGGGCTCGCGCGGGCGCTTCGGGGTGACGCACCGCGATCGCGTCCAGCTGACCGACAAGGCCTCGGAAGGCGTCGCCGGGGGTTCGGTCGAGGTAGTTGGCGGTATCCTCGATGGGGAACCAGACGGGCCCGGAGCGGGCGATGAGGAGTGCCGCGGCCGGGTCGGATTCGCCGGCCCCCGATTTCCAGATTTCTCGCAGCAAATTTCCGTAAACGCGGGCTACATCAATCGGAGACGTCGGGTTGGCAGCGACCAGCGCTGCGATGATTCGAGCATCAACGCCGCGGGATTTCCATTCGTCAGGTCGAAGCACAGGTTCCCGCATGAGGTCTGCCCACGGACCGAACAGCGGATCATCCGGGAAGGCGCGGGCTGCGATGGCCTGTCGCCAGCGATGAGTAATCTGCGGCCGCAGCTGGCCGGGTACGGGAGACAGAAAGAAGATCGCCGTCTCGGCAACATCGGGTGGTGTGGTGACGATATGGGCGAGATAATCAGGTGTTCGTTCGCGAGCTGTATTCAGCGTCGCTTCGTAGTGTTGTGATCTTTGCGTGAGCACTTCCCGAAGCTTCGCGGAGAACTCCGTCTCGAACGCCTGACCGGCTTCACTGACGGCAGCGATGCGAGGTCGATCGAGTGGTTCGATGGAACTGGCGAAGATGCCATACAAAGAGTAGTAGTCGGCAGTCGGGATGGGATCGAACTTATGGTCGTGGCAGCGGGCACATGCCAGAGTCAGCCCGAGGAAACCGCGGCCGACCACGTCGATCTGGTCGTCGATTACGTCGTGTCGGTTACGGTCGAACATGCGTCCCAGAGTCAACAGTCCCATCGCTGCGAGGTCGGGCGAGTCGGGAGGGAGTTCAAGTTGATCGGCAGCCAGTTGTTCGAGGATGAATCGGTCAAACGGCTTGTCCTGTTCGAATGCACGAATCACGTAGTCGCGATAAGTCCAGGCGAATGGACGAATTCGGGCGTCGCCGTACATCAGCACGCCGTCCCTTGCGTCGGAGTAGCGAGCCACATCCAGCCAGTGTCGGGCCCAGCGTTCGGCATAGCGTGGTGACGCGAGAAGACTGCGAACGAGTTCCGGAAACTGCTCGCGATTCATTGCCAGCTGCTTTGATGATGGGGGCAGCCCCGTCAGGTCCAGCGCCGCGCGGCGGATCAGTACGGTTGTTTCGGCGGGTTCCACGGCCTGCATCCCGGCAGCGTTCAGTCGCTGCCGGACGAGAAAGTCGATTGGATGCTGGTCGGCAGGAATTTCGGGTGGTGCGAGTGGCTGGAAGGCCCAGTGACTGCGGGCCGCGATTTCGATGGGCGTGACGACACGTTCACTGGTGCGAGGGTCTGCAGCACCTTCGCGGATCCAGCGGACAAGATCCTGAAGGTGCTTGTCGCTGAGCCGTCCGCCGGCTGTGGCCGGAGGCATTTCGAGACCGTCAATTTTTCCCTGAACCATCCGCATCAGCAAGCTGACTGAAGGATCTCCGGGCACAATTGCTGGTCCCCGCTGCCCGCCACGTTCCCAGCCGCTCCGCAAATCCAGCCGCAAACCTGCCTCTGCCGTCTCAGCGCCATGGCAGGAGTAGCAGCGGTCCACGAGCAGCGGCCGAATTCGAGTTTCGAAAAACGCCAGCGATTCCGGGGAATCCTGAGCCACTGCTGGGGCGATGGAGCAGACGAGAATGCACAGCGCCGGAATGATGCGTACAGGGAAGGAATGCATGGCGGAGTATCGCGGAGGGAAATTCGGAGGGAGTTCCGGGAAGTGGAACTGTGTGCCATGTTACGACGGTCAGTGCTGGGTTGCAAACAAAAACGTTCGTTGCCGGCCCAGCGAAAGCGCATCTTAATCGCATTTCAGCGGCTGTGCGGAAGCTCAGTCACACTTGGTGGATCAACAGAGCTTCGCAGCCTAAGATAGGCGGTTTGAAGACCGTTTGCGTGGCTGTCGCAAGGTAGCCAGGGCAGCGAAGAAATAAAACATTCAGCCCGACTCCGCATGGCCCCAACTGCCCCCCACCGTCAAATTCCGCGCCTGCTCAGAACAGCACCATTTGTGGGCTGGTTGCTGGCAGTTGGATTTTGCGGCTGGTTCGAATGGGTCCGCCTCGCACAGCTTTCGCGCACTCCCGCTGGTCCGCTGGCGTGGTTCTTCGTGTGGAATCATGACACGTCGCTGCCACTGCTGGTGCTCGCCACGTTTCCGCTGCTGATTTTTTTCGCTCGCCCCGGTCGGCTGAAAATTCCTCAGGAGCGATTCGAGGGTGGCCCGGCGACACTCGCTCTGCAAACCCTGCTGCCCGGCAGAAGTCTTGCTGTTCCCGTGGCCGTTGGTCTGCTTGCATTCACCGCAAGCGCCTCCATTGGTCTCCGCGGGATTCAGATTCCCTCCCTTTTGCACAGCCGTTCCGGCGAGTTAATTCAGGTTCCTTTGTACACGCTTCCTCCGGCATATCACGACGAATTCAGTTATCTGCTTCAGGCTCGCACGTTTCTTTCAGCGCGTGCAGCGTGGCCTGCCATGACGACTGGTGGTGATGCCTTTCATCAGATTCACGTGCTCAACCGCCCAGTTACTGCCAGCCGTTATTTTCCCTGGACTGGTCTTTGGATTGCTCCGTTCCTCGCCGCTGGCATTCCGGTTCTCGGTCACTGGTTAGCTGGCGGCTTCGCTGCGGCGTTGTTTTGTCGTATCCTGCAGAAACTCGTGTCGCCCTGGGCTGCCCTTATCGGGGGGTTGCTGCTGGCTGTCAGTCCGGGGCCTGCCGTCTTCAGTAATCTGCTGCTGGCCCATCACCCCACACTGATCGCTCTGGCAGTATTCCTTTACGCCTTTCAGAATCTGCACAGTACTGGCCGTTGCGGCTGGGCGTGGTTATCCGGAACAGCGCTCACCTGCGCGATGCTGGGCCGGCCGATGACGGCGGCTGGCTTCGCCGCGCCGTTTGGAATCTGGCTCGCCGGCCAGATATTTCGCCAGTGGCTCGGGCGTCGCGATGGCAGCCCCCTGCAGCAAATCGTCAGTACAGCCGCTGGCTTCGCGGTTCCTCTGGCTGTCGGCTTTCTGTTGCTGGCGGCGATGAACCAGCGAATTACCGGGCACTGGAACCAGTCGCCCTACCAGCTGTACACGGACACCTGGACGCCGCGGCATCGCTTTGGTTTCGAGAACGCCGTGCAGCCGCCACAACCGGGAAATGTGCTCGCGCCTTATGACGCGTGGGCCGAGAACCTGACGCCTGCACTCGCCCTGCGAAACCTGCAGCATCGTCTGCTGGCCAGTTCACAGTGGACGCTCGGGCTGGCCGCTCTGCTGCTGCTGCTGCCAGCGTCCTGCGGCCTGCTTCTGCGTCGTGGAGCAACGCCCGAGCGTTCCTTTCAGAGACTGCTTGCCGCGGCCGTGGCCAGTATGCATCTGGTGCATCTCCCCTATTGGTACGACGGGATCATGCACTGGCACTACGTCTTCGAGACTGCACCGCTGCTGCTCATGCTGGCTGCTGTCGGGCTTGATGGATGGCAGCAGGCACTTCAGCAGTCCCTCAGTCGTCGCGTGGCGCGGCTGTGGTTGTGTTCCGGGCTGCTCGCCGTTTTGCTCCCATCATGGCTGGATGCTGAATCGCTCTGGGGAGCTTCGCGGGTCTCCATGGCGGTGTCTGAGCAGGCGTATTCGCGTGTCCGAATGGAAACCTTCCGGCGGCTGACCCGAGATATCTCTGCAGATCAGCCCGTTCTGGTGCTTGTCGATGAACGCAGCGGAGACCAGCAGCTGAGCTACATCATCAATCCACCGGACTACGCGGGACCAGTGCTCACAGCACGATTACCTGAGAACGCTCCTGACATTGCGCAAATGCAGCAGCAGTTTCCGAATCGCACTGTCTGGACATTTCAGCCGTCCACTTTCACTCTGCGACAGCTTACAGAAGTCAGTCCCCGTTAAGGCTGCGGTAAAGCCTTTTCAAGGCCTCGGACTCGATTTGTCGGACACGTTCGCGGGTCAGTCCGAGGGCTTCACCGATTTCCTTCAGTGTCTGCGGTTCGGCATTATCCAGACCAAAACGCATCTTCAGAATTGCAGCTTCCCGCGGATCCATTTCATCCAGCAGCCGCGTCACCTGAGTGAGGTTATCGGTGTTGATGAGTTCATCTTCCGGCCCTCGCAGCCGTTCATCGGCCACAATGTCACCCAGCGTGAGTCCGCCTTCTTCGGGGTCAGCATGAGGTGTTGCGTTGTACAGCGTGATGGCTTTCTTCACGATCCGCAGTTTCTTACGGGGAATCCCGAGTTCCTTCGCAATATCTTCCGGGGTGGGAGTGCGGTTGAGTTCATCGGTCAGCTTCGCCTGGGCTCGTCGCCATTTCGACAGCAGTTCCACCATGTAGGCAGGAATGCGAATGGTCTTGGAAGAATTTACCAGCGCTCGTTTGATGGACTGCTTGATCCAGTAGCTGGCGTAGGTGCTGAATCGAGTATTCATGTTTGGATCGAAGCCCTCGACCGCTCGCAGCAGCCCAAGGTTGCCTTCTTCGATCAGATCCTGCAGCGGCAGCCCTTTGCCGGTGTAACCGCGGGCGATGTTGACAACCAGCCGCAGGTTCGCCCGCACCATGCGGTCACGAGCAGCAGCGTCGCCGGCTGAAATCCGGTTGGACAGATCCTTCTCATCCTGTGCCGTCAGCAGTGCAGTCTGGTTGATTTCGCGCAGGTAGGTTTCCAGCGGCGTTTGCAGCCGGGAGCTGGAGATGGGCGCGGAACGTTTCTTTTTCGATGTTTGCGTCATTGGGGGCTGGCCTGCGGGGGAATCGGCATGGCAAGACAAGTCAGAGGGTTATCGTCGGCAGATTTCGCCGGGTTCAATCTCGCTCCGGCAGAAACCGCCGATCTACAAACACGGCCATACCGCGTCGCTTCATTCTGTACACATCTCCCAGATTGCCATTTGCCGCGGGGCGGACCGGCAACCGCCTGGGATGACGGAACGGCGCAAACACGGGCAAATTGGGATATTTCAGTTCTGCCTGCCAGTTGACATCCTGCGGCTGGATCGAGTCACAAAAACGGAGTGCGGGGTGCGGTCGATGTCAATCGGCCGGGCAGGCTTTGGTGCGTTCCCGGTGCGGTTCTGGCCGCGTTGGAACGCACCGGTACAAGGGCATTAACATCCCCCGCGCGCCTTGTTACGGTGGAGCGGATCCAGGCGGCTCAGCGGTTGGGCGGGAGCCCCCGGCGGTGTTTTGCATCGAAGGTGCGCGCGCCGGCGTGGGCGGTGGTGGGTCGTCTGCAGTGTCCTTTTGCCCGCAGGCTGCCGCCATGCGGCTGGAATCCCCGTGAAAAGGCGTGCGGGGATGTCAATCCCCCGGTAACGGTGCACACGACCACAAAATGCATGGCACCTGCTGCGAAAATCCCAGAGATTGTATTGGTATGTGCAGAATTTCATATGACACAGGGGACAGTCCCCGCGGCCACATTGGCGGGCGTGCAACAGCGGTCGCTGGCCGGTCGATAGGATCGTCACAAACCGAAGAATCCACAGAAACCGCAATGACTGCGCCGTTGCCGGGGACAGTCCCCACAGTCGCAAACACCGGGGAAATGAGGGGGTCCGTGGCCGGCAAATAGGGCCTGTTACGGCCCTGAGGTGGGCTGAAGGTGCATGGCACCTGCAGCGAAAATCCCAGAGAATTTATTGGTATCCGCATCATTTGGTGCGGCACCGGGGACAGTCCCCGCGGACACGGCGGCGGGCGTGTAACTGCGGCGGTTGGCTGGGCGGTAGAATCGTCACAAACCGAAGAATCCACAGAAACCGCAACGACTGTGCCGTTGCCGGGGACAGTCCCCGCAGTCG
>JBJTOP010000084.1:0-26162 GCA_046074645.1 Planctomycetaceae bacterium | reverse complement strand
CGGCCGCGGCAGCCAGTTCGCGAAGGATCGTCCGCGGGGTGACGCCGGTCAGGGGGACGGGATCATCGAGTCCGGCGCAGCCGCCGCCACCACTCTTCCAGATTTCCACGCCGCCGGGATTGACGAGTTTGGCGGCATAGCCACCGGTGGCGTTGAGGAGCCAGGCCATGCAGGATTCGAGCAGTTCACGGTTACCGTGCTGCAGTTGTTCCATGAGCAGGTGATTGTTGCCCATCATCACGTAGAAACCCTTGTCGATGACAGGCGTGTCCTGCCGTTCATCGTGAGCATGGCGCGCTGCGATCGGGGGTACTGCAGCATCAAAGGCTGTTGTGTAGCCCAGACCTGCGTACAGATAGCCGGTGGCAAACGTTGTCGGCACGGTTCCGAGAGTGCCGGATCTGGTGAGTTCCGTGCGGGCCATCGGGGCCGTCCGGCGACGCTGTTCCGGAAGCAGTTTTCGTGCGGTGTTGACCTTCGGGCCGGCGATGTGGCAGTGCATATCGACGCCACCGGGCATCACCACCATTCCGCTGACATCCATCACGATTTCCGCGCGTTCACCAGGATCTGCCGGCGCCGAGATGATCCTGCCGTTCTCGAACCACAGGTCCTGGACGATTCCATTGACGCCGTTGCGGGGATCATAGATCCGTCCGCCCGTCAGGCAGGTGCGAGTCATGGCGTGGTTCAGAATGGAACTGAAGACTTTGTGGTTGAAGATTGTCCGAACATCACGACAGTTCCCGCCTCCCGCAGCTGCTCACGCACGGCTTCGCGTGCCTGTTCACGCTTCTGTGCAAGCAGCTGCTCCTGGATTTCCTTCTGCACCTCTGCAAACGGAATCGTCTTTGTATCACTGCGGTCAGCAAGAGAGTAGATTTCAAGTCGATCGTTGAAGGGGCAAACCGGTGAAACAGCACCGGCCTGCATGGAATACAGCTGCTCTTCCAGGTCGGCGGCCAGTGATCCACGGCCAACCCACCCCATGTCTCCGCGTTTTTCGGCGTTCAGGGCATCGGAATACTCGACGGCCAGATCACCAAAATCCCGACCATTCGCCAGAGCCTGCTCGACTTCAGCCATCCGCTGCTCCGCGCCTGCCTGGCCACCGTGCTTTTCAAAACGAATTACGATCTTGGAGAAGCGAATCTGTTCTGGCGGTGTGTAATCCGCACGGTGATCTTCATAGTACCGCAGGAGTTCTTCACGGGAAACCTTTTCCGGCACCTGAGCGTTGCTGGTGATGTAACCCTCGACGAGCTGGATTCGCAGGAAGCTGTTTCGCAGGTCATCAATTGAAGATCCCTGAGATGCCAGCCAGTCATCAAGTTCCTGCTGCGTGGCCTTGTTTTCACGAGACCGAATTTTCTCCACGACCTCCTGGAAACGCGGCTCCAGCATGGTCCGCACTTCTTCCTGTCGCTCTTTGGGGATCTTCAGCTTTGCAGCCTGCATCACGAGTTCATCATCGACATATTTCGGAAGCCGCTTTCGCAACTCCGTTTCCAGAACTCTTCCCTTTTGGTTCTCAGGGATCTGAGCATTGCTCTCAACGACAACTCGGTAGTCGCGCATGACGTCATCCAGAAACACCGGACGACCATTCACAAGAGCGACGATGCTGTTACCTGCCAGCGGACCTGAGCTGAGTTGTGCTGTGCCGACGGCCTGTACCGGACCTGCACCAGGCTGCACGAGGCCTGCCAGCCGCTGTTCCTCTTCATCCGCCGCCTGATTGACCAGCGTCCTTCGAGGCGGAGGAGGAGCGAAGACCGGATTGTCTTCCTTGACGGATCGCCCGGTGCAGCCGGTGAGTGTCAGCAGCGTCGCCATCGTTGCTGCAAAAAGCACCGAACCCCCTGCAGCAGTGGATTTTCTGCGGGTGGCGGTGAATGACGAAATTTGGTGTTTGGCATTCACAAAATTTCAGCCGATTTTTCTTGACAAGGGGCCGACATCGCGTTCCGCAGAGAGTATATCGGAAAATCTGCGTTCACAGCAAGACCGCCTCTTGCTGCGTAAGTCGTTGTTTTTCAATGATTTGTGGCGGCATATTCTGCTGCAAGCAAGCGTTCACAGGCCGTAATTGCCGCTTTTTCAACACCATCGGCCCGCCATTAATCATGTTCACCCCGTGAACGACTTGTCACCTGCCACCATCGCCACTCGTGATAATCCTGTCCCCGCCTCATCGCTCGCCAATTGCTTGATTCAGCCAAACGGCGATACTGAAGACTCAGCGAGATCCAGCTCCCGTGTGCTGCTCCAGCCACTGCAGCACCTCGTTTTTGCCGCCCAATTTCTTCCCACCCCAGCCGCCAACCCCGCCCAACGGAAGGTGTCCCATGCGACGCTTCCTCACCAGCCTCTTTCTGCTGACCGCCGCCCTGTTGTCTCATGCCCGGACCTCCGTATCCGCCCAGGACAAATCAGAGCTACTGGCACGCGGACAGGCCATCTACCAGAAACAGTGTCAGTCCTGTCACGGAATCAACGGGACCGGCTCGACGGAAGTCCCCAGTCCACTCTTCGGAGACCGCGCCCTTGCCGAGCTTGCAGACCTGATCGAACGCACCATGCCCGAAGGTGCTCCGCAGGAATGTACAGGTGAAGACGCGCGGGCCGTCGCTGAATGGATGCAGCACGCTTTCTATTCCCCGGAAGCCCAGGCCCGACTCAATCCACCTCGCATCGATCTCGCTCGCCTGACTGTCTCGCAGTACCGCAACGCGGTGGCTGACCTGTCCACGTCATTTCGCTGGCAGCAGACTCCGGGCGAAGAACGCGGGCTGAATGCTGCTTACTTTGCCGGCCGCAGTCATCGCCGGGAGCGTCAGGTGCTGCAGCGACTCGACCCGCAGATTAATTTCCAGTTTGGCACGGCCAGCCCTGACGGTGAAAAGCTCAGCGAAGACGCCTTCGCGATTTCCTGGGACGGGTCGCTGATTCCGCGTGAGACTGGTTGGTACGACTTCACCCTGCGTACGGAGAACGGGGCTCGACTGTACATCAACGATCGCGCCACACCGCTGATAGACGCCTGGGTTCGTTCGGGAACCGACACCGACTTCCATGGCCGCCGCTTCCTGCTCTCCGGTCGCCTTTATCCAATCAGGCTGGAATGGTTCAAGTTCAGCGAAAAGACTGCCACGGTACAACTCTTATGGCAAGTTCCCGGCGGCGTGTTCGAACCAATTCCCCAGCGACACCTTTGCCCCAAATCATCCCCCGATGTGCTCGTGGTTGAAACACCGTTTCCTCCGGACGACCGCAGTTCAGGCTACGAACGCGGCACCAGCGTTTCAAAGGAGTGGGACGAGGCGACAACGGCTGCGGCTGTCGAAGCCGCCGACAGAATCGTGGCCTCAATAAATGACCTCGCTCGGCTGCGGGATGGTGGTGACAGAGCCCTGAAGATTCGGGAATTCGCTGGCAACTTCGTCGAACGCGCCTTCCGCAGACCGCTCGATGACACTCTGCGTCAAAAATACATCGACAGCCAGTTCGCCGCTGCGAAAACCGACGACGAAGGACTTCGTCGTGTCGTGATTCTGACCCTCAAATCGCCCCGGTTCCTCTACCGCGAGGCCACGGCAGTCAACGACGATTACGACCGCGCCTCAAGGCTCGCCTTCGCACTGCTGAACTCCGCTCCGGACCAGCAACTGCTCGATGCTGCCAAAGCCGGTCGCCTGAATTCCCCGGACGAACTTCGAAAACAAGCCCGACGGCTCGCTGCCGATCCTCGTTCCCGAGCAAGACTCGTCGAATTCCTCCGTTCATGGCTCAATCTTGATCGACTTCACGAACTGGACAAAAGCGATACCGCTCATCCCGACTTCACCCCCGAAATCGCTGCTGACCTCCGCACGTCTCTCGAACTTGCACTCCAGCACGCAGCAGACAGCCATGGGGGTGACTTTAAAAATCTTCTCAACAGCAACTCCATCTTCATGAACCAAAGACTGGCGAAGTTCTACGGTGCCTCGCTGACGAATTCACCACCCGCAGCAGATTCAGAAAGCACCGAGGATTCGCAATTTCAGCTGGTGAAATTCGAACCGGAACATCGTGCAGGAATTGTCTCCCACCCATTTCTGCTCTCCGGCCTCGCGTACCTCGAAACCAGCTCACCAATCCATCGCGGCGTGTTTGTTTCCCGTGGACTTTTGGGGCGAGGAGTCAAGCCGCCTCCAATCGCTGTCGCCCCCACCGCTCCCGAACTTTCACCCGCACTCAGCACTCGTGAACGTGTGACGGTGCAAACCAGCCCCGACATGTGCGTCAATTGCCACAACCTCATTAATTCCCTCGGTTTCGCACTGGAAAACTTCGATGCCGTGGGACGGTATCGAAGTCAGGAGAAGGGAAAAGCTGTCGATGCCTCCGGTCAGTACCTGCAGCGCAGCGGACGGCTTGTCCGATTCACCGGTGCCCGCGAACTGGCAGAATTTCTCGCCCAAAGTGAAGAGACTCAACGATCCTTCGTCCGCCAGCTGTTCCATCACATGGTTCAGCAACCAGTATTGGCGTGGGGACCCAATGCGGTCGATGACCTCAGCAAAGCCTTCGCGGCCGGAAAATTTCAGATGCAGGAGCTGCAGGCTGAGATCGCGGTGCGAGCGGCCCTGCAGGGCTGGTCCGCTTCCGCCCCCGCAACTGCTGCCGTCAGCAGCGCTTCCGGTCCCTGACACTCTTTTTCTCCCGAATCGCAATTGCAACAGACGCATAAAATGCGATGATTAGATAACCTTGCCTCCACCCGCCTCGGAATCCCGCCATGCAGACCCGCCGCCGCTTTCTCAACACTCTCGGTCTCTCCGCCGCAGCCGCACCATTCATTTCCGGACTCAGTGCCTTCGCCTCCCCCAAAGCGCTCTCGGCTCGACGCCAGCGACTGGTAGTGATGTTCAGTCCCAACGGCACCGTACCCTGGGATTTCTGGCCGGATGAAGAAGGCTCACAATTCACACTCAAACGCATCCTCCAGCCGCTCAGCGACTTCCAGAATCGCCTGCTTGTCCTTAAAGGTGTCTGCGATAAGGTTCGCGGCGACGGCGACAACCACATGCGGGGTATGGGCTGCCTGCTCACTGGCACCGAACTGTTTCCCGGCAATATTCAGGGTGGGTCCGACACCCCCGCAGGCTGGGCCAGCGGCATCTCCATCGACCAGGAAATCGCAGGTTTTCTGCAGTCCAGGGAAGAAACCCGCACGCGGTTTGGTTCGCTGGAATTTGGCGTTATGGTTCCCGACCGCGCCGATACATGGACGCGTATGAGCTACGCCGGTGCAAACAAACCCATCGCGCCTGTCGATGACCCCTACCAGATGTTCAAGCGACTCTATGGACAGGTTCGCGATCGCGAAGTCCTCACCAGTGTGCTCGATTCCGTTCAGGATGATCTGCGTACAATCAGCCGTGTGATCTCCGCCGAAGATCGCAGACTGCTTGACGAACACACCACCTTCGTCCGCTCCATGGAGCAACAGCTGCAGAACGCAAAAGCGAGCGACTCCGACCATGCCGTCCCCACTCTCGAACCGGGAATCCGCGAGGAAAACGACAACATCCCGCAAATCACTCGAATGCAGATTGAACTGCTGGTGAACAGCTTCCAGAACGACTTCGCTCGTGTCGCCACCCTGCAGATCACAAATTCCGTCGGTCAGCCAAAGATGCGCTGGCTGGGCATCGAAGAAGGTCACCACGAACTGTCGCACGAGCCCGACGAAAACAAAGAAGCCCACGAGAAGCTCACAAAAATCAACACCTGGTACTGCGAACAACTGGCTCTGCTCGTCCGCCGTCTGGCCGAAACCCCGGAACCCGGCGGTGAAGGTTCACTGCTTGACAATACGATCATCCTCTGGGGCAACGAACTCGGCCAGGGCAATTCTCACACGCTCGACAACATCCCCTTCGTCATGGTCGGAAACGGCCTTGATTTCCAGATGGGGCGGTCGCTCAAATTCCCCAAGGTCCCCCACAACCGGTTGCTGCTGGCGCTCGCACACGGCTTTGGTCATCACATCGAAACGTTCGGCAATCCGAACTACTGCAAAGACGGTGTCCTGACAGGGCTCACGTAACCAGGGGAACAGGTGTCATTCATGAACTGGCAGCACGCGGCAACATGGCTGATGGTCGCCTTCGCAGCCTGCCTGCTGCTGAAGAGGCTTCCATTGCCTGGCGTTCGGCGAACATCAGGCTGCGACAGCTGCCACGGCTGTTCAAATGGGTCCGCTTCACAGCCGCCGGGGCAACTGGTGCAGCTGGGCACGTCATCAGTCGTCGGTCGTCAAAAGATCTGAGGAACGCCCGATGTCGTCCAACAGCAGCAACTCACTGCCACCCGCCTCGCCCCATTTTGAATCGCTGGCCGCAAGTCGACGGGACTGGATCCAGAACGTGCTCCGTCCCTGGTGCCACTCTGCCACCGTTCAGGATCTTCGCCGCGCAGAGCTCGAATGGCACGATATCGCGGGTCGTGCCGACCCCGCTGCAACACTCTGGAAGTGGGCCTGGGAACGCTTCCCGGATGCTGTGCACCCCGACTTCCCCGGTTTGAACGAAACCTGGCCCGTCGAAGTGCGACTGCACAGCGGTCAGGTATTTTCAGGCTACCCGGATGCCCGTCGCAGCATTCGTGGCCAGCTGATCCTGCTCCGCGTCGATGACTCAGCGACCGCCCGCATCACTGAAACCCCGACATTGTTACTCGATCAGGTCGCAGCCCTTGTCAGATCCTGCACCGATGCCCACGCTTGAGCCTCCAGTGGAATGCAGACCATGATCCACCTGTCTGAAAAACTGCACCTGACGGCCGGGCTGTTGATCTGCGGGCTGTTGGCAATCGGCAGTGTGCTCGAAGCAGCCGACGAACCGTCGTTCGCTCCCGACAAAAATCACCCCTCTGACATCACTCGAACATTCTTCGCCGAACATTGCCTGCGGTGCCATGGTCCTGCAAAAGCGCAGGGCAGTCTGCGACTTGATCAACTGGATTCTGACCTCAGCAACCCGGCAACTCTTGAACGCTGGCTGCAGATCACAGCACGTTTGCAGTCCGGCGAAATGCCACCGCAGGACGAGCCTCGACCGCAGCCTGAAAAGTTGTCCGCACTGCTCGAGTTACTCACAACACAACTTGATTCCGCGTCAGCAAACCAGCGACGTACGGGCCGGGTGGTGCTGCGACGTCTGAATCGAGTCGAGTATGAAAACACCTTGAATGATCTGTTTAGTGTCAACGTGTCCGTGAAGGACATGCTGCCCGAAGACGCGATTGCCGAGGGCTTCGATAACGTCGGTGCGGCTCTCAATATTTCACCTGTTTTCATCGAGCGATGTCTTGACGCCATCGATACGGCTCTCGATGCAGCCATCGCGCCCGTTCATCAGCTCCAAAGCACTCAGCAGAGATTTGATCTGTTTGATTCGCTGCCCGAGTGGTTTCTCGCCGGTGTCTGGAAGCAGCCGGAAGGCGTGATTCTGTTTCGCACCAGCGGTAATTCGGCGACGGATCTGCGGAAGTTCAGAGCACCGGCAGCGGGCCGCTACAGATTTAAAGTTGCAGCATCCGCACACAACTCCACCACGCCACTGCCTATGGCGATACTTCTCGGAAACTTCGTGGTCAGCGGTAATCCGACACGACACATCGGCTACTTCGATGCTCCGCCCGGCGAGCCGAGAGTGATCGAGTTTGAGGAGCGCTTGCTGCAGAAGAACGACACCATCAAGGTCACACCGGTAGCACTCCCGTTCGTCTACCTGAAGCATGAAACCATGCCGGAATATCCCGGCCCCGGACTGCACATCCACTGGATGGAAGTTGAGGGGCCGTTTGCCGAAGATTGGCCCAGTGCGAGTTATCGGCGTGTCTTTGGTGATGTTGATCCAAAGACCGCAACGCTGGCCGACGCAGAGAAGCTGCTGCGGGACTTCCTGCCGAAGGCCTTTCGTCGTCCGGTTGCTGACGGTGAAGAGCGCCCTTTCGTCACGCTCGTCGCCGAATCGCTGGAATCGGGCACATCCTTCGAAGCAGCCCTGAGGCTGGGCTTGAAGGCCGTGCTGACATCGCCGAAGTGTCTGTACTTTCGCGAAACAACAACAGCTGCCGACGATGGCACTCTGGACGACTACGCTCTTGCGTCGCGTCTGTCATATTTTCTCTGGAGCAGCATGCCTGATGAGACGCTTTATGAACTGGCCGGTCGTGGCGAGCTGCATCGTCCCGATGTGCTGCGTGCTCAGGTCGAACGCATGCTGCAGCATCCAAAGTCACGCGCGTTCACGGAGAACTTTACAGGCCAGTGGCTGAACCTTCGGGATATCAACGCGACCACTCCTGACAAAACCCTGTACCCGGAGTTTGAGGAATTGCTGCAGTGGTCGTCACTGCGAGAAACACATCTGTTCTTCAACGAACTGCTCCGGGAAGACCTGAGCGTTCGGAATATTGTGGATTCGGACTTTGCGATGCTGAATGGCCGGCTCGCAGAGCACTATGGAATTCCGAACGTCACGGGCGTTGATTTTCGCCGAGTGCCGCTGTTGCCTGAGCATCATCGGGGAGGCGTGCTGACTCAGGCCAGCGTCCTCAAAGTAACGGCCAACGGATCCACGACCAGCCCTGTGCTCCGGGGTGTCTGGGTGCTTGATCGCATTCTTGGACAGCCCGTGCCGCCTCCGCCACCAAACGTCCCGGCTGTCGAACCGGATATTCGTGGAGCCAATACAATTCGCGATCAGCTGGCAAAACATCGCTCGACAGAAAACTGCAGCAGCTGCCATGCGCGAATCGATCCCCCTGGCTTCGCTCTTGAAAACTATGACGTCATTGGCGGCTGGCGAGAAAATTACCGCGTGGTGGCTGAGCGGAAGAACTGGGTTAACAATCGCGTCGGTCCTCTCGCTCAATACCTTGCCGCCTGGCAGTACGGCCTCGGACCATCAATCGAATCCGCCGATGTCCTTCCGGATGGTCGGTCCTTCGTGGATATTGGTGAGTTCAAAAAATTGCTTCTGAGTAATCCGGAGCAGATCGCGCGATGCTTTACAGAGAAGCTGCTGACTTACGCAACCGGGCAGCCGGTTGGCCTGAACGATCGTCGGGTTGTCGATCAGATTCTTGCGGACACGCAGGCATCCGATCACGGCGTGCGATCGCTGGTTCATGCTGTTGTCACCAGTGACATTTTTCGAAGGAAGTAGACCACCATGGGGATTCCTCGTCGATTCTCACGCCGCACTTGTCTGCGTGCCGCTGGCGTCACACTTACGCTGCCGATGCTGGATGCAATGCAGCCCGCAACAGCGGCATCGGCCGGGAATCCGGCCCCGCGAAGAATGATCTGTATCAACACCACGCTGGGGCTGCATACCCCGCATTTGTTTCCGACCCGGACTGGACACAATTACGAGCTGACTCCGTATCTGGAACCGCTCAGGGATTTTCGCAGCGATCTGACTGTGTTTTCCGGACTGTCGCACCCTGAAGTGGATGGAGGGCATCCGGCGGAATTGTGTTATCTCACGTCCGCGCCGCATCCGCGTGCCGACAATTTCAAAAATACCATCTCCCTCGATCAGTATGCAGTCGAGCGGCTTGTTCCCGACACTCGCTTCGACTCCCTCGTGCTCGCATCCTCCCACACCGGCATGTCGATCACGCGGAGCGGTGTGCCGATTCCTGCCGAACAGCGCCCCTCGTTGCTCTTCAGAAAAATGTTCGTTGCCGGAACACCCCGCGAGATTACCGCGCAGGTTCAGCGACTCAGGCAGGGCAGGAGCATCATGGATACGTTGCTGAACGAAGCCCGGGATTTTCAAAAGGGTCTTGGAAAACAGGATCAGCAGAAGCTGGATGAATACTTCAGTTCTGTGCGTCAGGTGGAAACGCGAATGCTCAGCGCCCAGGATTGGGCCCGGCGACCAAAACCGGTTGTTGATGCCCAGCCCCCGCAGGACATCAGCAGTTCTGTTGAAGTTGTCGGTCGTGTCAAACTGATGATTGATCTGATTCACCTCGCACTGCAAACCGATTCCACTCGCTTCATCACGTTCGCCCTCAATGGATTTAATGCCGTTCCGGCAATTCAGGGTGTCACACAGGATTGGCACAATCTGTCCCACCACGGTCAGGACCCCGCGAAGCTGGCGGAATTGCGAGTTGTCGAAATGGAAGTCATGCAGCTTTTCGCACAGCTGCTGGCGAAGCTCAGGAACACACCGGAACAGAACGGCACACTCCTTGACCAGACAATCGTGCTCTTCGGAAGCAACCTTGGCAATGCCAGCAGCCATGACAACAGGAATCTGCCGATTCTTGTGGCAGGCGGAGGTTTTCGTCACGGACAGCACCTCGCGTTTGACCCCCAAAAGAATCCGCCACTGTGCAACCTGTTTGTCCAGTTCCTGCAGCGGCTGGGGGCAGACGTCAATACATTTGGTTCCAGCAACGGGACCATTCCGGGCTTTGAATTCGCATAGATTAACACCCGACTGCTGCAGCGATGTCCCTTCTCGCGCTTGACGCAGCGGGCTCGGCAACGGTAACGTCTTCCTCCCGCAGCAGCACTGCATGGTGAATGCTTTCAGCCAGAAGGTTTGCAAATGTCCACGAAATGCTCAGGTCCTCAGAATGGTCTTTCAAGGCGAGGTTTGTTGTCGGTCGCCGGTGCAGCGACAGGTGCCCTTGCTGCTGCCGCCGCAAAAACGCCCGCCATCGCTTCAGTTCAGCAGTCTCCCGGCGACGTCGAACGCCCCGGAGCCACCCGAAATACTCGCTTCGCAGTCAATGTTGAAATGTGGTATCGCGGAAAAAGCTTTCTGGAAAAAATCGAGCTGGCAGCGAAATTTGGCTATCCGGCCATTGAATTCTGGCCCTGGGAAAACAAGCCCCTCGCCGAAGCAGCCGCCCTGCTGAAGGAACGTCGCGTCGCCGTCTCACAGTTCACCGCATGGCCCTTCGGAAAAATTCTCAATAACCCCGCATCAGATCACGCGGACTTTCGCAAAAAGATCGAACAGGCCTGCGATGTGGCCGATCAGCTGGATTGTTCATTGTTCACCGTAGTCGTCGGCGACAATATCGAAGGCGTCAGCAAAGTAGACATGCACGCAGCTGCCATCCGCGGACTCAAATCCGTCGCACGCACCTGCGAAGACCGAAAAAAAACCATCATCATTGAACCAATGAATCCGCGAAACCATCCTGGCCACAGCCTCTACGGCGGCGCCGATGCCGTCGCCATCTGCCGCGCTGTCGGTTCACCGTCCGTCAAAATTAATTGGGACCTCTACCACATGCAGATTGTGGACGGTGACCTGTGCATGAAAATGCGGGAGGCGTGGGAACACATCGGCTACCTGCAGCTGGCAGATAATCCTGGTCGCCACGAACCTGGCACAGGTGAAGTCAATTACACCCGCGTCTTCCAGGAAATCCTCAGCCTCAGGTACTCCGGGTTCGTCGGACTCGAATGCACCCCGCTTCAGGATGACTGGTCCGCCGCCCAGCGAATCTGGCAGGCTGATAACTGGACACCAGCCCCCAACGCCCCCTGAGCCGCCTGAAGGCTGCGATAGTCGTCTCTCGCTCCGCGAAAGAACGGCATTGGAAGTCCTTTCGCAGAGCGAAAGGCGACAATGTGACTGCCATTGGGCTGCCGCCCAACCGCTCGCAAACGCAGCCGCATGGCGGCAACCTGCGGGCAAACGGAAACTGCCCACGACCGTTCCGGTGCCAAACGACCGTTCCGGTGCCATGCACCTTGAGTGTTACGGCCGCGTCTTGTGGTGGTGTTTCCGCTCCCTGACGGTCGCGGCTCGGCAGGGGTGTTTGCGGTGGCGAGCGGGTCTCCTGAGACGTGGCACAAGTGTGGTCCCAGAAGTGCCTGCGGTGAATAAAAACACAGTGATACCAGAGTGCAGGGGCATGGCACCTCTGGAGGGATGCGGCTCAGCAGGAGCTTTGCCCTCCCGGCACTGCCGTTTGCCAGAAAGTCAGGGCCATTGGGGCGTGGCCGGGATGGTGTTATTTTCCATTCAGGAGGAGTTCAAGGACTTCGCAGAGATAGTCTTCTTCTGGTGCGAGCCGTCGCAGTTCGTGGAGTTGTTCTGTGAGCGTGGCAGCGTCACCGGGGCCGCGGCTGGTGGCGGAGATGATCTGTTTGGGGAGCAGCCAGTTTCGGGCACTGTTCCATGAGGGGCCAGGATCGGTGTTGTCGCGAAGCTGCTGGATGCGTCGTGCGGTCATGCGCTGTACGGCGGCCGGTGTCAGTGAAATCATGGCCAGCCTTCGCAGGGCGGAAAGTGAGATGGGGTCGGGAGCTGGAGATTGTTTCGCCAGCCATGCAGCAGCGCGTACGGCGTCCTGTTCTTCCAGTCCCAGCAGCATTTCAAAGCCGTCCCCTGCCTGACCGGAGGTAGTGGTTTCGAGTGCCTGGTGAAGCCGCTGCTGAATGATCCGCACTGGCAGTGGTCCCAAAGCCGGCCATGAGTTGCCAGGCCAGTCAGGATCTTTAACGGGAACGGTTGCGAAAAGGGGAACGGCGGTGGAAGCGCGGCTCACTGCCGCTACCTCGGTCGGTGTGGAATCCGGCATATCCCGCAACATGCCCTGCTGCTGCTGCTCAATCAGGCGATCCAGTTCACCTGCGTTTTTAAGCACTTCCATGGCTTGATCGCGAAGTGCTGTGGTGGTGGGGCTGGCTGGACGCCGAAAGCGGGCGCCGCCCTGCCCGGCGGCGGCATCGCTGCTGACGATCCTGCGCGCCAGCAGTACAGCGTCTGTGGTTCTGCCGGCTTGCTGCAGCTGTCTCAGTTCCTGCAGAACGACAGTGGGAGCTGGTGTGGACGTGGCAGTTCCGTTCTGTCGCTGCTGCAGTTCCAGAAGCAGGTTGGTACTGCCGGAGATGCGCACGAACGACAGCAATTGACTGCGATCGGCCGACGACAGTTCCATTCCGGCGAGTTCGAGTGCAGTGGCATCGACGGCGGCTGGTTCCCTCAGCAGGGTGCCCAGCTCCAGCAGTCGGAACAATCGCTGCCGCGACTGCGCGGGCAGGCCTGGCGGCAGGTTCAGCAGCAGTTGGCGCGATTCCTTCAACAGACCTGCTCGCTGGCGACAGTCGGCGGCCAGAAACACGATCATGGGGGATGCTGGCTGGAGTATCAGCAGATGCTCTGCAGCAGCCAGCAGTTGTGGCAGATTGGCGGTTTCATTTGCTGCTGCAGCCAGCAGCAGAGCGGCTCGCAGCGGATGTTCGGCGGCCACTGATTTTGCTTCGGCAATCTGCAGGGCGTCCCGCGGCGAATGCGGGACAAGCCGTTGCAGCAGAGTCCGTTCGTCTGCCGGGACGATGGTCTGCAGAAGCGTCCGACAGCGATCGTGGAAGGCGGCGTCAGGAGCTGTCGTCAGTTCTGTCGTCAGTTCTGCCTGACTATCATCTTTGTCGGATTGACGGAGCCACCAGTGGCACAGCATTCGATGCTCAGCGGCTGCGTCTGTATTCGCGGGCAGCAGCTGCAACCATTCCAGCGGAAGCTGCAGAGCGCGGGTGCGCAGTTGTTCAGGGGGCATTGCTGCCAGCATTCGATCGAGCATCTGCAGTCGTGATTCGAGTGCAAATGACGGTGCGGGGGAGTAAGCGGAGACAGCCTGTTGCAGAAAGATGGCAGCCAGCAGTTCACTGGGGGCTGCGTCGTGGCGCTGCAAATACTCCAGCAGCTGAGTGCCTGTTGTGGGCTGACCTGCGTGCTGGCAGGCCGCGGCCACGGCTGCAGCGCTGCGCTCACACAGTTCCGCATCACCGTGGGCGGCCGCGTTTCGAAAAGCGGTCTGCAGTCCGGCGAGCCGCGCCGTGTCCGGTTGCCGCACCCGCTGTCGCCGTCGTTCGCTGCCCATGCGCCATTGAATCCCCAGCCAGTGTCCTGTGGAATCGATCAGTGGCTGGCTGCCAACAGGAGCAAACAGCTGGATGGCGGTGCTGAGTATCGCGGCGTCTGCGGCAGCAGTATCGGCGGTCGTTCCCGCTGCTGCATGGGGAGCGGCTTCGGCGGTGAGCTTCAGAGCTTCCGTGAGCGACCAGGCGGGCACGTTCTGGACCACCGCTCTGAACTGGTTGTGGACCCACGAATCCCAGACAGGCCGAGACGATGTGTTCGGAAGCAGCGACGGAGACGCAATTTGACTGTTTTCAGCGAGGAGCAAACCGGCGATGGCGAGGATTCGTGCGGCGGCGAAGGAGTCGCACCAACCTTCAGAAAACACGTCTTGGTCACGCCGGGGACTCAAGTCAAGCAAAATCCGCGTGGAATTTTCCCAGGCGACATCCCAAAGCTCGGGATTGGCTGCATCGGCTCCGGCGGGAAGCCGCAGTCGATTTTTTCCAGGGCGGGTCCGCACGGCGTCGGCCGAGGGTGTCAGCAGCGGCAGGCTGATGTCCAGAAGCTGTTGAAAGACAGGCGTTGCGGCTGCGGTCTCACCGCTGCGGCTCAGTGCGGTCGCCAGACGAATTCGCAGTTCCCAGCCTCTGCGTCCGGCATTCAGCAGCGTCTCTGCGAGATCTCTGGCTTCGCTGAATCGTCTTTGCTGCAGGAGTCGATCGAGGAGGCCCACGTGATCGCTGGTTTCGAGCCGTGGCAGGGTCGCCACCATTTTCAGCAGACTGTTCCCGACAGGTCCTGCGCGGAGAGCGAGGTCGAGCAGCTGACGACAGCCGGTGGGATCCAGTTCTGCAGCGCGGATCTGTCGGAGCGATGCGACGGCCGACTCGGGATCGCGTTGTCGCAGAGCCAGTTCGCTGAGCTCGAGGAGTACGGCGGGGCTGGGGCCGTCGAGTTGGAGGCAGCGTTCGAGGGTGCGGCGAGCGAGTGTGGTCTGGCCGCTGGATTTGTGGACTTCGGCGAGTGTTTGCAGCCATTCGCCGCGTGCGGTGTCGTCAGCTTCCGCAACGCGACTTTCCAGCCACTGCAGTACATCATCAGGGCTGCCGAGCTGCTGATAGAGTTCGGCCAGCAGCCGTGCCAGCTCGGCCCGTGAGCGATTCTCGGTCGTATGTTCGAGTGCGTTGCGGCAAACATCCAGAGCGCGACTGGTCTGGCCCAGTTCGGCGAGCAGTGAAGCGAGAGCGACTGCGGGAGCGGGGGCATCAGGCTGGCGTTTCAGGACGGCTTCGAGAGCAGTTGCGGCCAGTTCACTGCGGCCACATTCGGCCAGTACTTCAGCGGCTGCGGTGAGCATTGCGGGGTCATCGGGCGCGGTCTGCAGCAAATTCTGAGCATGTTCGGCGGCGCGTTCGTGCAGGCCCATCTGCTGCGTCAGCGTCATCAGGTCTGCAAGGTGTTTGAGGCGACCGGGTTCATCGCGCTGCAGCAGTTGTTCGCGAAGTTCGAGGGCTGCTGACGGAAGTCCGGCTGCCGCTGAAAGTTCCGATGCCAGCTGGAGCACGGCGACTTCTTCGGGGGCTGCAGAAAGTGCCTCGCGTACTGCCTGCAGTGCCAGTTCCGGATTTCCTGCGGAGCGTTCCAGCAGGGCGTGCTGAAGCTGACTGAGCAGTGTTGCAGGCAAAGCAATTTCAGGTGCCGAAAGAGCTGCGATACGGCTTGTTGCAGGTCCGCTGCGAAATTGCTGCAGGGCATCATCGAGCATTCCGAGCTGCTGAAGTGCAGTGGCCTGCTGCTCAACAACCCGCTGCCAATCGGCGAATGTCTGAGCCGCCGCCGCTGCGCGGGTGAGCACGGGAAGGGAGTCCGCAGCGAGAGGCCGCGTGCTGCCGTCGCGAAATTCCAGCTGGGCGCTGGCGAGTCGCAGCAGGTCGGGGACTGTCGGCAGGACATCGCAGGCCGCGTGAAGTGCGTCAATGGCGGCTCGCTTTTCGCCGTGGGCCTGCAGAATGGCAGACAACTCGTGGAAGGCTTCGGGACTGCGGCGGTCACCGTTCGCGAGTTCCTGCCAGACGCTCAGCGCCTCCTCGCGGCGTCCCAGACTGTGCAGACAGCTGCCGAGCTGTTCGCGTGTGCTGGAATCACTGAGATCGCGATCGAGGGCCTGCTGCAGCAGCGGCAGTGCGTCTGAGACGAGACCTGCCCCGCGCAACAGTTCAGAGACCCGGCGAATTTCGGCGACAGTCGATTGTTCCGTGAGGCCGGCTCGCCAGACCACCGCAGCCCGGCGAGCAGAATCAGCCGGAGATTCTGAGGCCGCGCGGTCTGCCAGCAGCAACTGGCCCCACGCTTCGCGGTCATCAGGACGCAGCAGACCAGCCTGATCAAGAGTCTGTTACTGAGCGACTGCGTCAGCAACACGACCACCGCGTGTATATTCGGTGACCAGCAGGAGCCGGAGACTGCGATTTTCCGGCGCTGTTTTCAGCTGCTGTTCGAGGAGCTGCATGGCCTCGGTGGAACGATTCTGAAGTCGCAGCAGTCGAATGATTCGCTGCAGCAGATCCGGCTGATGGCCACCGCGTTCCAGCCGGCGATTGAGAAGCGTGAGCAGATCATTCTGCTGGCTGGACTGCAGCAGGACCTCTTCGATGCGATCGAGAACCTGGCGAGCCTGCCAGCTGTCGGGGTCCAGTTGATCCAGCAGTGACTCTTCGTCAGCCAGTGCCTGCTGCATCTGTCCGAGCTGGCGTTTGAGATCGGCAGCAGCGAGGCGGGCCTGGGTTCTGCGCCAGGGGTCATCGAGTTCGGCCGCGAGACGCTGGTAGCGAATCAGTGCCTGTTCCGGAAGTCTGGCATCGCGGAGTGCCGTGGCGGCCTGCTCGCAGAGTCGCAGATTGTCGGGGTCAGCAGCTTCGATGCGAGTCCACAGTGCGGGCACCTCGGCTGCTCGACCCGCTTTGCGGAGAGCGGCTGAGAAATCGCGTGCGATGCCCGGCAAATCGGTGGGCGGAGGTTTCAGAGCAAGGGCATTTTCGCAGGCATCGATGGTGGCGGCGGAATCACCGAGTTCAAGAGCGACGGAGCCGAGCAGCCAGAACACAACCGGGTCGCGCGGACGCTGTTTCGACGCCGTTTGAAACAGACTGCGGGCAGATTCAAAGCGCCGAGAACGGAGTTCAAAGAGTCCGAGAATGGTGGCGGTGGAACCGTCATTGTCGGCTGGTGCGGACTGCAGCTCGCTGCGGAGTTCGTCGGTGAATTCTTCGACCGTCCCGGCCTCTTCGAGTTGCTGCACGAGTCGGTCGAAGGCGGCTCCCGGACGCGGCTGGCGGCGAAGAGATTTCAGGAGTCGTTCGGTCACGGGATCCTGAGCGATCGGGCGGGAGCGTTCGGTTGCGTTTTGCGGCGCGGATGTGTGCGCTGGCAGGGACGTGGGGATCGCGTTGGCAGAATTGTTTGCCCGCGGGCCCGCGGCACATACGGCCGCGACAGTCATCAGCGTGGCGAGGATCACGTGACAACGAATCGACACCCACATCCCGGGGACGTCTATGCCGTGCCTGGAACATGCGTCCCGGGCGTTCATGGTTCGACCGGGTTTCCTGGGGGCACTGCATTTTGCAGCCATTGATCGAGCTGTTTGCTGAGGCGTGCGAGGACTTCGGGCTGTGAGCTGGCGAGGTTATTTTTTTCGCCGGGATCTTCGCGGAGGTTATAGAGCTCGGGGCCGCTGTCGGTTGGCGAATTGACGGCTTTATTGCCTTTCTTTTTCGCGGCCTTTCCGGTTGCGGCGTTCGCACCGCGGGACTGCAGCAGTTTCCAGTCACCCGCGCGAACCGCGGCGCGCCGGGGGGACTGAACAAGCAGGATGGAGTCGTGGGGATTGGGTTTGCCATCGACCAGCATGGGTACGAGGTCCTTGCCGTCGAGTGGTTTGGGTTGTTCGAGTGTGCCGCCGGCGATGCCGACGAGTGTTGGAAACCAGTCGACAGCGTGGACGGGTTCTTCGCTGCGAGCACCGGCCGGAATTTTTCCGGGCCAGCGGACGAACGCACAGCCGCGAACGCCGCCTTCGTAAATTGTCCCTTTGCCGGCTCTGAGGATGCCGTTGCTGGTAACCGTACCCGGTGACGGTCCGCCGTTGTCTGCGGTGAACATGACGAGGGTGTTATCGAGCATACCGGCATCTTTCAGAGCAGCGGTGATGCGACCGATGGCCGCATCGACTGCGGCCAGCATTCCGGCATAGGTTCGACGGTTGCCCTTGAGTGCCGAATATGGCTGGAGGTAGCTTTCGGGGACCTGCAGGGGGGCATGGACGCCATTGAAGGGCACGTAAAGGAAGAGCGGTCTGGATGCGGCGACGGATTTGTGCTGTGTGATCAATCGACTGGCTTCGGCGGCAATGAGTTCGGTGCTGTATCCGTCTTCGGCGAGTGGTTTGTCGTCGCGATACCAGTCGGATTTGCCGTCGCGGATATGGGTATAGTAGTCAATGGCGCCGAAGTAGTGTCCGTATTGATGATCGAAACCGCGTGCGGTTGGTGTGTAGGCGGGTTCGAATTCTCCGAGGTGCCATTTGCCGGTGATGGCAGTGGTGTAGCCGGCCTGACGAAGGGCATCGGCGAGTGTGCGTTCTTCGAGCGGCAGTCCCCATTTGGCATTGGGTCGGACGATGGTGTAGACGCCGGTGCGAGTGGCATAGCGTCCGGTCATGAGTGCTGCGCGCGTTGGTGAGCAGACTGGCTGAACATAGTGAGCAGCGAGAACGGTACCTTCGGCGGCGAGGGCATCGATGGCGGGCGTTTGAATTTCGCGGCCACCGTTAAAGCCGCAGTCTGCATAGCCGAGATCATCGATGACGAAGATTACGATGTGTGGGCGGGCTGCTGTGGGTTCGGCGGCAATGGTCGCGGGAGAGGCGCAGAAGGCGAGTCCCGTGAGGGCGAGGAAGAACAGCGTGATTCGGGATGTCATGGTGTATCCTGCAGTCGTCGTGCAATTTCGTCGAGAATTGACCACCGAGCATAATACTCCGCGTCGTTCCACCACTCGAGGCTTTTCAGATCTTCGAGTGCCCGAGCGGCGTGCGTGGGGGCTTCGGTGGAGCTTAGGTGAGCAAGTTCTTCGTGGACCAGTCCGCGGCCCATACGAATCAGTTCCACGGGGAGAGCTCCGGTTTGCTCCAGCTGATTATATTCGCTGAGCACCTGCTGCTGCATGGTCAGAGCATCTGCGGTTTGTCCGAGTGAACGGAGGGCGCGAGCGATTCCCCAGCGGGCTCCACGTTCGACGATGCTGTTGTTTTCGGCGACAGCGAGTTCGCGGCAGGTGCTGAAGGCGTTTTGTGCCGCGGTGAACTGCGAATCAGCGATGAATGCCTGTGCGAGGTTGTTATAAAGAACGCTGATCCAGGCGGTAGCTTTGGGATCAGCGGAGGAGCGGGCCAGATTGAGAGCTGTTTCGTTCCAGAGGACTTTAGTGGCTGGTTCGGTGGCTGTGATGGCGACCATGTGTGCGGCATCGACAGCGGGTCCGTCCATGCTGTGCTGGTGAGCGAAGTTGAAGGCTTTGATGAACAGTGGGTGTGCGTCTGCGACTTTCTTTGCCTGGTGCAGCAGCCGTGCTTGTTCCATGAGCAGGCAGATGGCTGCACTTGGCTGAGTGGCACCGGGCATTGCTTCGGCGAGGCACAGAGTTCTGCTGGCTTCGTCGTGCCGCCCCTGCATGGCCTGGGTCAAAGCGATGCGGGCTTCGATTCTTGGGGCAAGTGTGAGATCGGGATGATCAGCAGCTTTGGGGCGCAGTGCGATGAATCGTTGTTCGATGTCTTTGGGATGTCCGTGGAAGAGCGATTCGAAGTCTTCCACGGGAGTTTCAGCGGCTGGCTGCATTCAGATTTCCTGCGCGAACGTGGAGCATGACGGGCAGAGTTGTGATGCCGCCACCGACACTGGATTTGAGATAGAACGGGCGCGACTGTTCGGGCACCCACGGTGCGGTGGTGATGAACACTTCGCGTTCGGTCTGGCCATCGAGGAGCATCAGACCATTGAGCCCGATATTATCAACGAAGACTCCGTGCGGCAGGTTGCGGCCGGAGTCTTCCTTGCCGAATTCGACGAGTCCTTTGTGATCAACGCGTTCGACTTTGAGCCATGCCTTGAGAGTGGTCCCGGGGGTGACGGTGAGTTCGGAGGTATGTTCATTGCTGCCGGCGGTCCGCTGATCATCAGTACGAATGACCACGCGGATACCGGGATTCTGGAGGACTTCGAGGGTTTTGAGTCCGCCGATTTCGTGTTCGATGGGCTGACCGCCGGATTCACTTTCACCGCGTGCAACAAAGCGAATAGCCGCAATGGCTTCCGGGGATGGGGTTGCGGCGTCGGGAGCGGCGATCAGGGCGGCGAACGCCTGACGCTGTTCAGGCTGAATGATCACGGGATCTGACAGAGTGAATCCGGGGGGCAGATTGCGGGCTGTGATTTCGATGGGTCCGCGATAGTTGTCGAGTCGCGTGGCGGTGAAGATGACTTCTCGTCCGGTGCCCGGGTGCACCTTGATTTCGGCGGTGCTGGCGGCCACGGAGAAGTCGGGGGCCGGGTGGCGAATTTTCAGCTGGTAGCTGAAGTCTGGTCCCTGAAAACCCCGGGCATCCTCGATGCGAACCAGATAGTCACCGTCTGCCGGTGGATTAAACGTCAGCCTTGAATCGCTGCCCCACTGACGCAGCGGGTCATCGTCGTTCTGGCAATACACGGGGAACACTGGAAGCCCGGTGTTGGTGATTGGTTCACCGGGAGCTTTGGGGACGACAATAAACGCTGGGCCCTGAAGCGGATGAGTGACGGGTGTGGTGTTGAACCACGTCTGTCGCTGACCAAAGCCCGGATAGACTTTGAAGCCGGAATCAGGGCCGCGGGGATAGAGCCAGAGGCGGACCACTTCACCGTCAGCGTAGAGGTATTCGTTGAGTTCCATTTCCTGCCAGTTGAACAGGCGGAAATCGTCGGGAGTGTCTGAATCCTTGCCGCGAAAGGTGAACCATGAATCGCGAACGGCCTGCAGATTGATGTGGAGTACCGGCTGGCCGTCGGGGGTGAGAATTTCAACGCGGGAATCAAGCGAGGACTTGTTGCGGGCCGCGACGACTTCGACGAGCACGGGCTGGCCTTTGCGGGCAGGAAAGCGGAACAAATCAGCATCCGGCTGCGTATTCGCAGCATCGTGCAGGAGACCGGTGATGTCTGCAGGGAATGGGACCTGCTGGGCTGCCGAGAGGGAGTTGTTGGGTTCAGCCTCGGAGACGGATGCGGGCGGGGAAGTGGCATCGGCTGGAGTGACTGGGGATGCGGGAACGCCGGAGGCTGCAGATGACATGGCGGCCATGGCGGCAGCCGCGTCGCGGTCGGGAAGTGGGAGGAGATGTCGGGCGCCGCTGCGACTGATCAGCAGCAGTGACCTTTGCGGCGTAAATTCAAGGCAGACGGCTGCATCATCGGGAAAGCTGTGAGCGGCAAGTTCGGTGACAGTCGCTGCATGCCAGACTTTAACTGAGCCGCTGTCGGAAGCGGTGGCGAGCAGTTGACCATCGGCAGAGACCCGCAGGAGACTGACGGCACCTTCGTGGGCGAACCGGGATATGAGCAGCGGATTGATTTCCGGCTTTGAGCGGGAGATGATCTTCCATTGACGAATGCGACTGTCGGCCCCGACAGCATAGAGTGAGTTACCGTTGGGGTGAAATGCGAGCGAGTATTGCTCGGAGAGGGGCTGGCTGAGCGTGTCGAACCGTTCGCCACTGGTTGTTTGCCAGACTTTCACGGTGGCGTCGGCACTGGCGGATGCAAGCAGACTACCATCGGGGCTGAAAGCGAGGTCGAAAATCGCGCCGTTGTGTCCGGTGATTTCGCGCACGAGTTCGCCCGAATCGGAGCGATAGACTCGGATAATGCGGTCATAGCCGGCGGTGGCAACGAGGGATTCGTCGGGGGACCATGCGGCGGAGTAAAGGATATCGGAGGCGCCGCTGAATTCTGCCAGCACAGTGCCATCGGCGGTGGCGAGGACAGCGCGTCCGGCAAGTCCCGGAGTTCCTGCGGCGACCAGAATTCGCGACCCGTCTCGACTGAAGTGAACATCGGTTACCTTGCCGTCAGGAATTGGAAGTGTACCGGGCTGTGTCGGAACAGGAGTCTCGGTGGGGGCGGACTGGACAAACGGCACCACCTCCACACTGCGAAATCTTCCCAGCAGCTGGCGAGTACCGTCGGGGCTGATCGCGAGTGATGTGGGGAGGGCCGGACGCGGAGAACGCGGCTTTACGGCTGGAAGTGCCGGAAGCAGTGCCACCCGGGAATCAAACTTCGCTCCGGAACGAACCCACTGCCGGAGGATTTCGATTTCTGCAGGAGTCGGCTGGGGGTGATCAGCCGGAGGCATGTGATCATCGCCCGTGCTGGTGATGACCGCCAGCAGGCGACTGGACTCAGGCTTGTCAGTGCTGATGACGGGACCGTCTTCGCTGCCCTTGAGGAGTTCGTCGGGGGAGAGTACGGAAAATCCGCCACTCGCCTCGGTGCGGTTGTGGCAGGCAGAGCAGTAGGTTTTCAGAAGTGGAGCCACCGAAACGGAATAACGAACGTCCTCACCCGCACGGCCGGGGTTGGCGGCGGCAAAAAACGCGAGGGCAGACAGCAGCAGTCGCGCTGGCGAGACACAGGCTGGGTGGGAGTGATGCTGGCGAGACATGGCGGTTGCTTCGCGGCTGGAGAAATGGAAGAACTTCGAGAAATTGTGCCGCGATGGAGACAGCGAAGCAAGCGCACACAGGGAAAACAGAAGGGCGAACGCGTGGAAGAAGCCCGAAAATGTTCATGCGCTGAGTCCGCCAGCCGGGGACCGTCAGGTCTGGTGGCACTCGATAACGCCATGGGGTGGCTACCGGTCGAGCGCATCCAGTCGCTGCAGTTCTTCAGCAGGATCCACGTTGGACAGTTCGAGTGTGCCTGAGAGCAGACGAATTTCGCCCGCAGAAAGCTCCCGCCATGCGTGGGGTGCAGTCGCCTCGAAATGCACGCCATCTCTGGTGATTAACAGCTCCGGCCGAAGCACTTCCGCAACGGGAAGACGGCCGACCGTCACCCAGCTGTCCTGTTCACCCGCCTGCTGAAATTCCCCGTTTTCAAGGACCCGCACAGAACGCGTTCGGTCGGTTACCACCGGGGAGTTACTCAGTTCCCGAATGCCGCCTGCCGCGGCGAGCCCCAGTCTGCCATTCGGCTGAATGCTGAAGTCTCCGCGGCGGGTAAGGCTGCCATCCTGCAGCAGAAACATCTGCAATGCGTGATCGGCGAAGGCCACATGCAGCGGCTGCGGAGATTTCACGCGTCGCCCCGGTGAAAAATCAATGAAATCAAGGCCCACGGTAACTGCTTCAGGCGAAACGTCCTCGCCCGCCCCCGGAAGTACCAGCCGACGACGATAGCCGACCGTCCACGCATGCCTCAGGTTCTGCCGCGTGGCAGCACGCTCCTCGTCACGGTCTGATTTTTCAGCCTCTTGCCTGACAGATGATTTCGGGGCCTGCAGCCCCGGTGTAAATATGGAATCCAGCGAACCGGACAGCAGCTTCTTCTGTTCGAGGATATCACTGATCTCTATGGCTGACATGCCCTGAAACGTCTCTGCCCACGCATCGACGGTGGCTGCATCTGCGTCGGGGAACACCTGAAGAATCCGTTTTTGGATGGCCGTTCGGTCATCGCTGGAGGCAGCTGTGACCAGCATAAACGGGGACTCACCGTCCAAAAAAGACTCGGGTTCATTGAAAAAGAAAGGCTGGTCGAAGAGTTGTGCCGCCGCAGAGGAGTTGGCCGGGGCTGGCGAAGCAACCACGGCTTCAGCCGACGTTCCTGCAGGCCGCAGCGACACCACCCCGGGATTCATCGGGGGCTGATTCAGCCAGCGGACTTCAGGCAGAATCATCGTGCCGGCAGCCACCCCGATAAAGAGCAACATTCCCCCGAACAGGGGAAACTGAAGTCCCTGTCTCATGTTCACATCCCTGTGGCAGATCAGGCCAAATCAATCAACGCGTCGGTGCAAATCCCACGACCGGACGCAGAGGAAAGTGTACGCGGAACCGTCCAGATCGTCCAGTAGAACGAAACTCGATCCACGCACTCGCTGGAGAATATGGATGTCAGCTGGCAGACAAAACTGAAAACAAGCCAAATCGCCCGTTATTCAAACGTGCATCGACTCCAGCTTTGACCTAGTCCACTTTGAAATCAAGCGTTTCACCGCCCTTGATTTCAACGGTGCGTTCCATCGAACCCGCGTGGAAGCTCTCCGGGATACCTTTGGACGCCAGTTCCTTTTCATCACCTGAAATGTACCAAGTGTACTTCCCTGGCGTTACCTTGGCAGAGATTTTACCTTCCTTAATGTCGATGGCAGCCGGAAGCCCGGCGTCAAGAGGCTGCAGGTTCAATCGCATTCCGGTGAGGGGCGTATCACCCTTTTTGACAGAACCAGTGATGTCAACCGGCTCCGGGTTTGTACCGAGATCAAGAGACTGCTGGCAACCGGTAACGAACAGAAGCAGGACGGAGAGCAGAAGTGTGAATCGCATGAGTTGAAGTTCCGTGAAAGGGAGCACGCCGCTGCTGCGAAGCAGCGAGCGGCGTGCGAGGAGCGACCTTGATAATGAAATTGAAATCTGCTGGATCAGAAGTCGCTCGTCACGCGACCGTCATCGGCCCCTGCCAGCCACTTCAGAGTCAGCGTGTCGATGTTTTCGCTGATGAAGCGGACAGAACCGTCACCCAGAGCAGCCTGAACGCCGCCGGTGTGCCAGCTGAACGGTTCGTCGTTGGGCCCGCAGTTGTTGACGGTCCATGGACATTCGACCGGGCCACCCTGAGGTGTATTGTAATTGTTCGGACGCATGACGCGGGACGCAGGAGATACCGCATTGCTGGGGCCAGAGAGACCGTTGGTTGCTGCGTCAGGGTCGGCCCAGGCGTACATGCGGCGACCACCTGAAGAGCCGCCAGACCATGCCGGACCTTCGCCGTTCGGCGAGGGACGGCTGGAAAGTGAACCAAGGCGACCAGCAGAAGGATGGGCTCGACCACAGTCTTCGATGCAGAGAATGGTGTTTGTGGTGCCATCGGTGATCGACGCAAATCGGCGCTTCGGGTCGCAGGACAGGAATCCCTGAACAGTCATGGCCACACGTCGGGCAGCGTCGGTCGGGCGAGTACCGGTTGGCGTCGTGGCTCCGGCAGAACCATCTTCAACATCGGACACGGCAATAAACATGTAGTCCCAAAGACCAAAACCATCCGGTGCTCGACGGGCAACGTCAATGGGAGTGCTGGGGCAGACGAACGAGGGAATCTGAGTCCTTGCCGCTGCGACTGTGTTGGGGAAGTTGGGGTCGTTGTAGATCGCACCGATTGAATTTGGATTCAGCGCTGTAGTGACATAGCCAGCCGTCGCCATGTCAGCGAACTTGAGCTGATGGTCCATCAGTTGGTAGACATTCTGCTGCTCGATGTATGGCAGAAGCAGCGTCGGTGTGGACTGTGTCATGTAGGTCGTGCTGGCACCGCCCGTGCTGTCGCACTGGCCGGAGTGCGGCAGGCGACTGTAAGTGCTTTCGAAGTTGTGAACTGCAAGGCCGATTTGTTTCAGGTTGTTCTTGCACTGTGTGCGACGAGCGGCCTCACGAGCCTGCTGAACCGCAGGCAGCAGCAACGCAACCAGAATGGCGATGATCGCAATCACCACCAGTAGTTCGATGAGCGTGAAACCGCGGCGAGATGCCGATGTCCTGTTGATCTGTGACGGAACGAAACTCTTCTTCACTTTGCACCCTTCCAGAAAGGCAGAAACAGATGGACACGGCATAAACGGAAGATGACTCTTGTGACCATCAATTGAGCGGATTCTGCGGCGACTATTTGAAGAATGCGTGAAGCAAATGTGAAAAACAAATTCATATTCCCATCCGGGATTCGGTTCCACATGAGAGCTCTCGAACCGCTGCAGCAAACAATGTCGGCGGCAGACTCCACGAACTGCCGCCCAGTGTCAGTTACTTTGTCGCCTTTCGCTCTGCGAAAGGACTTCCATTGCCATTCTTTCGCAGAGCGAAAGACGACTATCGCCGCCCCCGACGGCGAAAGTGACTGCCATTGAACTGCTGCCCAACCGCTCGCAAACTCAGCCGCATGGCGGCAGACT
>JBJTOP010000083.1:0-6309 GCA_046074645.1 Planctomycetaceae bacterium | reverse complement strand
CGCGCTGGCAAAGGGAATTGGCAGCGCGTTGGCAGCGCCCTTTGCCCGCAGGCTGCCGCCATGCGGCTGGCATTGCGAGCGGTCGGGCGGAAGCCCCCGGCTGTGTTTTGCACCGAAGGTGCCCGCGTTGGCAAGGGCATTGGCAGCGCGTTGACAGGGCCCTTTGCCCGCAGGCTGCCGCCATGCGGCTGACATGCGGTTGGACCCAGCGGCTGGGCGGAAGCCCCCGGCTGTGTTTCGCACCGAAGGTGCCCGCACTGGCAGGGGCATTGGCAGCGCGTTGGCAGGGCCCTTTTCCCGCAGGCTGCCGCCATGCGGCTGAGACGAGCGGCTGAGCGGAACATCTTTTCACCACCCCAGCGCTGTCCTCAGGACAACACCGTACTGACGCCGTCTTCCAGCCGATACAGATGTTCGCCGGCTTTGCGGACCAGCAGGATGCCTTCGTCTTCGCGATTGGCGAATGACTCGACATCGATACTTTCCGGGTCGCGCCATGCGAGGTTGATGCGTTCGCAGATTTCTTTTGAAAGCTGCGAGGCGACGGTCACGGTGACGCGTGGACGTTCGATGCCGTTTTCGAAGGTGCCACTGCCGCGAACATGCGTGGAATGTGCCAGCACACCTTTGGGAAATTCGCGGAATCGGTCCCATTGTTTTGTAAAGTAATCCCGGACGTGGTAGCCGATGCGTTCGATGTTGTGGCCGTGCGTGACGGAGATTTCCTTCATGTGTGGCGCGTAGATGATCAGTTCACCGCCGTCGGCGACGACAGGTTCCAGCTTGTACATGCATTTGCCGGCCACCCAGAGTTCATCATACATCGGCGGGGCGCAGGAGAGCACTTGTTTGTACGGCCGGGCCTTGCGCTTAATGTGGACTCGACCGGACAATTCTGCAGCCTGACGCCAGGCATCTTCCGGTGTTCCATAGAACAGGCCGTAGGGAGCAGCGTCGGGCGCGACGACGAATGCGAGGCAGCGTCGTTCAAGCGGCACCATCCGTGCCGCGCGATCCACAACGCGTCGCACGGGTGTATCCTGAACGCCGATGATGCCGACATTCGTGATCAAGGCGCCCAGCCAGTGGAAGAAGTTGAGCAGATCCGGGCCGGAGATGCCCGGGAAGAAGTATTTGTTGCCGCCACTGAACCCCACCACTTCATGCGGAAAGACCGGTCCCACGATCAGGGCGACGTCGTAGTCGTGAATACGACGGTTGATCTGCACCGGCACTTCTTCAGCCATGGCACCCGACGACAACTCTTCAGTGTCCGTCTTTGAGAGCATGCCAATCTGCACAAGCTCTGCGGGGTTATCCCATGCATGGTTAAACAGTCCGACATCGCTGCAGGGGTCGTCGGCGGCAATCCCCAGCATGCTGCGAATGGCGGCATCGGGCATGGGACGGTGCGTGCCAAGAGCAACCAGGACATCGAGGGCTCTGACGTGTGCACGCAGATGCTGACGCAGTGCCGGAAACAGCACCGGCAACGGGGCTGTCCGAGTGTTGTCGGGAACAATCAGGAGCACTCGCCGATCACGAAAATCCTCAACCGGGATTCGGGAAGCGATCCATTGGCGAATCTGATCTGGAGTCAGAGTGGTGGTGAGTTCCGGATTTGCCATGGTGTGGACTCAACTGAGCAGAAAGGGAGCGAACAGGAGTGGGGACGGAGCATCGCGGGAAATCAGCGGCCGAGTTCCCGGGAACGCAGGGTGGCTGCTTCGACCGCATTCATCAGCGCGGCCCGCAATCCGCCGCATTCGAGTGCGTGCAGGCCGGCAATGGTGGTTCCGCCGGGACTGGCGACGGCATCCTTCAAGGCAGCGGGATGCTGGTTTCCAGAGAGCACCATATCTGCTGCGCCGGCGACGGTCTGAGCGGCCAGTTTCAGAGCGACAGCGCGGGGCAGCCCCATTTTCACACCGCCGTCACTGAGTGCTTCGATGATCTGAAACACGTAGGCCGGACCACTCCCGGAAAGTCCGGTGACGGCATCGAGGAGTGATTCGGACACCCACGAGATGCTGCCGACGGTGGTGAGCAGTGCTTCGGCCAGACTCAGATCGTCTGGCGTGGCGGTGGCAGCAGCGGCAGCACCGCTGGCGCCGCGGCCGATCAGGCAGGGAGTGTTGGGCATGACGCGGATCAGGCGAGTACCGGCCGGGAGCGATTCAGTCATGTGTGCCAGCGTGATGCCGGCGGCGACGGAAATCACGAGCGGTTCGGAGACGAGCAGCGGAGCCAGTTCGCGGAGGGCCTCGGGCATGACCTGTGGTTTGACGGCGAGTATCACCACGGTGGCATTTCGCACCGCTTCAGCCATGGATGCTGTCGCCTGTGCGTGCGCCCCCGTTACCTTCAGAAACCGTTCGCGGGCCTCTGCCGACGGATCACAGGCCGTGATTTGCGCGGGACCGGGAAGCGAGCGTACGAAGCCGGCAGCAAGTGCTGAGGCCATCTGGCCACTGCCGATAAAGGCGATGCGATGTTGCGAAAATTCCATTGAAAACTCCGCAGAAAAAAAGCAGCGGACGAGCGAGGCCCGTCCGCTGCCGTGGACTTTCCATTCGGATCATCAGTTGTTGGTGGCGGTCACGCCCGGCAGGTCATCCGTGCGGAACGGTGTGAGTGGCAGTCCGGCGCCGTTGAACATGTTGCACACCGGGTTATCGGCCCAGCCGTAGCGAACAGCAACCGGATTCGGAACTTTGCTGCTGGAGACTTCAACGCGGCCATCCTGGAGAATCTTTGCGTCCGCCCAGACAAACTTGTGATCGTCACCGGCGATTGCAAAACCCACTGGCTGCGGAACATCGAAGGGGCGCCAGCCACCATCCACATAGTTGAAACTCAGCACGATTTTTCCGTCCTGCTTTTCCATGGAGGCATACTGTGGACTGTGGAAGGGGATCTTGACGCCGTATTCGTTGGCCAGAGCCCAGCGAGCGAGGCGACGGCCGACATCGACTTTGTTCTTCGGATGAATGTCCTTGCCTTCCCCGATGTCAATGATGACCGCTTCACCGGTGTGGCTGAGTTTGGACATGGTCATGGTCTGAGCTTCGCGAAGTTCGGCCCAGTCGCTGGCACCTGGTTCAGCCTGCTGTGCCTTGAAATCGGCCAGCTGCACCCAGTAGAACGGGAAGTCACCCTGACCCCATTCCTGCCGCCAGTTGGAGATCATTGCCGGGAACAACTCGCGGTACTGATACGCGCGAGATGCGTTGCTTTCGCCCTGGTACCAGATGGCTCCGCGAATGGTGTAGCCGATGTGTGACTTGAGCACCCCGTTGTAGATGTTGGCGGGACGCGCATTTCCGGACATCTGCCTTTTCAGACCTTCCAGCTGCTTTTTCTGTTCGTCGTTGAGGCTGGAGTTGGCGGAGAGTTCGGCGACCTGCTTTTCCATGGCTTCCCAGCGGGCCAGCAGCGGAGCGAATTTTTCGTTGGCTTTGAGCACATCGCGGTTGACCCAGGCTTCGCAGGCAGAGCCACCCCAGGCGTTGTTGATCATGCCAATCGGCACATCAATCGTCAGATGCAGCTGGCGAGCGAAGAAATAGCCAACGGCGGAAAAATTGCCGAGGTTTTCGGGGTTGCAGACCATCCAGCGACGATCGTCGTGGCTGGCGATGGGTTCCTGAGTGCCCACCTGTGGAAAGTTAATCATGCGGATGTTCGGAAATTTGGCAGCCAGCTTTTCGAGGTCCGGGTCGTTGGAGGCGTTGACGGACCACTGCATATTGGACTGACCCGAACAAATCCAGACTTCGCCCACCAGCACATCATTGACGGTCACGGTTTCGTCACCCTTAACCGTGAGCGTGTGCGGGGTGTTGCTGGCGTCGAAGGCCGGCAGCGAAACATCGAAACGACCGGTGGCATCAGCCTTGCCGGCAACCGACCTGCCACCCAGCTCGACAGTCACATCCTGCCCGGGATTTGTCCAGCCCCAGACACGAATGGGCATTTTCTGCTGCACCACCATGTGGTCAGAAAACACGTTGGGCAGTTTTGTCCCGGCCTCGACGGCCGATGTCGTCGTGAGGGCCAGCAGCACAAGCAGAGCACGAAAATTCACCAGGATTCTCCTTGAGAAAAAGGAAGCAGGCGTCAGAGGTGGGAAGGTGGGAAGCCTGTCCCGAAGCAAACCCGTTCCGACGGGTCAGGACGAAGATTATCGTCTGAGCATAGAATTTCACGCGAGTGGGCCTGGATTCACGGCGGGGCAGATTTTCACCGGCACCGGATTTCTTTGTGCCCAACTCCGCCCAGCCGATCCCCATCGCCGTACAACGGACTTCCAGTCCGTCACCCCCCGGCACCCAACCGATCGCCGAAACGCCACCCCAAACACCCCAACCGAGCCGCGACCGTCAGGGAGTGGAATAACCACCCAATCACCCCACCAGAAATGCCAACACACATGGCACCCTGAACGCCCAGAGCCGTCATTTTGTCGCCGTTCGCTCTGCGAAAGGGCTTCCAACGCCGTGCTTTCGCGGAGCGAAAGGCGACTATCGCTGCCCCTCCAGGCCGCAATCGCACGGGGGCCGCCTCTTCACACTCGGAGGAGTTTACCGATTTTTCGGATTAGGCGATCAGATTTCCTTCAATCAGCAGGCGGCTTTTGCCGAAGGCGCTTGACATGGCGCGCCTTTCGGGTTTTTCACTGGATTTGCTCATGCGTCGCAATGCCTGGAAATTCACGGCTGATCCGCCGCGGCGGAAGTCCAGCGGGCGCTCATTCACCGCAGAATCCCTCGAAAGCAGACTCTATGCGGGAAGTCTGACTGGTCTGCCGTTTCTGCTCCCGGCATCTCCGCTGGATTCACTGCCGGAATCTTCGCTGCCGCGGAATTCTGAAGACACGTCCGACGATCACCTCGGGCCTGCCACGGCTCCGCTCCGCGTTCGCTATGACTTTCGTGATCATGAAGGCGTGCATAATGAGATCACGCCGGAACAGCAGCAGCTTACAGAAGACGTTCTGCAGCGCTGGCAGCAGGTGCTCGGGCAGGGTGTGAGCTTTCAGCGGGACACCGCTTCGCCGCTGGATTCTATCCTGAACATCGGAGTCGGCAGCCTTACCGTCGCCCAGCTGCAGAGTCGTCCCGGCGGAGTGCTCGGGCTGGGAGGTGGCCAGCTGATTCCTGACGGTGGCGGGCACGCGATTCGTGGACTTGTCTGGCTGGACAGCGCCGAAGACTGGTCCGAAGGTGGTGCACCCAGCGGTACTGGCGCTGCCGCGAAACCTGATTTCAGCACGGTCGCGGCGCACGAAATCGGGCACGGACTTGGGTTGCCGGACAGCTCTTCCGGGCTGATGAACGGCGAGTGGACCGGCGCGAGCTCTGGCATGGCACTGACGGCGGCCATCGAGCAGGCGGTGGCTTCAGCGGGTTCGACCGCCGCAACGGGTGGCGCGATGAGTTCAGGCGAGTCGATGGAGGCAGCGGCGTCGTCACCGCCGACGCTGCGATCCGCAGGCGGGCTGGTTCTGTCCCCGCTGCAGGATCCGCAACTCAAGGCAGCCGAAGTGCAGCAGCTGCTTGATCGAGCCTCGGCCGTCACGTCCAGCGATGACGCGATCATCGCAGTGGTGGATCGCAGCGGTCGGATTCTGGGTGTGCGGGTGGAAGCTGGGGTCACAGCGTCGGACGCACAGACGCTGGCCTTCATGGTGGACGGCGCCGTTGCCAAGGCGCGAACGGCGGCCATGTTTTCCAGTGGCGATCTGCAGCTGCAGTCTCGCGGACCGCTCACATCCCGCACCGTGCGCTTTATCAGCCAGTCCACGGTCACGCAGCGGGAAGTTCAGTCCAATCCGAATTCATCCGATCCCACGTTTCAGGGACCAGGTTTTGTGGCGCCCATTGGAGTTGGGGGCCACTTTCCTCCCGAGATTCTGCACACGCCGCCGGTGGACCTGTTTGCGATTGAACACACCAATCGGGACAGTCTGATTCATGCGGGGCCGAATGGGATTCGGGAAGACGGTGCGGGCGACGACCTGACGCTCCGTTCCCGCTTCGACGCTCAATACCTTCCCGGCAAATCAATTGTGGTGCCCGAGTCGTGGGGGTTCGCCTCCGGCATGGCACCGACGCAGCAGTCTCGCGGCATCGCAACATTGCCGGGCGGAGTGCCCCTGTTTCGCGACTCGGACACGGATGCCGACGATTTTGGCGATACACTGGTGGGCGGTATCGGCGTGTTCTTTCCGGGCAGCACAGGGACCGCGGATTTCGAACAGGGTTTCGTGCCGGGCCAGTCCACGCTTGAGCGTCTGAATGCGCCGCG
>JBJTOP010000082.1:0-1980 GCA_046074645.1 Planctomycetaceae bacterium | reverse complement strand
CTGTCAGCAGGGAACAGGAAATCGGACGAAAACGGCGGGTGGGACGCGACAACACGCGGGAAACCATGGCACTGATGCTCCGACGGAGACAGCGGGCGAAAAACCAGAACGATCGGATAGAACAAACCGGATCTGCCGTTGTCAAGGGTCTTTCCCAAACTTCCGGCCAGGTTTTTTTTGCGGCCAAACATTTGGGTGTTTAACTTTGACGCAGCAGCAGAGCCGGTTTAGACTCTCACAGCTTATCTACGCGCCCGCCCAGCCATCTATTCTTCGGAAAACCCTCCCGCATGGCTGTTTCCTGCCTCCCAAATTCAAGTATCCCGTCCGCCACCGCTGCCGCACGTCCCGCAGTCCTTTGTCTTCTGCTGGGATTCCTGCTGCCCTCGGCGGCCGCTCAGGATCCGCTCGTCGATCGGCTGGATGGTCCCGCGTTGCGGCCCGGCCAGCCTGCGGCCGTGACGTCCGTCGGCAAACAACAGCAGGGCTGCATCGCACTCTGGACACCAGTCGGAACCCTTCGCCCCAAAGCCGGTTCAGACCTCAGCAAAGACCAGCCCGTAGCCCTCGAAGGCTCGATTGCCGCCAACGCCGTTCCCGGAATCTACCCGGTCAGGCTCATCACCAATCACGGTGTCTCAGAAGCAGCCTGGACCGTCGTCGACGATCTCCCCTTCACGGCACTGACGGCAGAAGCCGACAACCGCTCAGCCGGACAGCCGCTCAGCCTGCCCTGCTGTCTGAATGGATCCGTCGCGGCCGTCGCCTCCAAAACGTTCAAACTGAATCTTGCCGCCAATCAGGTGTTCACCGCCGAAGTATTCGCTCGACGGATCGGTTCCGACCTTGACCCCGTGCTCAGAATCCTTGGTCCCGATGGCCGTGAACTCCTCTGGAGTGACGATTTCCCCGGGCTCGAAGGCGACAGTCAGTTCCGCTTTGAGGCCCCCGCGGCTGGCGAGTACAGGCTGGAATTGCGGGATGTGCGATATTCCGGGGGTGCCCGGCACTTCTTCCATCTGCGGCTCGCACGCATGCCTCTTTCCGCCGCAGCGCTCCCCAGAATCGCCACCAACGGCAAACCCGTCTCCATCACCGATGCTGCCGGAACTGTCGTCGGCGAAGCCACTGCCCCCGCTGCCCCCGCTGAAGATCTCATTCCCGTCAGTTTCCGAGCCTCCGACGCCGAAGCCTCCAGCATCGCCGCCGTCGCCGTCACAAACAACTCCGTGCTCAGCGAAACAGAGCCCAATTCAACGCGGGAGCAGGCCAGTGAAGTGCCGGCCGATGCCGGCGTAATCAGCGGAGTATTTCAATCGGCGGGCGACGCGGACTGGTTTCGCATCAACGCCCCCGCCGCCGGTCCGCTCCTCGTGCAGGCGCGCACTCGCGACGTCTCCAGCCCCTGCGATCTGGTGCTCGAAATCTTCAAAGACGATGGAGGCAAGCTCGCCGAATCCGACGACGCCGGTCCCCGCGACGCCGAACTCTCTGTCCAGTTGCCAGCCCCTGGAAACTACTTCGTCAGAGTAACTGAACTCGCCGGACGTGGTGGTCCTGAATGGTGCTACGCCCTGAATCTGTTTCACACAACGCCCGCTGTGATCGCTGCTGCTCCCTCGGATCGCCTGAACATCCCACGTGGCGGCAGCGCATCACTGCCAATAACGCTCCGACGATTTCGCTGCGATGGTCCACTCCTTGTGGAACCCACCATGCTCCCCGCAGCACTCAGAATGGAGCCGTTCACGATTCACCCCAAACAGGCAGTCGTCCCTGTAACGCTCACGGCCGTCGATCCCGCGGCAGCACCCTCGGATGCTGACTGGGGACCCATCACGCTGAAGATCTCTGCCCCCGACGGTTCCGTTCCCTCTGCACTGCTGCAACTCAATCCTCCCCCTCCAAAAAAACAGGACAGCGAACTGTTCCGTAGTCGCCGAACCCGGGCTGACCTGTTTGCGTCCATCACCCCCGTCG
>JBJTOP010000081.1:0-61828 GCA_046074645.1 Planctomycetaceae bacterium | reverse complement strand
CGCTCGCCGAAAATACGTCAAAGCCAACCCCAACTCACCCAAAATCACCATGACGGCCATCATCATCAAAGCGGTCGTCGGTGCCCTCAAAGCCTTCCCCAATTTCAATTCCAGCGTCGATCTGCAGTCCGGGGAACTCATCGTCAAACAGTACTATCACATCGGAGTCGCCGTCGACACGCCCAACGGACTCGTCGTCCCCGTGATCCGCAACTGTGACCAGAAAAACATCCTCCAGGTCGCCTCAGAACTGTCTGAACTGGCAGCCAAAGCCCGCGATAAAAAACTCAAATCCGAAGACATGCAGGGCGGTACCTTCACCATCACCAACCTCGGTGGGATCGGTGGAACAGCCTTCACCCCGATCGTCAACTACCCCGAAGTTGCCATCCTCGGCATGTCCCGCACTCTCAACCAGCTCGTGATGGAAAATGGCCAGATCAGCGAACGCATGATGCTGCCCCTGTCGTTGTCCTATGACCATCGCGCCATCAATGGGGCAGATGCTGCCCGCTTCATCGTCAAGCTCTCCGGAAGCCTCACCAACTTCCTCGAACTCTTCTGATTCCCCCGACTGTTGACCGCTGCGGAAACCGCCAATGGAAGTCCTGAGTGCCTTCCAGCAGCTCTGGAACTGCTCCGGCTCACCCCCGGATGCCCTCCACTTCATCGCCCGGCATCCACAGCTCAAGACACCCGAAATTCTGGAAATCCTGCTTGCCGATCAGCAGCTGCGCACGGCGGCCCGTCTGCCTGATCGGCTGCAGGACTATCTGACAGCCTTTCCCGCCCTCGCCACAGACCCGCTCGCCCTGCAACTGCTGCAGCGTCACGGCAGGCAACCGGATTCCGATCAGACCATCGTCGGCAGCCCCGCTGCCACCCCGTCCGATCCGCCCGTCTCCATCAGCGAGGCCACTCAGGTCGTTCAGCTGTCCGAGCACAGCCCGGCCTCAGAGACCGACTCCGCCGCTGCTGCCACTGTCTGCCAGACACTCCCAGGCCCGGCCCTTGAGCCCGTCGCGAACCCGCAGGCCATGACAGAGTCACCTGCTGACGCCACGCAGGCCGTGCGACACTCCGAACTGCCCGATGCCGATTCCCAGGACGCGCTGGCGACCCAGCTTCAGCAGTTTCGGGGTGAGACGCCACTGGAGCCGCCGGTGGCGGAACCGCAGTACCTCCAGAATCGCTATCGACTGGATCGGCTGCTCGGGGAAGGAGCGTTCGGCCGAGTCTTTCTGGCGCGGGACGTGCAGCTGCAGCGTCAGGTGGCTGTGAAGCTGCCGAACCGTGCCCGCTTTCGTTCGGCCGCCGAAGTCGACATTTACCTCACCGAAGCCCGCATGGCAGCTGCGCTGTCCCATCCCGGGATCGTTGCCGTCTACGACGTTGGCACAGCGCCTGATGGTGCCATCTATGCGGTCTCGCAGTACATCAACGGCACCACGCTGGAGGGACTGCTGCGCGGCGGCCGGGTGTCGGAGCAGGAAGCGGCAAGGCTCCTGTCGAAGGTGGCTCGGGCCCTGCATGCAGCTCACCAGCAGCAGATCGTCCACCGGGACATCAAGCCGGCCAATATTCTGATTGATGCGGGCAGTGGATCCCCGTTCGTCGCGGACTTCGGCCTTGCCATTCGTTCTGATCAGCAGCTGCAGAAGGGGACGGTGGCTGGGACCCCTGCCTATATGAGTCCTGAGCAGGCTCTTGGCGAAGCCCACCGCCTCGACGGTCGCAGCGACGTGTTTTCTCTGGGAGTCATCTTCTACGAAATGCTCACCGACACCCGGCCGTTCCGCGGTGGCTCTGTCCGGGAAACTCTCAGTCAGGTCATCTCAGCCTCCCCCAGGCCACCGCGTGATTTCAGCAGCCGCATTCCCGGTGAACTCGAACGCATCTGCCTCAAGGCACTCGCCCGCAGAACGGCAGATCGCTACCAGACTGCCGAATCCTTCGCTGCTGACCTCGAAGACTGGCTGGAAGAATCCACTCGTGGCCGACGTCCCGTGGCCGGCCCGGCCGACGCAGACGGACTGCCGATCACACCCCGGGGTTTGCGGTCGTTTGTGGAGGAAGACGCCGCGTTCTTCCTGCAGCTGCTGCCAGGCCCCCGCACTCGTGCCGGGTTGCCGGAAAGCATCGCCTTCTGGAAACAGAAGCTGGAAGAACGCGATGCGCAGCGAACGTTTTCCGCCGGGGTGCTCTATGGGCCCAGCGGCTGTGGCAAGTCATCACTGGTTCGAGCCGGGCTGTTGCCTTCTCTCGCTGGTGGAGTGCAGACGATCTTTCTGGAAGCCTCCGCTGAAGACACCGAAGCCCGGCTGCTGATCGCCCTGCGTCCGCTCGTCTCCGGGCTCGCCCCCGATGCCGATGCCGCAGATGCCTGCAGCCTGATTCGCCAGCGCGGTCGTGGCAAGGTCGTGCTCGTGCTGGATCAGCTGGAACAATGGCTCAGCCGCAATCCGCCGGCTCCCGAATCGGTGCTGGTTCGAGTCCTGCGGCAGTGTGACGGTGCCCATCTGCAGGCACTCCTGCTGGTTCGCGATGACTTTTCCGTCGCCATCGCCCGGCTGATGAATGCCATCGAAGTGCCGATGCTGGAGGGTGTCAACACGGCACTGGTCGATTTATTCGACCTTGAACACGCCCGGCGAGTGCTCGCACGCTTCGGTCAGGCCTGGGGCCGACTCCCGGCGGTGGCGACCGAATGGAACGACGCGCAGCAGGCGTTTCTGCATCAGGCCGTTGAAGGCCTTGCCGTGGATGGTCGCATCATCGCAGTCAGGCTGACACTGTTTGCCGAAATGCTTCGCAGCCGTGACTGGACCCCGCAGACGCTCGCAGAAGTCGGAGGCCTTGAAGGCCTGGGTGTGGCCTTTCTGGAAGACGCCTTTCACTCGCCCCAGGCCAGCCCGGCGCATCGCCTGCATGCGCCCGCAGCCCGTGAAATCCTCAAACGGCTGCTCCCGCCCCCGGGACTTGGCATCAAAGGCCGCAGCCGCTCCCGCGAAGAACTTCTTGCGGCCGCCGGCTACGAACAACGGCCAGCCGACTTTCAGGCCGTGCTGCGGATCCTCGATGCGGAACTCAGACTGATCACACCCGTCGAATCTTCCAGCGATGCTGCCTCCACTCTTCCCGCGGCCGCCCCGCAGCAGGCATGGCAGCTGGCACACGACTACCTTGTCGATGCCCTGCGCGAATGGCTGGTTCGCAAGCAGCGGGAAACTCGCCGCGGCCGCGCTGAACTGCTGCTGTCTGACACAGCCGCTCTCTGGAGCCATCGCTGTGAATCCCGCTACCTCCCGCCACTCACCGACTGGATCCGCCTGCTGCTCCTCACCCGCCCAGGCCGCTGGTCGCCCGTGGAACGCCGCATGCTGCGTGCTGCCACCCGCCGACACCTCACCCGCACCGGCAGCGGACTCGCCCTGCTGCTTTTCGCCGCCGGCTGGCTGCAGCTCGCCCGCAGTCGACAACTGGATCTGGAAATGAATCACCAGGCCGCCGGACTCGCAGATGTTCGCGGCACCGCCATCCCGCTCGCCGTGGATCAGCTCGCCCGCCGCGGTTACCCACCAGCCGTGATGCGGCAGAAGCTGGGACTGCAGTTTGAACAGGAAACGAATGACGAGCGGCGGCTTGCCGTCGCAGCTGCTCTGGCACGCTTCGGAGACGTCCGGACCCCATGGCTTGTGCAGCAGGTCGAGAATCCCGTGCTGCCGTCCTCCAAAGAACTCGCTGAAGTGCTGGCAGCCAGCCGCTCTGAAGCCGTCACAGCCATTGAAGCCGAACTGGCACGCTGCACAGAGCCAGAACGGCTCGTACGCCAGTGCCGACTCGCCCTGCTGGCTCTGCAGCTGGGGAACCCGCAACCCGCCCTGCAACTCGCACAGACAACCGCCGTCACCGGCATCGCCGGTCGAGCGGAATTCATTGAACAGGCGACTCGCTGGGGCGGCTTCCGCGGCGAAGATGCCGCTCTGGTGGCCACCGTCGGCAGCCCTCAACTCGCCTCCGCCGTTTGCCTCGCACTCGGAAACACCGCCGCAACTCAGCTGCCCGAAGCGGCCGTAAAAACCTGGCTGGAACACGCCCGAGAATGGTTTCATCAGCCTGACGCCACTCTTCATATCGCAGCAGAGCGGTTGCTGCAGCGCTGGGAGCCCGGGCCGAGGCCGGCCATCGAAGCCGATGACAGCCACGCGAACTGGACCATCACGCCTTCCGGACATCTGCTGCTCATGGTACCAGCCGGCAACTTTCGCAGAGGAATTCGGGACTCCGATTCCGGACTTGGTGAAGACGTGGTCATTCGCCGGCCCTTTCGACTGGCCACCAGCGAAGTCACCCTCGGCCAGTTCCTCGAATTCATCCTCGACCCCGCAACTCCCGATGACCAGAAACCTGCTGGATGGAGTCGTGAGGACCAGCTGGCACCGGATGAGACCGGCAACCCCGTGCAGAAAGTCTCCTGGAACGATGCTGTGCTCTACTGCAACTGGCTCAGCCGCCGCGCACAGTTGCAGCCCTGTTATGTCACCGCAGACGCCATCTCCTGGAAACCAGATCCCACGGCCAGCGGTTATCGCCTTCCGGAGGAAGCGGAGTGGGAATGGGCGGTTCGCTGCGGACAGTCCAGCGAAGAAATCCCGCAGCTTCCACTGCATCTGCTGGATCGGTATGTCCGTTTTTCCAGCACCGCCTTAAACCCCTGCGGCAGTCTCCTGCCGGCCCCGAATGGCTTCCATGATCTGCTGGGCAACATCGCTGAATGGTGTCAGGACAGCAACCCCGCGGATGACACGCAGCGAGCCATTCGCGGCGGCAGCTACCTCACCGGCCCCGGAGATCTGCTCACCAGAGACAATCGCTTTGTGCTCGCCGATGACCGCAGCGACCTCTACGGCTTCCGCATCGCTCAGTCAGTCCCCGAAGATGAACACCGCTGATGGTGTCAGACCGTGGCGAATCTGTCGCAGTGACTCTGGTTAAACCGTGCCCCGCCCTTATCGCAGGGCGTGCGGATAGCTTCTTGCTCCCGACGTCCCCAGAGGCGGCGAAGCAAGGCTGACACGACGAATCGGCAGCCGCGCCGAACCCATCGAAACCGGTGATGGTGGAGTGACCATTGGCAGAGGGGCCGCATAAGAAGCCGCAGCAAACTGCTGAGCATACTGCGGCTGAGCATATTGCGGCTGAGTGTATGGATACTGAGCATACTGCGGCTGAGCATACTGTGGCTGAGCATACTGTGGCTGAGTGTGTGGATACTGAGCATACTGTGGCTGAGCATATTGCATCTGTGCATAGGGTTGCGGACTCGTCCAGGTTGTCCCTGGCGGCGCCGCCCACGTCTGTCCGTAGGCAGCAGCAACCGCTGTGACATGTGTGGACTGGTGCTGCTGCCAGACCGTGTTCGGAGTCCACGGGGCCGGCTGCGGTGCTCCGTAGGCAAAGTTGCCGCCAGGGTTTGCCGAAACGGCCTGCCAGCCACTGTTCGACCAGCCACCCGTCTGCCACGACACGGGCTGCTGGGGAAGCATTCCTGCCGGAGGAATCGCGGGGGGCATGCCAAAGGAGCCACTCTGGCCGCCACTGCAGCCACAGTCGCTGCCGGAAGAGCCCTCATGCATCATGTAGGCTGGTGCCGGGGCATTGTACATCACCGTACTGCTGCCACCGCACGGATCGCAGCATTCACCGCTGGTCCAGACCGGTCCGGCCATGACGGGAACAGGAGCCGTCCATTGTGGCTGGGGATAAGTCATCGGTGGCTGCATCACGACGGGAGTCTGCGGCGCCATTCCGCCACAGGGATCCCAGCAGGGGTTCCAGCTGGGGTTATAAATCGGGGCATTGGGCAGAGGCTGGGGCATGATCACTGGAGCAGGCATGCCGTACCCACCTGTCATCGCGGGGTAGGGCTGGAACCGTCGCCCATGCCACGCGTGCCCCTGGCGATACCAGTTGCCGGGGTAGTGTCCGAGTGTTCCCTGTTGATTTCGCAGATAACCGTAGCCGAACCAGTCATCGATGAAGCGATTGCAGTTGTGTGGTGTGGCGAGCGGACAGCCACAGTACTGGTCGCAGCCAAACAGCCAGCGGAAGGGGCTCAGCAGCAGGCAGCCACCGCAGGCAGAGACAGACTGGGCCGGGAGCAGAACTGCGGCAATTGCCAGCAGCAGAGATCGAACATGTACACTCATCGAAGCCTTCCTCAAACCGACAGGAAAGACGGGGGCAGGTGATCGGAGGGCTGTCGCGGGGTTCTGCGACGGGATTGCCTTCCGACGAGGGGAGGCTGAAACCTTAAATCCAAAGCGCGCACGGGAAAATTGAGAATTGACTCAAGTTTGAGTCCGGCTGCGATTTTACAGGATCGCAAAAATGGGGTTCGGCTGCTTTCGCCGTTCAGAAGAGCAGAACGGCAAGGACCGTAAGGACCACAAGGATCGCGATCGCCACCAAAAGCGGCAGAATCTGCAGACGACTGGCAGAAGCTGCCGCTGCAGGCGATTGTGCGGGCTTCGTCGCAGGCCCCTGAGCCGACTCGAACAGCTCATCCAGAATCGATGGCCTGGAACGAGGAGGGGAGTCTCTGTTGTCGAACACGGGCATGCGGTCCGTTTCGGGGTGGATGAGCAGTTCGCCCAGACGGCCCTGAAATTCTCCGGCTGTGAGTGGTCGCTGGTCGGCTGAGTGTTCGAGGCAGCGGCTGAGAAGTCTGTGGAGTCCGGCAGAAATGGCCGCATCAGAATCGGTGGGATTGCCGGCGTCCTGCAGCAATTGCCGGAGGAGCTTTGCAAGGTCGGTCAGATCCTGCTCTGCCTGCCGTCGCGACATGAATCCTGGAGATGCGGCAGCAGAACGACTGTCGCCGCCACGAGCGTCTGCGCGGGCTGCTTCGAGCCATCGCGAGAATCCGAAGTCGATCAGCAGTACCTGGAGGGTTTCTGAACAGAGCACTGTGTCAGCGGCAATTCGTCCGTGAGTGACTCCGAGATTGTGCGCGCGGCGCAGTGCGGAGCAAACCTGCCAGCCAATCTCGATCAGGTCTTCAGCCGCAAATCGGCGCCCGTGCTGAATCTGCTGCTGCAGCGACGGAAAGTCGGAGTGCTCGTTTCGCAGAAACAGCGAGCCATCAGTTGTTTCGCCGGTTCCGAGCACTTTCAGGACGGACTGGTGCTGCAGCATGAGCAGCATGGTGCGGTCGGTCTTGAATGCGCGGCGGAATTCAGGATTGCAGGAGAGTTCCGGGGAAAACAGTGTGAGTCGTTCGGGGGATCCGTCGGCCACGCGAACGGCCTGCAGTTGCTGCCAGTGCGGTGAGGCTGGCAGGGTCTGCTGGATGATGTAGTCCGCGAGTGTCGGGTCGGTCACGGGGCGAGGAGGTCAGGTGAAGTCTGAGGGATTGCCGAACAATCCGCGGCCACCGCCGACTGTTCCCGTGCCTCCGCGGAGATTGGTGTTGCGGGGCCTGCGGGGTTCATCGGGACCAGCTTCGGGTTCTTCTGCAGGTTTTTCAGAACGCGGAGGTTCCGGGCGTTTTTCAAGTGCTTTGACGGAGAGCGATACACGTTTCCGTTTGGTATCGACTTCGACCACCTGAAAATCGCGGCTGTCACCAACCTTCAGAATTTCGCCCACACTGCTGACGCGGCGCCAGGCGAGTTCACTGATGTGAACCATTCCTTCGAGCCCCGCTTCCAGTTCCACAAAGGCGCCGAATTCGGCCAGGCGAGTCACGGTGCCGTTGACAACTGAACCTGTGGCATAGCGTTCTGCCGCACTGGCCCATGGGTTTTGTGCGAGCTGTTTGAGGCCGAGACTGATGCGTTTTTTCTCGGGGTCAAGCTTGAGGATTTTGACTTCCAGCTGCTGGCCTTCGGACAGGATATCACGGGGATGATTGATCCGCGCCCAGCTGATTTCGCCGATGTGCAGAAACCCGTCCACCGGTCCGATATTGATGAAGGCGCCGTAGTCCTTGAGGGTCTTCACGGTACCCGTATAGGACTGGCCAATTTCCACCTGAGCCCAGAATGCACCTTCGCCTTCGGCCCGTTCGGCCTGCAGCAGTGCACGACGACTGACGACCAGATTGCGTTTCTTCGGGTTCACCTCAGTAATCTGCACGGTCAGCTTCTGGCCCACGTACTGTTCAAGGTTTCCGGCAAAACCCATTTCCACCTGACTGGCCGGCAGGAAACCACGCAGACTGCTGACCGAAACCTGCAGACCACCCTTGTTGACAGCCGTGACCATACAGTCCACCACCTGCCCGGCTGCGAGGGCGTCCCAGTTGCCGCTGGCACGGTGCCGTGCCCGTGGAATGCGTCCCTTGATCAGACCGTCCGCATCTTCGGCATCAATGATGATATCCAGAGTGTCGCCCACTGCAGGTTGTTTGCCTTCGGCGAACTGGGTGAGCTGCAGAACAACATTCTGTCGCAGCCCGGCGTCCAGAAAGACCTCTCCGCCGTGAATGGCCTGAACGACGCCCTTGACCTTTGATCCTGAGCCCACAGCTTTGGCAGGCGCCGCGTCGGCACCCTCTGCGGGTGCGGCTTCTTCGCCACCCACAGCGACCGGAACCGACGTATCGGTTGACTGTGCGACCTCGATCTGAGCGACCAGGTCAGATTCCAGCTCGTCCGCGGCCGGGATCTCAATCTTCCCAGAACGCGGCTCTTTAGCCGGTGCGGAGGATTCGGGCTGAGTGGCCTGAGGGAGCGATTCTGTGGCGGACGTCATCCGCTCGCGAATCCGTGCCGCCGTGGTTTCGGCATCGCCAGCCACGTCCGCAGCCGATGTCGCCGGCGGCGCATCGCCAAGAGCCGCCGCCTGAAGTTCGGCTGCCTGCTGCAGAATGGATGTTTCGGACGCCGTTTCCGGGGCTGCAGCAATGGCCGGCGTGTCGGATGCGGAAGACTCGTGTTGCGTTGGATCCGTGGTCATCACTGTGGTCCTGTCAGAACCGTTGCGGTATGCTGATTCGGACGAATCGAATCACTTAAAACGAGGCTGAGGGCATGTCTGACATCATGCCATAACCTGTTTCATTTCTGAAAACCGAACAATTTTCCTTGAAAAGAATAGCGGGATTCTGTGGCGTTCGCAAAGCAGCAGGGCATTTACGGCAGAAGTTTTTGGGCGAAGTTCTGCAGAATTTCGCGCGACATGTCGCCACACACCCCCTTTTCTGGCCCACGAAGTCCTCAAAATACATAAAAACACCCAGTTTCTCCGTTTGTCTTCATACTTCAACTGTCGGAAAAATCTCAGAATTTCGCACCACAAACGAATTGCAGGTGGATCATCCTGAATGTTCCACGGTAAGAAAGTACTGCAACTGCTGCCGACATCCACCACCACTCAGTTACTCCCCTGCCCGTCACTCCTGGACACTTCCATGAAATTTTCGGCTCGCTCCATCGCCCTTCCGACTTTGCTGTTCCTCACTGTCGTCAGTCTGCCTGTGATCCGCTTCCAGACACTCTCGACCGCCTCCGCAAAACCTCCGGCGACGACGACGTTCAGGGATTCTGCGGCAAATCAGGAGCGGTCCGCGATTCCTCTGCACCCTGCCGATAAACGTATCGGCCGTTTCATCCCCGACTTCAGCTTCACTGACCTGGCCGGCAAGCCGCACAAGCTTTCTGACTTCAGTCGGTCGCGACTGCTTGCGGTAGCCATGACCAGCACCAGCTGTCCTCTCAGCCGCAAATACCTGCCAACGCTCCAGGAACTTACTCGCAGGTTTGCTGATCAGTCTGTCTCCTTCATTCTTGTTAACTGTGTTTCCTCCGATGAACCCGTTGCCATGCAGCAGGCCGCGGCCACGCTGCAGCCTGGCTCCGTATATACGGCAGACGCAGACGAACGCTTCGCCCGGCACATCGGTGCGGCCACAACCACAGAAGTTGTCCTGCTTGACGGTGCCCGTACAGTGCTCTATCAGGGCGCCGTGGATGACCAGTACGGCATCGGCTCTGCACTGGAACAACCACGTCGCTCGTATCTGGCCGAAGCCATCACTGCGGTTCTCAGAAACGAAATCCCTGCTGTTTCTGCCACTTCCGCTCCGGGTTGTGCCCTCGATTTCGACGCGGCACGTCCCGACCAGACGTCAACCACTGTCACCTGGCACAGTCATATCTCCCGGATCCTGCAGCGGAACTGCCTCGAGTGTCACCGTGGCGGTGGTGTTGGACCGTTCCCGCTGGAAACGCTGCAGCAGGTCATCGGCCATGCAGCCATGATCCGACAGGTCGTCGCCGATCAGTCCATGCCTCCCTGGTTTGCTGCTGCTGACAACACCGCGCATCGCCGCTGGGCAAACGACCGCTCTCTCTCCGCCACCGATAAACAGCAACTTCTGGATTGGCTTGACGGAGGCCGCTCTGAAGGCAACCCCGCTGATGCTCCTCTGCCCCGCCAGTTCCCAACCTCCTGGCTGTTTGGTGAACCCGATCAGATTATTCAGATTCCCAAACCGATTCGCATCAAGAGCAATGGCGTTATGGGTTACCAGAATATTCTGGTGGAGTGGACGGCTGATCAGGATCGCTGGGTGCAGGGCTATGAGATTCAGCCCACTGATCGCAGCGTGGTGCACCATGTTCTGGTCAATGTCTCTGAGCCCGGCGACGATCCGCGAACACGTGGCATGGATGGGATCGGCGGCTACTGGGCCGCTTACGTTCCGGGAAACACTGGACACATCTACCCGACTGGCTTCGCCCGCAGACTGCCCGCAAAAGCCAGCATTCGCTTTCAGATTCACTACACCCCAAACGGTCAGGAAACCCACGATCAGCTGAAACTCGGCCTGCACTTTGCTGACCAGCCACCACAGTACATCGTGCGCACAATTCCGCTCGCCAAGCCATCCATCAATATTCCGCCAAATGCTCCCGGGCATACAGAATCTCTCAGCCGTCCGGTCCCGGTTGATATTCCAGTGATGGGCCTCATGGCACACATGCATGTGCGTGGCAAGGCCTTTCGCTTTGATCTGACACAGCCTGACGGAACCACCAGCACGCTCCTTGATATTCCCCGCTACGACTTCAACTGGCAATTGAGGTACGAACCCGCAACTCCGCTCGTGCTCCCGCGCGGTTCAAAAGTCACGGTCACGGCCGTCTACGACAACAGCAGCGGCAATCCTTCCAATCCCAACCCTGCTCAAACAGTCCGCTGGGGCGAACAAACCCATGAAGAGATGCTGATTGGTTATGTTGAGACGTGGGCTCCTTTTGCCGGTCCGCCTGAGAATCAGGTCCGCAACAGTCGCAGGACTGGCGGGGCCGATGACTCGTTTCGCGTCTGCGACGCAGATGGCAATGGTTTCGTGACACTCGCGGAACTGCAGCAGGCGGCCCCGCGTATTCCTCGCCTGCGCGATCAGCCGGAGTCTGTCGATCGCCTCTTTCGGGTGGCCGACATTAACTCCGACAAACAGCTCTCGGCAGATGAGTTTCGTGCTGGTGCGGAACGGCTTCGCAGACAGTGAAACAGACTTTGCACGTCACGCCTCACGGTTCAGGGCCGTAACGGCTGGAATTCGCCGGGGCTTCACAGCCTTCCGGCGCTGGAAAAGTGCAGTTGTCTGAGATGTGCCGCGAGGTCCCCTGCGTACGAGGGAACGGCGACTTCCATGGATTCAAGGAGTCGCCCGGGGACTTTGTTGGTTCGCAGGGACTGCATGTAGGTCAGCAGCACTGAACGTGCTTCGGGAGTGCTGTTGAGCATGAAGTGGACCCATCCCCAGCATTCAGCATAGTCGCGCTGGGAAAGATCGCGGAAGTCGCTGATGAGTTCCAGTCGAAACAGGCCTGGGCTCCAGTTTTCCGCCTGAGCGCGGGTGAGTTCTTCAAGGTTGGAGGAACTGACCATACCCGGCGAGTCTGAGGGTACCTCGAAATATTCGGCGAGTCCTTCATCCAGCCAGAGTGGTACTGTGTGGAGACAGGCGTGAAGCAATCCATGAGTGAATTCGTGTCGCAGATCTTCTTCGACATGGGGGCTGCGAAAAGAGTATACGCAGAGGTCTCGGGAACTACCCACAAAGTAGGCTCGGCGAGGTGGCAGATCGCGCCATGTGGACTGCATGTACCAGCGATAGGAGTGTTCATCGCTGAACAGATAGACTTTGACTGTGTCACGTTGCGGAGGCAGTTCAAGCGTTTCAAGAACGCTGACGCGGAGTGATTGCAGTTCACGGATGAGCGGATCGTCCGCTGGAATTTCCGTGTCACTGAACACCACGAAGTGTTCTGTTGCAAATGAATGCTCATTTGGACGTTCGGTCGTGAACGTGGACTTCGGAGTGACTCTGCAGCCGGGAATCGTAACGAGGCAGAGTGCGATCCAGAGCAGCGCGACGAGACATCTGGCCGCCAACGGGCGGCAGTCTGGTCGTAGTGCTGGCAGCTGACCGGGCATCATCCGTGGCACCAATCTGCATTGGGAAAATCGGCGGGAGACAGCAGGACGGCTGAATGGAGGTGGGGTGTTCGGGAAACATCGAGAACCGCGGGCCTCGGAAGTTTAATCGGATCTGATGGCGACGGCAAGATGGCCTGGTATCCGTCAACTCACTGCCGGCGATTTCGGCGATACGGGATTGCACACCCACGAGCAGGGACTTCACGAATTTCCGGGATCTGTTTTTTCAGGGTGGCATCGACAGCATTTTCGAGGTGTCGGATGGTGACTTCGGTGGCGTTGGTGCGATCGTCCATGGCGCCGCGGTAAATGAGTTTTCGTTCGCGGTTGAAGACCAGGAATTCCGGGGTGTAGACGGCACCACATTTCGCCGCCAGCTGCTGCGACTCATCGACAAGGTAAGGGAATGTAAATCCCTTCTGAGCCGCTCGTTCCTGCATTTTTTCAAGCGTTTCTGAGGGCTTGCGGCTGGCGTTGATGGCGACAAGAACGACGCCTTCGGGGTGGCTGGCGTATTTCTTCGCGAATGCCACCAGTCGGTCTTCGTAATCAACGGAGTAGGGGCAGGAGTTGCAGGTGAAACACAGGACCAGAACGGACTTTTCGCGAAAGTCAGCGAGGGACCAGTTGCGGCCATCGATACCAGGCAGGTCGTTCCAGTCAGGACATGAGTCGTCCAGTTTGATGGGCATCGGGTCCTCTGCGGTGGCCGTTGAACAGACGCAGGTGGCCGCGATGACCTGGAGGCAGAGCAGCAGCGATGGAAGTACGAAGATTCTGGACATGGGTGGATCCTGAGAGACGACGTGGGAAGTCATATCGCCGATTCGGAACTTTATGGCGAAATACGGCTACAGCAAAGGTGCAGGCTGTGGTTCGGCAGAATTTGCCGGTGAGTGACTTTCGGCAGAATCTGCTGGCGATCTGGCAGCCCTGCAGTTTTCTGCCACACCTCCATGCAGGCTCATGATGAATTGCCGTGATGCTCCGGGAATTCCGAAGTTTCCCTGCAGACAGGCCGGGGCGGGACAGGGAAGAATGGCGGCGAAAGAGCATGTCGATGCTCAGGTGGGTAAGCCAATGGACGGCATCCATACTGGTCGTCGGCACAATCAGAACGGAAATATTCCGGTGTTACGGAGGTGTGCAATGCGATTTTTTGCATGTTTGGCCTGTCTCGCTCTGGCTGGTATCGCTCCGACCGCCACAGCCCAGCAAGGCAGCTTTCCGTATGACGCGAAAGTCGTAGCCACAGAAACGTGGGTGCGCGCGGGTGCTGGAACCAAATTCTACGCCACACAGCGACTCACCGCTGGTAATATTGTTCGCGTGCTGAGGCATGATCCGGGCGGTTGGTACATGATCGAGCCTCCGGAAGGCAGCTTCAGCTGGATTCCGGAGCGATTCGTCAATCGACTGACAGAAACAGAAGGTGAAGTTCGTGAAGATCACGTGATTGCTTACGTGGGGAGCGAACTGGCGGATGAATCTTCCGTGTTTCAGCGGCGGATGAAGAGCAGAGAGAAGGTGACAATTCTCGGCAGTAAAACTTTGGATACAACAAATGGCCCGCAGGCCATGCTGAAGATCAGTCCTCCCGCGCGGGAGCGTCGCTGGGTTCCTGGTGCTGCCGTTACGCCAGTCGATCCAGCCCGACGCGAAGAAGCCCAGAACAATCCTTTCGAATTTCCGCCGAATAGTCAGCGTCCCGATGTTGTTCCCACACCGCCTTTCGATGATGGCGATGGGCTGGTAACCGATGTCCCCCAACTGGACCTCAGCGACCAGCTTCAGCGGCTGCAGCTGGAAAAAGCTCAGCGACAACAACTTGCGGAGATCGACCAGCGATTCCGCGATATGGTGCTGCGAGATGTGTCTTTCTGGGATCTGGATTCGATTGAACGAGACTACCGCAGTCTGCAGGAGCAAATGTCAAACAGGCAGACAGCCAGCGCAGTGGATCTGCGATATCCAGCCATTGAACGCTATCGACAGAGAATGGCTCAGCTGAAGGATGTCAGGCAGCCGCAAAGTCAGACCGAAGCCCGCGACGCAGAGCTTGTTGCCAGACACTCCGGTGGCTGGCTGATGATGCCGGGTGCAGTGCGACCTGCTGCCGACAGCTCCAGCGACGAGCCCGATGCCAATGCTGTGGCGTTTGCAAGTTATCTGCAACAGCAGCCGCAACAGTCGTCAGTGCTGCAGGCTGCCGGAGACGGAATGCGAAATCCGGAGGCCGGCAGTTTCTTTCCGCCGCCTGCTGAGAAAATCGCGACGACCCAGGATGCCGACAGCTCTGCTGCGATGCTGCACGAGTCAGCTTCGGCAAAATCTTCGCAGAACATCACAGCCGCAACTGCAGCAGGTGGCCCAAAGATCATCCGACCCGGCAGTCCGGAAAATCGGTTTGTCGGTGCCGGAATTGTTCAGCGTGCACCGGGCCAGACCGCGTCATGGGTACTCGTGTCACCCACGGGCCAGGCCCTTGCTGATCTGAAAACATCTGGCCGAATATCCCTCGACCAGTTCGTTGGAAGTCCGGTTGGAATTCAGGGAAGCCGCTGGTCCCAGAAGGATCGTCGCGACGTTATCGACGTCACCGGCGTGGAATATGTGCGACTGCATCAGCAGTAACCTGCTGATGTCGGCTGTCTATGTCGCCTGGTTCGCCTGACGGCAGGACCGCCTGCCACACGAAACAGACTGCAATGTCTCAGGGCAGCCGGCCTCTGTGAGCAAGCGACGACGAAAGTTTCTTTCAAGATCCAGCCTTCCAGCCTTCGGACGGTGTTCGGCCAGAGCCACCTAGGGGTGTATTTTCAGCAGCGCCCCGGCGATCAATTATTCGGTCCTGAAGACTAGTAAATTCGCTCATCTCGGGTGTTTAAGCAACCGCGGCACGAATCGGGCTGAATTCAATGCAGGCCATACAGCCCGCCAGATCTTCAAGCCGACTGCGGATCAAGTCACGGCGATGCGAATGGTCTTCACCTGACCTTAACCCCTCCGCCTGAATGGCTGGCGGAGGGGAGAATGGTCTGCGGTGGTTGATTCGGAGGTTTGCTCAGTACCTTGGGAGGTTGCGACCGTCGAAAGCGGGGCGGTTCCAGATTTTGGGGTAACCTATGGGGTTCACTCCCGGAGCGAAGGGGTCGCTGGGAGCGGTTTGTCCCTGGGCGGCGGGGTTTGGGGCGGTGTCGTGCAGCATTCCGTCCATGTAGTTGCTGCGATAGCGATTCCAGAACTGTTGTGAATAGGGCATACCGGCGGGCGAGCCCCACTGCCCGGAGACCTGGGCCTGTGAAAAGACCTGTTTGTAGTTGTAGGGGCGGAAGGAGGTATAGCCGCCGTAAGCTGGGTATCTCTGGAAGTATCCGTGGATCCAGGGGTCCTGCTGGTCGAAGGGGTAGAGTTGTACGCCGGGGCCGGCGTCAGCGTAGGGGGCAGGATAGCCTTGCGAGGCGGCCCACGGATCTCCGTAGGGCATGTACATTTGGGCGTCAGCGGTTGAGGCGATCAGGGCAGGAAGAGCCAGAGAGAGCAACTGCAGAATTTGGCGAAGCATGTTGAGACCTCCTGAGGTCGCGCTTGGCGACTGCGACATCCTTGATGAAAAACGGCGTCGTGAACCGACTTGTGGGTAGGATCGGGTGGTCTGCCAATGTTGCTGGTGAAAATCCAGCCGGAACTTTGGGGAAATCGGCTGGATTGGCCGGATTGCTGCACTTGGAAGGATTGACCGTCAGATTCAGTCTTTGGAGTTCGGATTTTTGTTGGATTTTTCTGGCATCATCGGGAAAGGACGATAGGGGGTCTGGGCGGGAAGTAGGGTTGAAGGTCGCGGGCGAGGGCGTCTGCGTTTCCGGTAAGAGCAGAGGTTACGGGGAATTTCCATGCGATTTGCTTCATCCACGATTTCGTTCCTGCTGGCAGTGCTGGTTCCGGCACTGTGGCATTCCACGGTTTTTGCTGGCCAGGGGTGCTGTGGTGGGGCAGCACCAGCACCAGCAATTGTCCCGATGGTGGCGGCACCGGTGCAGTACGTGCAGCCGATGGTGGCGGTTCCGGCGCCGTGTTGTGGTGGACCGTCGCTGTTGCCGGTGGCCACATATCCGACAGTGGTTGCGTATCCGGCTGCTGTTGCCTATCCGGCTCCGGCAGGGCACCAGCCAGCGGTTCTTGTGCCGCCGGGATATCACGTTCGGCATCCTTATTACAGCTACCGTGCTCCATGGGGAGTTCCAGGACCTCCGATGGCAAATCGAACGATCACGTGGTGATCGACGCTTGTCAGAGTATTCCCAGTGTGGCGGAAAAGTCAGCGCAGTTTACCGGACCGGTCCGACTGTGATGACTCTGGATAGCTGATGCTGCTCCTGGTTCAATCCCGCGGGGTGGGAAGACGATAGTCGAAGCGGTTGTTTGGTCTGCGCCATGTCTTTCGGGATGTGGCGGTTTGGCTGGTGCGATTCCGGATGAATCGGCCGGCGGAGCTTCCTGGTGGCTCGGGAGCGGATGCCCCCTGCATTTCCCTGCAGGGGCTGCGACATGGAAGGAGCACCGCGAATGTTTCTGGAAAGACCGGAGAGTCTGCATCCGGCGAATAATCGTCGGCGGGCTGAGTTCGAGCGGCAGCTCGGTGGGGCAGCGAAATTGCTGTTCTTACTGACGATGGCCTCGAATTTGGCAGCTGCGCAGATTTCGCCTCCGCCGCCAGGTGACCAGCGTCCTGGACAGCGGCTGAATGCGAATGGCGCGGACCCGTTGCGACTGGAATCACCCGAAGTATCCGGGCGTGTGGATGCTTCGCTGAGTCCCAACGTGGAGCAGGTGCTGCGTCCGCAATATCACATTGAGATTGAGCGACGCCACAGTCAGCTTGTGATTATGAATCGAAAGGTTCGGCGAATTGCGATTACGGATTCGACGATCGCAAATTTCGTGCAGTATTCGGAGAGTGAGATCAGCATCGTGGGGTTGGAATTGGGGCGTACGGACCTGACTCTTTGGTTCGAGGACCAGGATGCTCCGTCAATCTACGAGATCACAGTGGTTCGGGATGCGAGCCTTGAAGAACAGCGGACTATTGACTTCGGACGTCTCGAGCGTCGGCTGAAAACGCTCTACCCCAATTCGATTGTCGCGCTGATTCCTGTTGCTTCGCAGGTGATCGTCCGCGGTCAGGCATACGACGGCGAGGAAGCTGCGAACATCATGCAGGTGGTGCGTACAGAAGTAATTCGGTCGCTCCGACGTGGCGCTGCGACTGATGACGACCTCGGACTGGCGGGACTTGGTGGAGCCGGTATCGGTGGTGCTGGCGGCGGTCTCGGGGGCGGCGGAAATAACAATCAGGGGCAGAATCTCCGTGACATCGTGATCAACGAACTGGTGGTTCCGGGTGAGTACAACATTTCGCTGCGGGTGATGGTGGCGGAGATTAACAGATCTGAGCTGCGGAATGCCGGGGTTGACTGGCGGGTGTTGTTTAACGGCGGTTCAGAGAGCGTGGGGAGCACTCTTGGCGGCGGAGCCGGCACCACTCTCAGCGGCATTTTTGAGAATGGTGAGATTGAAATCTTCATCAAGTGGCTGCAGTCGAATGGCACTATCAAGCTGCTGGCGGAACCGCGTCTGACTGTACTGAGCGGAACCGGGGCCAGCATTCTCGCGGGTGGTGAGTTCGCAGTTCCAACAATCATCGGACTTGGCGGTGGTCAGGCAACGACATTCCGGGGTTTTGGTACCAGTCTCGTAGTGACCCCGACGGTAATTGACAGAGATCTGATTCGTATGCAGGTGGTCCCTGAGTTCAGCGAGGTGAATGCTCAGAACGCAGTTCAGGGCATTCCCGGTACGAACGTCAAGCGTGTGCAGACCACGGTGGAGCTGCGGGAAGGTCAGACCTTTGCGATTGGTGGATTGATCTCCCGACAGAGTTTGGCGGAGGTTAGTCGTGTTCCACTTCTGGGAGACATTCCATGGCTCGGCCCGCGAATTTTCCAGTCGAAGAGTGCCTCTGAGACGGAAACGGAACTGCTGGTGCTGGTGAGTCCTGAAATTGTTCGTCCAATGGACCCGGACGATGTTCCTCCGGTCCCCGGATATAATGTGACGCACCCGACGGATGACGATCTTTGGAAGCGTGGTCAGACTGAAGGCATTCCTGACCATAATCTGTACCAGGTGGCGCCATTCGGGGGTGGCAGCATGCAGGGTATTCCACAGGGCTACAGTTTGACGAACCCACCGCAGACAGAGGGGCCATGGCCGCAGCAGCCCTATGGGATTGGGTACGGTCAGCCGATGTCCTCTGCAGCACCCCTGCCACAATACTCGCCTCAGCAATACTCACCGCAGCAATACCCGCCGCAGCAGTATTCACAGCCTTCCATGTCCTATCCGCCGCAGGGTTACGCTCAGCCACCAGGTGGTCAGCAGTCGTACATGCTGCAGCCCCCAACTGGAGCAGGGCAGCCCTATGGTTCGGTTCCCCCTGTCCCTGCAGCACCCCGGTCTTCTGCCGGAGGTCCGCAGATGGGGCCACTTCCGCCGCCACTGCCACCTCAGAGTCGAGTTGGTGGAATCCCAGGCCGCACGGCATCGGGAGTCCGACCTTCGAATATGCGGCCCAGCATCAAGCCTGCAGGCTGGCATCAACAGCCCGGGATGAATCGCGCTGGGCGTTAATGAGCCGTCAGATCGGGGCCAGAAACGAGTTATGGCGGCAGTAGTCATGCGACAACGTTGATCTGCAGTTCCTTGGAGGGTTTCAGGTGAAGACAAAGCGTCTGGTTCCAGTGAGGATGGCAGCAATCGCCTGCAGCAGTTTGTTTATCGCGGGCTGCACATCGACATTATCGTGCCACACATCATCGGAAGCCTGTGGCCCGGGTTATGGCGGTGGTATGCACTACGGATATTCGTCTTCAGGCGTTTTTGATCGAATGTGGCCATTTGGAAAAAATCACTACCCCGCAACTCGATATGCAATCCCCGAGGTGATGCCGCTGGGTTCAATCGTGCGTTCGCACTGGCACGTGATGGAAACCAATGCGGAGGCTTCGGACTTTATTATCTACCGCAATGAGTTCGTGGATGGTTCCTCTGAACTGACGCCGTCGGGTCGCAGCCACATATCAGAAATTGCGGCGAGGATGCCATCGACTCCGTTTCCAGTGATCGTGGAGCAGAGCCTGAACAACAGTGATCCGGAAGTGGATCAGATTCGTCGGGACCTTGTCGTGCGTGTGCTGACGGATCTTGGGAATGCTGATGCAGCGCGACGGACGTACGTGTCACAGCCGTACAGCAAGGGTTTGAATTCGCTTGAGGCCGAGCAGGACTTTGGGCGATTTCGTTCCGTTCGCCGCAATGGGAACAATGGTTTCGGAGGATCGGGTGGCGGTGGCGGCGCAGGTGGCGGCGGTGGATTCTGATGCCAGGCTGTTGCGTGCGATCAGAGCGTTTCGAGTGGCCCGACGCCGGCAGTGGACGACATGCGGAGCGGATATTGCTTGAGAAGTTCATGAATCTGGCTGATTGGAAGGTTCCGAATCAGCTGGAGGTCTTCGGCGATGGAGCGGTATTCGTTGCGATAGAGCCAGTTGGATCCGAGTGAAGTAAGGCGTCCCATGGGGCGTTCACCTCGGAGCACGATTCGCGAGGCGACTTTGTTGCGTGCCTGTTCCAGTTCTTCGGGGGTGATGCCGCTGCGGTTAACATCATCGAAGACGGAGAGGCAGCGTTCGAGATTTTCTCGGACGTCCTCCGGTGCGCAGCTGAGGTAGCTCATCCACGCTCCGTCACCATCATATTCGCTGTAGCCGAGGTCCGCGGATTCGGCGTAACCGGGGTCCACGAGTTCCCAGAAGAGTCGGCTGCCGTTATCATCGCCGACGACGACCGAGAGGAGTTCGGCGGCGTAGCGGAGTGGATCAGTGCCGTGGGGTGCGATTCCCATCTGCATGATGTGCTGTTGAAGGCTGCCGGGTTTGGGAACAAGACTTGAGGCTGTCCGGGGCTGGAAGTCAGGGATCTGACGACTTGTTTTGCCGCGTGGGATGCTGCTGCAGTGAGTTTCCGCGAGCTGGCAGAGAAGATCGAAGTCGCAGCGCCCGGCGACGGCAAGCAGGATATTGCCCGTGTGGTATCGCGACTGGTGATAGGCGCGCATTTGATCTGCCGAAAGAGCTGTAATGCTTTCCTGGCTGCCGAGAATGCTTTGGCCGAGCGGGTGACCTGCGAAGTGAGTGGCCATGACATGATCATAGCAGGTGAAGGACGGCTGATCCTCGTACATGCTGATCTCTTCAAGGATCACATTTTTTTCCATGTCGAAGTCAGCCTGTCGCAGTGATGGCTGAAGAAGAGCGGCCAGCAGTTGCAGAGCGGGTTCGAGGTATTCGGGGAGCACGGCAGCATAGTACATCGTGACTTCTTCGCTGGTCGATGCATTGTACTTTGCGCCGATTTCGTCGAAGACGCGGTTGATGTCGTCTGCTGAAAAACGTTCGTCCCCCTTGAAAGCCATGTGCTCCAGAAAATGGCTCACACCGGACACATCAGCCGTTTCGTCCCTGGAACCGGTACGGACGAAGAATCCGGCTGCCACGCTGTGCACGGACGGATTGGTTTCGGCGATGAGTGTGAGTCCGTTGGAGAGCTGGCAGTGGTGAAATTTCATGGGCAGTGGCGATGCGTTCCGGGAATGGATGATAAGACGAGAGAGTAGCCGTACTGAATAACATTTACCGGAGGCTGACAACGGCGCTGGGATTGAGTTCCTGGGGGCCAGTTGTCACGAGGACCATGGATTTGGGGGTGTGGTCGATGATGAATTGCCGGACTCGCTCGACAGAGAGCGAGTCGATACGGCGGTGAATTTCTTCGAGTGTGACGACACGACCAAGGAGGTAGAGATCGCGAGCGAGTGAGGAGGCTCGTGAGGACGTGGATTCCTGCTGCATGATCAGCGAGCTTTTGGCTCGAGCGCGGCAGCGCTGGAGTTCGTCTGCTGTGATGTTTTCGTGAAGTCGCAGGATTTCTGCGACGGTTACATCCAGAGTTTCCTGAGCGCGTTCAGTGGTAGTGCCGGCATAGGCCATCACGCGGGCCTGGTCTTTGAGTGTGCTGAGTGAAGCAGAGATAGCGTAGCAAAGTCCACGTTTTTCGCGGACTTCGGTGAACAGGCGGGAGCTCATACCGCCGCTGAGCAGGCTCACGGCAGCCCACGCTTCGTAGTAATGTTCGTCTTTGTATGTTACGGTGTCCCAGGCGAGTCCGATATGTGTTTGTGCGGATTCGTGGGGGAGATGGAATGGGGTTGGTGGGAGTGCTTCCGAGATGACTTCGGCGAGTGCTGGTCCCGACCAGTCAGCGAAGGCGTTGTAGATGGCGTCTTCGAGAGCGGAGAGTTCAAGATTTCCGGCGATTCCGAGGATTGCCTGAGTTGGGGTGACGAAGCTGTGGAAGTGCCGGCGGACATCATCGACGGTGATTTGCTGGAGGTCTTCGAGTTCGCCTTCGGAGGAGTTTCCCCAGGGGGCGGGATAGGAGTGCTGGCGAAGGAGTTTTCCGAGCTTCTGGCGGGGTTCGTCCTCGATTGCAAGAAGCCCCTGTGCAATGAGGTCGCGGGCGGGTTCGAATTCTTCATGGGCCAGATGCGGATATCGCACCATTCGAGCGAGCAGTGGGAGGCAGCTGAGCAGTCGATCGGCGGTGGTGGCGGCGGAGACGGTGATGTGGGCACTGCCGGTTTGAATGCTGCGCTGGAGTCCGAGGTTATCGAGTGCGGCACAGAATTCGCGGGCAGAGAATCCGTCAGCGCCGCGGTTGAACATTTCGCTGAGGATGGAGGCGGTACCGCAGCGGCCCGGCAGATCACGCGTGCCACCGGCCGGAAGCAGCAGGGACAGGGAGGCCGACTGAACGTCGGCCATGGGTTCGAAGAGCACCAGCAGACCGTTGGGAAGCTGGAATCGATGGATCACCTGAGTCATTTTTGGGGTCTGCGATCTGCTGGTGGAGAGATGATTCGGTTAGTCGCCGGAGGCATCAGCCTTTGGCGGGGAGACCGAAGTCGCCTTCAAGGTTGCGCCAGATGCAATGGATGTGATTGGCGTCATTTTGTGTGTTGTTGTATTCGATGATGAAGGTTTTGCCCTGAATGACATAGTGATGTCGACGGTTGGGTTCAGCTTCACCCCACCAGCCCATGCGAATGTCATCCATGCCGGATTTCTCAATAGCCTGCATGCGGTCACGGACGACCTGCGCGGGCATGGCTGTGAGATATTCGCCAAGGAGCTGGCGAAGGAGTTTCTGCTGATCGGGGGACATCTCGGCGAAGCGAAGTCCGACGGCCTGATCAACGGTTGCCTGAGGAAGTGCTGCTCCGCGGATATCGTCGGGAGCTTTATCGGAGATCCACATTTGTTTTTTCTGTTGTTCGTTGCACGCCTGGAGGATACTGCGAGCGAGGTCTTCCCGGGCGGAAAGAATTCGAAGTTGACGTCCGGGGCCGGCATCAATGAGGGCGGGGTTTGCGCCGATCATTTCCGGAGTGCTGCTGACGACCACGCCGTCACGAATGACGAAGTTGAGCGACAGGTGATGTCCTTCAAATCGCCAGCCCCAGGTTCCTTTGGGTGCGGCGGTTCCGAACAGGGTGACGTGGTATTTGTGGGTGTGTCGGCGTTCGCGGCGGTAGGCTTCTTCGCCACCTTCGAAGAGGTAGAGCACTTCTTCGAGGCTGCGGAGCTGGAGAGTTTTGGCGTAACCGGCGGCAGAGAGGCCGGATTTGACGAGTTCCTCGGCAGCAGCACGAGCAGGTCCCTCAATATCGCGAAGCACGATGCCATTGCGTTCCCTGGGAATGAAATGCCAGTTCAGCCGTTCCGGGTCGTTGAATTCGTAGCTGAGCTTCTTCTGCAGGTCAGCGGGAAGGCTGTCACGGAGTTTGGTGGCGGCCGCAGCCATGGCGATACCAGGAGTATCACTGCCGTCATCAGCGCAGACTGGACGAATGCAGGGGAGGGTGATGAGCACAAATGCGGTGCAGGCGACAAGACGTGTAAGCAGCATCGTGAAGGCTCCGGTAAGAAAGGCGGGAAGGTCTGAGTGAGGTGGGGGGAGTGACGGTTGATCAACCCGGTGGCCAGCCGAGGGATCGACCACCGAGAATATGGATGTGCAGATGAAAAACGCTTTGTCCGCCGTGGTCACCGGTGTTGACTACGGTCCGATAGCCGCCGCTGAGTCCCAGCAGTGCAGCTACCTTGGGGACAGTCTGCAGAAGGTGTCCGGCGAGTTCGGCGTCTGCGCTGGTGAGATCATCGAGTGACGCGATGGGTTTTCGGGGAATCAGCAGCACATGAACCGGGGCCTGAGGATTCACGTCGCGAAAGGCGAGGCACAGGTCGTCTTCGTAAACGATGCTGGCGGGAATCTCACGGTTGATGATCTTTTGAAAGATGGTCACTGAGAGCGTCCTGGGATGCGTCTGTGCTGGTGTCCGGGAGGGCTGCGTCCATTGTTCGGGAAGGTTAGCAGGAATCCAGTGAAACTCCAGCCTCAGAGCAGAGACGGCAAACTGCCGCGGCGGCATTGTGAACAGGAATACGTTCCAAAGATCCGCACAGCAGCAGGAGTGGGCGCGAACCCTGTGGCGGAAATACATGAAACGGCAGGGAATCTGCCGCATTTCCTGCGAGAAATTGCCTCATTGTTCGAATTTGTGAAGATGAGATCATCTGCGGCGGCAACAGAACTCCACCGCAATTCCCGATTCCGCACGCTTGCCTGAATGGCGGCGTCTTCTTTACATTCCGGTGACCTGCCGTCGTGTTTCGCATCGGAGCCTCCGATTTGGTCTCCCAGTCTCTACGGAATCAATATCTTGCCGACCCCGATGTGCAGCTGATGCTGCGGGTGTCGGTGGGAGATAGCGCTGCGTTCGAGGACTTGATGCTGCGTTATCAGGATCGGCTGGTCGGATTTTTTTTTCATCTGCTGCATGATCGTCCTGCCGCTGAGGACATGGCTCAGGAGACTTTTCTGCGGATTTATCGTTCGCGAGAGCGTTATGAGCCGACGGCAAGGTTTTCCACATGGTTATTTCGCATTGCACACAATCTTGCCAGTAACCAGAAGCGGGGTTCGTTACGGCGTCGTGAGATTTCGCTGGCCTCTTCCTCAGATTCTGCGGCTCATGAACTGCAGCCGGAGGCCGCCAATCTCGCAGAACGTTCGGCACTGATGCCCACGCGGCAGCTGGATTCAAGAGAGATGCGTGACGTTGTACGCATGGCAATTGACGAACTGAGCGAACGCCAGAAAACGGCGGTTGTACTGCACAAGTTTGAAGACATGAGTTACGAAGAGATTGGTGAGATCATGGGGCTGGGAACAGTGGCCGTGAAGTCGCTGCTCTCACGCGCCCGTCTTAAACTCCGAGAGACCCTGGAACGTTTTCTGTGAGTTGCCCTCGGTCAAGGTGTTCAGGAGTCCTTAACAGTGAATAATTCCTCTGAACAGCAGCCCCTCGAAGATGACGCGGCAGTAGTCGATCCGCAGCTCACACAGCTTGTCGCCTATCTCGATGGCGAACTGCCGGCGGAAGCCTCTGAAAGAGTGGAGCAGCAGCTTTCAGCAGATCCGCCACTGCGGCAGCAGGCCGATGCTCTCGATCGCACATGGCAAATGCTCAGTCTGCTCGAAGAAGTTCCCGCCAGCGCGGAATTCGTTGGCAAAACTCTGGCAACCATTCAGACGCTCCCGGCCACTGATTCCGACTCCACCGACACACGTTCCAGGGTCACCACCATTTTTTCTCATGGACGCCTGCTGTCGCTGACCATCGGACTGACACTGGGCTTCGCAGCCACCACCATCGGATTTTCTCTGGCTCGAAATGATGGCCTGCGGAATTCCGCTCGACGGGACATTGAAATTCTGCGACAGCTGGATCTGCTTCAGCGATATCCTGAACTGCGAGCTATTCCGGATGAAGCGTTCCTGCAGGCGCTTGCTGCGGCAGACACAGCTGGAGGTGAGCCATGAAGTCGCTGTGGTTGCATTCGATTTCCTGGCTGCTTGTGGGCGCTGCCTGTGGTTCAGGCTCCTCCCTGCTGCTCACGGCCACCCCCGATGATGAACGTCTGCTGCTCACCGACCGTGCTCAGCAGTATCAGCAGCTGTCCGAGGAGCAGCGGCGACTGGTGCGTCTGGGCTACGAGGATCTCCAGTCACAGTCAGGCGAGCGTCAGCTGCAGGTAACAGCGATGCATGCCGCACTCCAGCAGGATCCGCAACTCTCTTCCGCACTGCAGCGCTACAGCACCTGGCGGCAGACATTACCGCGTACCGAGCGGGATCAGTACCAGCAACTGGACGTTACCGGTCGCATTGAGTTTGTCCGCAGCCGCTGGAACTCTGGTCTGCCCGACGCTGCGTCGCTGATGGAAATCCGTTTTTCTGACGCATCTGCTCGGCGTCTTCCCAGCCTGCATATTTCTGCTGCAGAAATCTGGAGTCTGGCTGCTGCCATTGTGCCCGAACCGCAGCGCCCGGAATCGCTCCAGCGGGAACTGACTGAATTCCGGACCGATTCTTTGCGAGGACTCCGTCTCACGCTGTGGATCTTCGAACAAGTGGCGGCGGCACGCGAGAATCCAGCTCAGCTGCGGGGGGTTGAGGAAGGGATTCGCTCAGCACGGAACTGGCTCCTCAGCGAACCTCGCGACTCTTCCTGGCGACAAGCATTTCGCGACTCATGGCAGGGTGTCGAGAATCGGCCGTGGGAAGTCAGCTGGCTGGTCAGGATCGTTTATCCAGTGCTCAGCGAGGCCGCGGAAAAGCTCGGCCAGGAATTGCTCCGCAGTTACCCGCTCAGCGACACACAGCTGCTGGAAGAATTCTCGTCGCTCTCTGTCAGCCAGCAGCGTGAGCTGATGAAGCTGCCCCCGGCAACTGGACGATCCCGCCTTCAGTTTCTGACCCGCGCTGACACGGCAGAAAGCCCGGAACAACGGCTGGTAGTGAAGTTCGCAGAATTCGCCCGCAATCGGGATCAGCTGTTGCGGACAATCTTCTTCAGCATTGGCCTGGCACCGCGGAGTGGCAGCAGCTCGCGTCCGTCTCCCTGACCCCGCTCGATCTCGGAGTATCCTTAAAGGGCCGTTGCTTCAGTTCCCCGAAACCGCGGTTACAGCGGACAACATCTGAAATGCTCCGCTGCCCGCGGCGACTCCTATCCCGCCGCCCTTGCTGAGTCATTGACCGCCGGTCGCAGTCGTTTCGACAGCCTGCCTGAAATTCGTCCCAGCAGTTGCTTTGCATCCATCACAAGACTGAAACCAGCGGGGATCAGTACCAGCGTGAATATGGTTGAAACCACCATACCTCCAAGAACCACCGCACCAAGACCCTGATAGAGTTCGCTGCCGGCACCCACACTCCAGACCCATGCACCATCCGCATAGATCGGAATCGGGACCACAAGAGGCAGCATTCCCAGAACGGTCGACAGGGTGCTCATCAGAATCGGCCGCATCCGCGTGCGAACTGTTTCACAAACCGCATCCACGGGCGTCCGACCCTCGTCACGCATGTACTGGAGCGCCTGATGAACAATCAGAATTGCATTATTTGCCACTGTGCCGATCAGAATCACGAATCCCAGCATCGTGAGCATATCGAGAGGCTGAAACTGGAACTGGTTCATCACTTTGAGCCCACCAAGACCTCCCACAAGGGCCAGCGCGACACTGATCATCACCACCAGCGGATAGATAAACGACTCAAATAACGCCGCCATCAGCAGGTAGCTTAAGAGCAGAGCCAGCAGCAGATTCCACTTCAGATCAAACCACGTATCGGCGAGTTTATCGGCAGTTCCCGCAAGCCGCATCTGGTAAAGGCCGCTCTGAAAGCGGGGCGATTCCATGAGCACTTTGCGGACCTTGTCATCCATCATCTGCATGGCTGTTTCCAGCGGAATGCCATCTGCCGGTTTCAGCTGGATCGTGATTGATCGCTGTCGTTCCGAGTGATTGACCTGCTCGGGGCCGCGGCTGAGAAGTACATCCGCCACAGCGGAAAGTCTGACAGTCTGGCCAGTTGGAGTACGAATTGGCAGATTTTCGATGTCGTGAGAATGCGCCGCATAGTTTTGATCGCCGCAGATTACCAGATCGATTCGACGCCCTTCGTGCCAGTAATCGCCGACGAAGGCTCCATCGACAAGGGCGTTCACGGTGTAACCGAGGGATGCAGTCGATACACCCAGTTCGGAGGCTGCTTCGGGCCTGGGCACCACGTGCAGTTCCGGGCTGGACAAGTCGAGGCCGGGAATCGGCCGCAACTGATTACCAGCTGTCATCGGGAACTGGGCCATGCAGAGTCCAAATGCCTTCTGAGCTTCCTGGACCAGTTCCTCAAGGTCAGGACCAGTAATTTCGAGGTCGATGGTCCGACCGCCACTGAGACCGCTGTCAAACAAACTCGACTGACTCACGATCGGGATGACCCCGGGCTGAGAACCAGCGGCCTGAGCCAGCACGGGAATGAGTTCGGCTGCTCTCAGCTCATCCACAGCCTTGGCCCCCATAAACAGACTGCGGCCGCGGGCAACAAAGAAGAAGTCGTTGATGCGGGGTTGCCCTGGAGTGGCTTCGCCGGTCCACCAGGGAGCCAATCGACGTTCGATATTGTCTCCCAGGGAAATCATCTGGTCGATGTTGTAACCGGGAGGTGGCAGCAGAATGGCAATGATCAGGTTGCGATTGCCGTTCGGCAGGTATTCGGTGGCTGGCCAAAGCAGCAGACTCGCCCACAAACTCCCGGCACTGAACCCGGCCACGACGAGTGTCCTCCAGATCCAGCTGCCGCGGGCCGACATCATCGCCCGCATCGCGCGGGCCAGCAGTTCATTGAGCCAGTGACTGAAGCGAACCAATCCGAACAGTCCGGATGGACCATAGCTGGTGTCATAGTCGAGCTGCATGGAAGAGCTGCTGCCGAGGAGCCACGCGGCCGCAGCGGGAATGACTGTGATTGACACGATGAGAGAGATGCCGACTGAACAGGCGATAGCGAGCGAGATATCGCGAAACAGCTGGCCGGCCTGGCCTTCCACGAAAATCACCGGCACGAAAACCACGATCATGGTTAACGTCGCAGCCAGCACAGCGCCCCAGACTTCCTGAGTTCCTTCGATGGCTGCCTGGCGGGCCGGTTTTCCCATCTGAAAGTGCCGATAGATATTCTCCAGAACTGTGATCGCATTGTCGGCGACCATACCGACTGCAAATGCCATCCCGGCGAGACTGATTACATTGATGCTGCGGCCGAACAGCTTCATGAAAATGAACGTCGCCACGACGCTGATCGGAATCGAAAGTCCGATGATCACAACCGTTCGCACGCTCTTCAGAAACAGCAGCAGAATCACGATGGCAAGGGCACCGCCGGAGTAAACATTGCTTTCCACGAGGGCTGTGGCGGAATCAAGATAGATCGTCTGATCGTAGACCTGTTCCATGTACAGGCCTTTGGTCTGCAGGATGCCCTGATTCAGTTCTTCACAGGCAATTCGCAGGTTACGTCCGTGAAGTCGAGTGCATTGAGCCAGTTCCAGAGGTGTGATTTCTCCATCACGGTTCAAATCAAGCTCTGCTCGAGGCGGGCCCATGATCTCCTTGACATTCGTGTTGGGGGCCTGTTGAGCATTGACGGCCAGAGCGTTGAGTCCCATCTGCCTCACGACGCCGTCGGGCTTTTTGTAGGCCACCCCAACGGTTGCCACATCGCTCACGCGAACTGGCGCGTTATCCCGAACCGCAATGATTGTCTCGGCAACCTCCTCGGGGCTGGAAAACTGGCCGAGAGTCCGGACCACATTTCTCTGCTTGCCTTCCGGGATATCGCCTGCGGATGTATTCTGGTTCTGAGCGACGAGTGCGGCTCTCAGTTCGTCAATCGTGATTCCCAGCGCCGCCAGCCGCGTCGGATTGATCTCAACTCTGAATTCCTGCTCCTGTCCCCCAAATACATTCGCATTTGCAATTCCATCAATCCGCTCAAATTCGGCCTCTATAAAATCCTCTGCAAACTTCCGCATCAGTGCCGGGTTGTTGCGGCCATTCGTAAAGGACCGCAGCACGGGATAGTCCTCAGCGAGCAGGTTGATCTTCGGCAGGCTGATCGGACCTGATTCCGCCATGAGTTTTTCAAGAGGCTCCCGCAGCTCGGGATGTTGAGCGATCAGGTTGCCGAGGTCTTCGCGCGTGGGCGGAATTGGTTTCAGAATGAACCATGCGATCGCGTTAGTGTTCGCATTCACAGTCGAAATGACTGGCTCGCGGGCGTCATCCGGGTAATCAGGGACCTGGTTAAGCTTCTCGGCAACACGGGCACGGGCGTCGGCGAGGTTGGTTCCAACTGTGAACTTGAGCAGGATCATGCCCATGGAATCAGAGCTTTCACTCTTGAACTCTTCAAGGCCCTCGATACTTTTCAGCTGCTCTTCCTGTTCATCGACAATTTCCTTTTCCACTTCCTGCGCACTTGCGCCGGGCCAGAATGTGCTGATCGTAATCTCCGGCTCCGTGACGTCCGGGGTCAGCTGCACCGGCGTGGCGAAATACGCGATTCCGCCGAACAGCATCGCGAGAATCACTCCGACAGTGAGCTTGACGGGATTCTCGATTGAGAAGCGACTGAGATCCATGGGGCGAGTCGTGCCTGGGAAGAGTTGGGGGAATATCGATTCAGATGGACTTGCCGATTGTCAACGGCTGCCCACGCCGGTCAACCACCCGCATCAGCCTTTCCGACAGGCTTCTGCCCTGCCGACTGTCCGGCTGCTGCTGCCGATTCATCCATGATCGTGATCGCCTGAAACGCTCGCAGACGTTCGGCTCCCTCCGTCACCACCTGCTGGCCGGCTGCAAGTGATTCGCCGATGACCTGAATCCAGGTACCGGATCCCAGCCCTGGCTCGATCATCACCTGTCGCACACTCAGAGGCTGACCTTCCGTCGGAGGATTCACCGCAAACAAAAAGGCACCGCGGGATGTGCGGACGATGGAGTCCTTGGGCACCAGCAAACCATCAACGGGCTGCCCGGAAAAAATGGCTTCAGCCATCATGCCCTCTCGAAGAGCGGGCAATGGAGGCGACGTTTCCGTGTTCAGTTCGTTCTGAATGCGGACGATCACCGGGAAACTGCGCGAGCCCTGTTCCCAGTTACTGCGGGGAACAACTGTTGCGACCACGCCCTTCCACTCTCTCCGTCCGGAACCGTCGCCGGAGCCGCTCCCCTGAATACTGAGTGTGACGTCGCGACCTGGGAGAATCTGGTCGATGTATTGCTGGTCGATGAGCACCTCAACTTCGACTTCGTCAAGACGCGCCAGTGTCAGCACCGGAGCCCCTTTGGACAGCCACTGGCCAACATAGGTGTGCTCTTCCACGATGAACCCGTCGAACGGAGCCCGCGTGAATCGCTTCTCTCGTTCGGCTTTGAGGAATTCCACATGCTTCCGCTGTGCTTCAAGACGAGCAGCAGACTGCTGGCGGACTTCTTCACGCGCTCCCGACACTACTTTCTGACAGACAGCTCTCGCCGCGACAAGATTTTGTCTGGCTGCGTCATAGGCGTCTTCGCCGTCCTTGACTTCGGAGGGATTGGCGGCACTGCGGCGGCTGAGCGCCCGCAGTTCTTCAAGGCGTCGCTGAGCATTTGCGGCGGTGACTTCGAGCGATTCAACCCGGGCCTGCGCCTCTTCCACGTCTTCCCGTCGCGGGGTTTGCAGTTCGGCCAGTTCTGCTTCACGCACTCGCACCAGCGATTCCTGTTCTGCAAGTTCCAGATCCGTGGATTCCATGCGGAGCTTTGACAGCAGTGTCCCCGCCTTGACGAAATCGCCCGCTTCCACCGGGTATTCCGCAACCACTCCGTCGGCTCCGGAAGCCACTTTGCTGAAATGCCGCGGACGGATGTTGCCCACTGCCCGGAAGACAGGTGCCACTGGCTCCTGTCGAATCACGGCCGTACGCACCAGAGCCGGGGGAGGCGCCGCGGCAGGGCCTGCCTTTTCAGAAGCGTCTTCAGTCGTGGGTGCCGAATTGCCGGAACAGCCGCCAATCAGACACAGGCAAAGGCCCAGTGAAAGAAACAGAACGAGCCGACGAGGGGTCATTTCGGGGGACATAGAGGTTTTCAGCAGCAGAGAAAGAGAATTCCGATATGTGTGGCAGCGTAGCCTGACGACGGCGGGGATGCCAACACCGAATTTCTTCAACGAGGCGATTCCTCAGGGAATTGAGCGGGTTGGCAGCATGGACGGCAATTCGCTTTTCTCTCTTGTACTATCAACCGTGTTTTCACCCGAAACGACAGTCAGTCTGCCCGTTACTTCAGTTCCCTGAGCATTTGCCCGTTGTTGCCGTTCCACAGCCGCACAACGCCGGACGCACCACCAGCAGCGACGACGGTGCTGTCCGGAGTCACCGCGACGGCGTGCTGCCAGGAATCCGCCCCTGCGAAGTTGCGGATCTGCCCTCCATTTGCGGCATTGTACATCCTCACGGCCTTGTCGCCTGCAACACACCTGATTTGATCCGTTTCACCTATATATACGGTCGCTGTGACCGGCCGCTGGAAGTTGTTGATCGTGCGTTGCTGGTCAGCTGTTTCGGCAGTCCAGACTTTGACGGAATTGTCGGCGCTGGCAGAGACGAGGGTTTGTCCGTCGCGTTTCCACGTGACACCCAGCACGTAGCTGGTGTGGCCCTCGAAGCGGCGCAGCATTTCTCCGCTGGTGGCATCGAAGGTGCGGATGTACTTGTCAGCAGACGCTGATGCAATGCGGCGACCGTCCGGCGAGAAGCGGGCGGAGTAGATCACATCGTCGTGTGCCTGGGGCAGATGCAGCTGTCGAGCGCCATCGGCGAGTGAGAAGATCTGCAGTTCACCGCGTCGGGACGGAATGCCACCGGCGGCCAGCAGTCGAGTGGAGTCGGCGGAGAATTCCACGGACGTCACACGGTGAGCAATCAGGTCCGGCTGATCTGCAGCACCAATAGTGCGGGCCAGTTCCCAATTGGGTTTTGAGTCCCAGATGGCGATGGAATTGTCATCACTGATGGACACGATCAGTCGATCATCCAGATACATGGCGGCGCGGACGGGTGCTTTGTGGCCTGCGAGCGCATCGATGGCTGTGCCGACCGCGGCATCCCACGTGTGCAGACTGGAGAAGTCTCCTGCAGTGAGCAGTGTTGTGCCGTCGGGTGAGAAAGAGACAGTCCGCAGAGGCTGGTCGGCCTGTTTGAGTTGTTCGTCTGCGGACTGAACAGCTGCTTTGGCTTCAGCGAGGAAGGCTTCGGTGCGGGTAAGAGCATCTTTGCGAGCGGGCACGAGTTCCTGAGCGGTTTTCAGTTCAGCGGCAGCCAGCAGTTGCTGTTGTGTGGCGAGTTTATGGGCTGCGACGGCGATTTTGAGTGCAGCGACTGCATCGTTGTAGGGTTTTTGAACTGACTCCAGCTTCTGTGCGGCTTCATTGGCTTTTGCGGCCATCTCTGTGGCCTTTGCTGCGGGAGCCTGAACGGCGGCGGTCAGCTCTGTGGATCTGCGAGTTGTCATTTCCATTTCTGACTGTGCTGCCGTAACTTTCTGTTTAAGTGTTTCGCTGGTGGGATCGGCTGCTGCGACCTGCTGCAGCCGCGTGACCCGAGCCTGCAGCGCCTGTACGGCGGACGCGGCTTCCTTCGCAGCGAGTTCCGCTGTCTGTTTTTCCGACAATGCCACTCGCGATGCTGCAGAGGCTTCGATAGCAGTTTTTTCGGACTGAGTTTTTGCTGCGAGAGTTGTATCCACGGCAGTCTGTTTGGTTTGCATATCGGTGGCAGCAGCGGTGAGTGCTTCGGAAGCCTTTTTTTCGGCTTCAGTACGAACTGGCAAATCTTTTTCGGCAACCTCCAGCTGCTGCTTTGCAACCGTCACTCGGGCGTTGGCTGCCGTCTCAGCCTGGCGCGCTCGACTCAGCGCAATGGTGCGACGGATGTCGCCGCGAAGTTCAGCAATCTGATTCCCGTTGACATTCCAGATTCGCGTGGTGCGATTGTCGCTGGCCGTGGCGAATCGCTGACCATCCGGCGCAGCAGCAACCGACTGCACATTCGCTCCGTGATTCACCTGCCGAATACTCTGGCCGCTGGCCACGTTCCAGATTCGCACGGTGTTATCAACACCGCCGCTGATCAGTTGCGGAGCGGCTCCTGGGAGCTGAGCCAGAGCCTGAACGATGCCAGTGTGTCCGGCAAGGGTACCCAGATAGTCAGGCTGCCAGAGCATAGCCGTGGCAGAATTTATCAGCAGGATCTCGGGTGGACGAGCACGCGCGCCGACGGGGGACGCTGGATTTGCCTGCGGCAACGGCGGCATCGTCGCCGCAAACACGGCCGCTGTCGGGACATCGCCGACCGCAGTCGTCTGCTGCTGCAGCGTTCCTGTGGCCACATCATAGAGCTTCACAACCGGAGCGGGTCCCGCAGCAGCGGCCATCAGCAGTTTACCGTCAGCGGAAAATGCAGTGCTGCGAACAGGTCCAGGGAATCCAGGCAGCTCGCGTGGCCCCGCTGGCTGACCACCCGTATTCCAGACTCGAAGTACAGCATTCTCGCCCGCCGTTACAAACAACTGACCATCGCTCGACATTGCCAGCTGATTGACCGCTGCACCATGACTGGTGTTGAAGGCCACTGCAGCACCAGCCGGGTTTATGCCACGCAATGTTCCATCCGCGTGAACATACACCAGCAGTTGATTATTGGGATGGAAGTGCAGTCCGCGGACGGGTGAAGCGGGATTGCCGGCGGGAGCAGCAGAGTAAAGCAGGCTGCGGAATTCCGGCGCAGCTGCGTTTCGGCCGAAGAGCAATCCGCCTGTTGGTATTGCGAATGCAGCCAGCAGTGTCTGTGGGTCAGCAGCGGCTTCCTGCAGCTTTCCTGTTGCCAGTTCGCGGACCTGAAACTTTCCGCCCGGCAGCAACAGAGAAAACAGTCGGGAATCAGAAGATATTGACGCCGCTGTGGCGGTGCCTGGAATACCATCCTGGTTCAGCAGCGCGTTGCCATTGTCGAGCTGATGCAGTGAGCAGCGATTTTCGGACGCAGCCAGCAGTTTCTGACCGTCCGGTGTGAAGGCCACCGCTGAGGGCTGTGCGGGAAGATTAAAGACACGCACCTGAGCACCATCGGCCGGATTCCAGAAACGCACAGTACTGTCACGAGCGATGCTGCACAGTTGACCACCACGGAAACTCACATCCAGCACCGCAGCGGTGTGCCCCTTGAATTCCTTCACCAGCATCCCATCGGCTGCCGAATATGTTCGCAGCACGTTGTCCGCAAAGGCCGCTGCCACCTGGGTACCGTCATTGGTGCAGCCGACTGCGGTGACAGCCCCGGGGATCGCTTCGAACTTACGAATCTCCGGCTGACCGGGATTACGCAAATCCCAGAAACGCAAAGTCGCGTCCCCGGCCGCTGATATCAATCGACCGTCATCTGCTGAAAATGCAAACGCCGTGATCGGGCCTGTATGTCCCGACAATCGAGCTGTAATCCTGCCGGTTTCCGTGCTGCGAATCACCAGTACCTGCTGACCGCTTTGTTGAGCAACGCTGGCCATCAGCCTGCGGGAAGGACTGAGCAATGCAGTGCGAAGGTTTTCCTCTGCAACAGCTTCGAATGCTGGTGGGGCTGAAGCCGGCGGAGCCATGTTCCAGATGACGACCGAACCGTCCTGCGCAGCCGAAGCGGTCAGCCGACCATCGATGCTTTGGCCGGCGGCGGTGATTGCGGAAGGCCCCGCCGTCCATTCCCGCACAGTGTCAATCGCAGAGAGCTGCCGCAGTTGCAGCAGACCACTTTCAAATCCGGCGAGCACCTGCAAATTCGCGGCAGGGTTTTCGGGTTTGGCAGCCGGAGCACCGGGGATGGGGCCGATGGTCAAAGCGGTCGGGGGTGAGGCCGTTTTCCAGGAGATGAGCACGCGCGGTTTCAGAACACCCTCCGTCGCGGTCAGTTCCAGAGCCGTCACGTTACCGGATCCGTCTGCCACCACAGCGAAGCGACGATCAGGGGTGAATGCAACTGTCCTGATCCCCGCTGCAAGTTCAGCCGCGGGAACTGGCAGAGATGCCGGGAGTTGCCAAAGTCGCAGCAGGTTGTCACCGCCGGCCGTCACGAGCACTGAAGGGGCTGTCGGGGTGGGCAGTACCGCAGGGTTGGAAGCAGCTGGAGTGGCCGGAGTCGCCGGAGCCAACGGTTCGAAAACTTCAAGAGCCGTCAGTGGTGCTGGCGTTTCGATGCGACCCATGGGACTGCCGTCGGGCAGATTCCAGATACGCACGCACTGATCCCCGGAAACGCTCAGAAGTTTTGAGAGTCCAGTGGTAAAGCGGAGTCCTGTCACGGGCCCGGTGTGCCCCTGCAGAACGGGCCCTGCAGCACCAGTGGGCAGCTGGAAGAGGCGAATGGAGTGATCTGCGGAGCCGACCGCCAGCCACTTGCGATCCGGGCTGACGGCAATCGCGGCGGGAGCAGCAGGGAGCGGAATGTTCGTGCTGCGCACATCCTTCGGACGCCGCCAGATTTTGATTTCACGAAACCCTCCGGAGGCCAGCAGATCGCCATCGGTATTGAAGGCAAGCGACTGTACGAGATCCCGGTGAGCAAGTGCGGAGGCGGCATCCGGAACGGCTCCGGCAGCGGGATCACCAAGGGTGGTTACCAGCTGACCTGTGGGAACGTGATGCAGATGGATTCGGCTTCCGCGGCCAAAGGCGACGTACTGACCGTCCGGCGTAACGGCAACCGCCTGAACGGCCTGGAGCCTTTGGGAAACCACCTGCATACTCCGCGGTGACAGGCTGTCAATGCCACCGGTGCCACGGGCGCCCTGGTCGATCCAGAGTCGCAGCAGGCCGAGTTGTGCTCCGGTCAGATTGATGGCCGCCACGTCGTTGCCTTCCGGAGGCATCACGGGTTCCTGCTGGTGGGCGGCCAGCTTGAGCATCAGGCTATCGAGTCCCTTGCCGGGAACAGCAGCCGGGCCGGAATCACCGCCCCGGAGTATTGAAGCGGGTGTTTCGAGGATCAGGCCACCCTGCCGTTCAGCAGCGGAGTGGCAGGCAAGACAGTTCTTGCGGAGGACTGGAAGAATTTCCTGTTCGAAACTGACTGCGTCCGTCCGCTGCAGCATCTCGACAGTAATCGGCGGGCCAGCAACTGCCATGGAGAGCTGACATAAGCTGCAGCAAAAGGTGATGAAGTGTAAGAGCAGTGCAGGAGCAGTACGGGTGGCGGTTACCTCGAACATGAAACACCCTGGGAAGGAAGTGGAAGGCGGGGAGTTGTCAGGTGAGAATGGAATGCAGTACATGGCCGTGTACGTCCGTCAGACGGAAGTCGCGACCGGCATAGCGGAATGTGAGTTTTTGATGATCGAATCCAAGACAGTGCAGCATGGTCGCGTGCAGATCATGAACGCTTACGGGATCGATTGCCGCGCGGAAACCCAGCTCATCTGTGGCACCATGGATTGTGCCGCCACGAATGCCACCACCGGCGAGCCAGACTGTGAAGCCCCAGTGATTATGGTCGCGTCCGGACTGAGGCTTGCCATCAGCACTGAGCTCGACTGTGGGAGTGCGACCAAACTCGCCACCCCAGAGAATCAGTGTGTCCTCGAAGAGCCCTCGCTGCTTCAGGTCTGTAATCAGAGCGGCGATGGGCTGGTCAATCTGGGCCGCGAGACTGCGATGGGAAGATTCGATATTGGAATGATTGTCCCACGGTTGACCGGCACCATGCCACAACTGGACGAAACGCACCCCCCGCTCCAGCAATCGTCGGGCAATCAGAGTTTGCCTTGCATGAACTCCGGTCCCGTAGAGCTCCTGGATATGACGCGGTTCCTTGCTGATGTCAAAAGCCTCTGCCGCGTCCCGCTGCATTCGAAATGCCAGTTCAAATGACTGCATTCGAGCGTCAAGACGAGGATCAATGCGGGTGCTGCGGTGGAGCGCGTTGATTTGATTGAGCAGGTTCAGCTGGCGCCGCTGAGCAGGTGTGGAAAGTTGCGGGTGATCGATGTTTTCGATCAGCCGACCAACCTGTTCATGACGGGAATCGACGTACGTACCCTGATAGACGCCCGGCAGAAAGGCGGACTGCCAGTTTTCAGTGTCCTTGATTGGAAGTCCGCTGGGACACATTGCCACAAAACCGGGAAGGTTCTGATTCTCGCTTCCCAGCCCGTAAAGAACCCAGGCACCCACGCTGGGACGAGGCTGCACCGAATCGCCGCAGTTCATGAGCATCAGCGAAGGCTCGTGGTTGGGCACCTGAGCATACATGGAGCGGATAACGGCGATCTCATCGATATGGGCTGCTGTCCGCTGGAATAAGTCGCTGACGGCAATCCCGGACTGACCGTAGCGGCGAAATCGAAAGGGTGAAGGAAAACCTGCGCCTGTGCGACGTTCTGTAAGCAGGTTGTCAGAAATGCTGCGGCTGTGGAAACGCGCAAGTTCCGGCTTTGGATCGAAAGTATCGACGTGTGAGGGGCCACCATTCAGAAAGAAGTGAATCACGCGTTTCGCGCGGCCAGGAAAGTGGGGGGCGCGGGACGACAGACCCGTCTGCCCGGGCAAACCTGCCGATGGAGCAGAAGTCGTCCGCAGATGACCTTCGTCAGCCAGCAGGCTGGTAAGCCCCAGCGCCCCGATGCCGAGCGCTGAGGTGGCGATCAGCGAACGTCGCGGCAGGGAGTGGGTGGCGAGGTGGGCGGAGGTTGGCGGGCAGGGTGGCACCATGGAGGCAGACGCCCCGGAGACTGGGAACAGAATCGATCCGTACGCGTGATGCTAACGGAATATCCTGAAGATGTCCCGGGAAAAATTGGAGATTTGAGGTTTGACACGGGGATTTGTACCGGTGCCAGGCGCCGATCTTCCCAGCAAACACTCGTGACGTCAATCCGTGCGTTCACCCCGGTTTTCTGATTTTTTGTACATTTCCCGATGGTTTTAATGGTGGTTCAGGGCGAAGGATTTGATACATTCCAGGAAACACGTAACGTGAAACTTCAGTGGCAGCGACGGTTCATTGCCCTGGCAACTGTTTCCGCGTGTTGTTCAGTCGGAGTAGGCTCCATGGTTTCGGCAGAACTCAAAGTCGTCGGCGGCAAACATTCCGGTCAGGTCATCCCCCTCAACCGCCGCAAATTCCTGATCGGACGCGAACAGGACTGCCAGTTACGCCCCAACAGCGAAATGGTCAGCCGGCATCACTGCGTCTTCAGCGTCGATGACTTCTCCATACGCATTCGCGATCTCGGCAGCACCAACGGTACCCTCGTCAACGGCGAGCGAATTCGCAAAGAGACAGTCCTGGCCAGTGGAGATCGAATCCTTATAGGCAATCTTGACTTCGAACTCGTTGTGCGGCCCGGCGTCGCAGTCCCGGAAGCCGACAGCAAGGCTCTGCCAACAGGCACAACGCTGCATTCCGACACCCAGACTTCTTCACCAACCGTTCTCGATGTGCCAGGGGCCGCACCGGCGCCCGTCGCCGGGTCTCAAACGGTCACTTTGCCGCTCACAGATATCGCCGCAGTCTCCGCGACCACCCCACCAGCCGTCGGCGCAACCGCTGTCCCAACCCCCGCTGCTGCTGCCGCACCGCCGCAGCCTGACCTCGCTTCACTCGCTGCTGCCATGCAGCCTCAGTTTCCCTATCCTCCAATGATGCCGCCGATGGGCTACCCCGGAGCAATGTATCCCGGCTACCCCTACCAGCAGCCGATGATGCCCGGTTACGGGCAAATGTACCCACAAATGATGCCCCCGATGGGCTATCCGATGCAACCTCAGGGCATTCCTGCTCCTGTCGCCCCCAATCCCGCACAGGCGGCGGCAACCATCGAAGTGTCGCTTCCGGACCCCTCCACGACGGGAGCTAAGGAAACAGAGGCCCCAAAAGGCAGTACGGGTGCTGCTCCAAAGGACACAGCAAAACCAACAGGAGCGGCAGATGCTATTATCAAACAGTACATGGGGCGCCGTCCCGGCGCACCGGGTTGAACAGGCTTAACGTATTTGCGAAAAGGCAGCCATGGCAGAACAAACCGACGTGCAGCGACGATATCGCGAATTCCTCGACCTCATGCCGCTCACTCTCGCACTCGCAGGACTCCCCCCCAGCGACCATGGGAGGTACTTCACTGCGGAGCAAATCGAAAGCCGCCTGTTTACCATCCGGCACGCCTGGAAAGCATCCCGGCAAGTCGTCAGAGAGTGCATCGCCGGATCCGGTTCCTCATCCACAGGCTCCAATGATGGCTGAATTGCCGCAGATTTTCCGCAGAACCCGTTGCGTTCCGCAGGGACCTGCACGCCGTTACTTGACAATGCTCCCCCAACTCACTACTTTTGACTCATAACCAATTGCGGTTTTGGTCGAAACTCGAATTCCCTTTCGGTAAATCTCGATTCGCCTCAAAGGAATCTGAAATGGATAAGATGTAGGTCTTTCTCCATTTCTCCACAGTCGTCTGGTGTCGGAAAATAACTTCCAACCACCCGACTTCTGCGGTGCAAGGTTCCGACAGGTCCACTCTGTCGGCTGCAAAAAGTGGGACTTCGCTCCCGCTTTTTTTTTACCAAAAAACAGGACAGCAGACTCCAGTCCCATGAACGGCAACGAAATCCTCAGAATTGTAGACGCGATCCACCGCGACAAGGCCATCTCGATGGATGTGGTCTTCGAGGGAATCGAGCAGGCGATCCTGTCCGCAGCACGCAAACACTTTTCTGAAGAAGAAAAACTGGAGGTTCGAATTAACCGCCAAACCGGCGAACCCGCTCTGATGTGCGACGGCCGCGCACTCGAAGCGGAACTCCTCGGCGACCTTCTTGGTCGGATCTCTGCACAGACCGCTAAACAGGTCATGATCCAAAAGATGCGAGAAGCCGAACGCGACTCGCTCTACGAAGAATTCCTCGAACAGCGCAGCCAGCACGTCCGCGGCATAGTAACTCGCGTCGATCGTGGCACCGTGATCGTAAAACTCGATAACCTCGAAGCCATCCTTCCGCGCAGTGAACAAATCCGTAAAGAGAATTTCCGCCCCGGAGACCGCGTTCGCGCAATCGTGCTCGATGTTCGAAAAGCGGGCTCACGTGTTCGCGTAATCCTCAGTCGTACCCATCCGGATTTCGTTCGACGCCTCTTCGAAATCGAAATTCCGGAAGTCAGCGAACGCCTCATCGAAGTCCGCTCAATCGCCCGCGAAGCAGGCAATCGCTCCAAAGTCGCAGTCTCCTGCGCCGACTCATCCATCGACTGCGTTGGCGCCTGCGTCGGTGTTCGTGGGGCACGCATTCGCACCATCGTTGATGAACTCGCCGGAGAACGCATCGACATCGTTCGCTGGAATGACTCCCTCTCTGTGCTCGTTCCCAACGCCCTGCAACCGGCCGACGTTGAAGACGTCATCCTCTGCCCAATGCTGGGAAAAGTCATCGTCCTCGTTCGAGAAGATCAGCTTTCACTGGCCATCGGAAAATTCGGACAAAACGTCAGGCTGGCTTCCAAACTCGTCGGCTGGGACATCAACGTCATGACCCAGTCACAACTCGACCAGCAGCTCGATAAGTCCATCGAAGCGTTCTGCGTCGTCCCCGAAGTCACCCCGGAACTCGCAGAAAACCTGGTTTCTCAGGGCTTCTTCACATTCGATGATCTCTCCGTCATCGAACCAGATCAGCTCGTCGAAATCAGCGGTCTCACAGAAGAAGAATGCAATCGCATCGTTGAGTATGCGGACGAGGAAAGCCGCCGCGTCGAAGAGCGCGAAAAACTCGCCGCCGAACAGCGCCGTGCTGCCGCTCCAGCAGCTCCCAGCCCCGCCACGCCTCAGGCCGAACAAACCCCAGTTGCCCCCGCACCCGCACCGCCTGCTGAGATTAACCTTCCTCAGGAGTCCTCAGAGCCACCCGTCGCATCCCTCCCCAGTTAAAGCAGTTCAGACATCGCTTCGGAGATACAGCCTTCAACTCTTTGTAGTCCCTCCCGTTCATCATCGTATAACCATCGTCCGCTCTGGTCGTTTCTCATAGCGGAATAGAATGCATCCGGATTGCCCTGTGTCGTCCCGTCCATTCTGCAAAAACTTTCGGTGTCAGAATTCAGTGGTGCTGGTTCGCGCTGCCTTCGTCCTCAACGACAGGCAGCCTAAGGGTTTTGTGTTTTGAAGATTCGAATTTTTGCCCTGGCCCGAGATCTCGGGCTCGACAGCAAAGTCCTGATTGACCTCTGCGAAGAAGCCGGCGTCCGGCTGCGTAACGCGCTCGCAACCATCAGCGAAGAAGAGCGCGACCAGGTCGTTGCCTACATTCGCAAAAAGGGCTCCGCTCCCGCCGCGGATCAGCCCGCCGCAGACATTTCCCCGCTCCGCGATCAGCCCACCGTCGGCCGTCGTGTCCCCGTGATCGGAACACCTCCTCGCAGCATGCTGAGGGGATCCGCAGAAAGCGGTGATCAGGAGGGTGCGGGACCGCCTCCGGAAATGATTCCAGAGAGCCCAGCGTCCAGTACTCCAGAGCCCCACGTTGTTCAGGAGGTGGGCGAAGCAGTTGCCGAAACCGCACCCACCTATCAGACTTCCCCTGCGCCTTTCGTCGAAGAACAGGCTGCAGTCCCGGTGCCTCCCCCAGAGCCGGAGCCACTCCCCGCCAGAGTCGAGGCCGCTCCGGAACCGCTCCCTGAAGTCTCAGGGCCCGCAGGACCTGCCGCAGCACCAGTCCCCACAATTCCCATACCCGTTCCAACAACAGTCGTGGCAGCCTCACCCGCGGCGCCCCCCGCCACTTCAATTCCAGCAACCCCGGCTGTTACTGCTGCCGCCGCGACACCGCCGGCCGTGTCCGCAGTCGCCCCGGCAACCCCCACCACGCCCCCCAGACCTCCCTCCCCAGCCACTCCCCAGGCACCTCCGCCCATCGATCTCCGACAGCGGCCGAAAATACAGCAGGTTCGAGAAATGCGGCCTATCGGTTCCGTGAAGGACCGCGAGCAGGTCTCCAGCCCTGCGCAGCGTCCCAGCGGTCCAATTCGCGTGAATCGCGACAAAGCAGCCCCCAGGCCGCTTGTTGCTGCTCCCCCTGAATACGTTGCCCCCGTCGTCCGTAAACCAAAGCCGAAAGAGGAAAAGGTTCAGAAGCCCGACATGTCCCTGTCGGACCTCGTTGATCGCCGCAGTCCGCTCGCTGACCAACTTCAGGCACTCCGACGCGCCCGCGAAGAACACGAAGCTGTTGAAACTCCAGGAACTCCCGGTGCCCCAGCCGCACCCGCTGCCAAAGGCCGTCCGTCCCCCAACCGCGGCTCCCTGCTGAAAGAACTCCGCGAATCACGCGAAGCAGAACGGCAGGCGAAGAAACAAAAACGCAAAAAACGCAGCGGCGTCGCCGAACTGAAGACAACCGCCCAGATCTCTTTTCCAGTTACCGTCCGCAATCTCTCCGAGGCCATCGGTCGACCCGCCAAATCCATTCTGGGTCTCCTCCTCCGACAAGGACGCATGGTCACCATCAACGACGAACTTGGCGAAGAAGAAGCCATGGAAGTCGCTATGGAACTCGGTGTTGACCTGTCCTTCAAACGCAGCCGAGACATCGAAGCCGAACTTCTCGCCTCGCTCGATCACGAGGATCCGCCGGAACTCATGCAGAGCCGGCCTCCCATCATCACCATCCTCGGCCATGTCGACCACGGCAAAACAACCATGGTCGATAAGATCCGCAACGCAAACGTTGCTGGTGGCGAGTTTGGTGGAATCACTCAGCATATCGCAGCCTACCAGGTCAATTACGAAGGTCACAAACTCACCTTCGTTGATACTCCCGGTCATGCTGCGTTTGGTGAAATGAGATCCCGCGGTGCCAACGTCACCGATATAGTTGTTCTCGTGGTCGCTGCCGACGACGGCGTGATGCCGCAAACCGTCGAATGTATCAGCCACGCAAGAAACGCCGGCGTTCCCGTGGTTGTCGCACTCAACAAGGTCGACCTCCCCGGCATCAACGAAGACCGAATCCTCCAGCAACTCGCACAACACGAACTGCTCCCTGCCGAATGGGGGGGCGAATACGAAGTTGTCCGCACTTCAGGTGCCACCGGACGCGGTATCGATAAACTGCTCGAAACTCTCATCCTCACCGCAGAACTCCACGAAATCCGCGCAAATCCTCAGCGCGAAGCTCTCGGCGTCTGCCTCGAATCCTTCCGAGACGAAGGCCGCGGTGCACTCGCATGGTTCATCGTCCAGAAGGGAACTCTTCGCATTGGCGACGTCGTCCTGTGCGGTTCCACCTATGGTCGTATTCGCGCAATGTACAACGACCGCGACGAACTTGTCGAAGAGGCCGGTCCCTCCACCCCAGTCAAAATCTCCGGACTCTCCGAAGTACCCGGTGCCGGCGACCATTTCTTCGTGATGAAGGACATCGAAGAAGCCCGCGAGACGGCCGAATCCCGACTTCAGGAGGGACGCCGCGAGTCACTCTCCAACCGCGTTTCTCCACGAACCCTCGAAGACATCCTCAATCAACCCCGAGATGGCGAAGGCATTCAAAATCTTCCGCTCATCCTCAAAGCCGACTCCCCAGGCTCCATCGAAGCCCTCCGCAGCGAAATCGGTAAATTCGAACATCCCGAAGTTCGCGTGGAAGTGATCCACTTTGGCATCGGAGGTGTGAACGAAAGCGACGTGTACCTCGCAAGTGCCGCTGGAGCGATCATTATCGCCTTCCATGTGGTCGCCGAAGATCGAGCCCAGGCACTCGCAGAACGAGAAGGCGTCGAAATCCGGCGATACAATATCATCTACGAAGTCACCGATCACATCCGGCTCGCCCTTCAGGGACTCCTTCGCCCCGAGCGTGTGGAAGTTTCCACCGGACGCGCCATCGTCCTCAGAACATTCAATATCAGCCGCTTCGGCACCATCGCCGGCTGCCGAGTACTCAACGGCACCATCTCACGCGATAGCCGTGTTCATCTCATCCGCGACCAAAAAGTCCTCAACGACTATCGCATCGGTTCCCTCAAACGCGAAAAAGACGACGCAAAGGAAGTCCGCGACGGAATGGAATGCGGTATTCGTCTGGAAGGTTTCAATGATGTTAAAGAAGGAGACCTGCTCGAAGCCTACCGCATCGACGAAATCAAGCGTACCCTCAGCTGACACACGGATCAACACGGTCGCGGGGCTCATCACCCCGCTTCCATACCGCCCGATCAGCATCTCTCAGGTCCGCAACTGATACTCTCTCCGGAAAACCCTTACTATGTCGACTCGACGAACAGCCCGGGTGGCATCGATGATCAGGGAAGTCGTCAGCACCGCGATCCTCACGGAACTCCGAGATCCCCGTATTCGTAATGTCACCGTGCTCGGCGCCGATGTCAGTCCCGATCTTCGGTATGCCACCGTTCGTATCTCTGTCATGGGTGACGAAAAAACGGCAGCACTCACCATGCATGGACTCAACTCCGCTCGCGGATTTCTGCAGTCACGCGTCGGAGAATACATCAAAAGTCGCTATACACCCGAAATCCGATTCTCACTCGATGATGGCGTCCGCAAATCCTTCGAAACCGCAAGTCTGCTGAAACAGGTGCTCCACGACGAAACCCTGAACACCTCAGACACCTCCATTCCGGCAGAACCCGATACCGAATCCTGAATACAGCGGACCTGAGCTGCAGGCTAACAGGAATTGTTCCATGGCAACCACCAAGTCCTCCAAACCCGCCGACCTCGCAGCAACCTGCAGAGAACTCCTCGCGGCACTCGACAAATTCTACGGCAAGTCCCAGCAGGATATCCCGCTACAAGTGCTGGAATCCATGCTCCTCGCAGTCTGCCTCGAAGACAATAGCTGGGATGAAGCCAGCGCAGCCTGCGCAAAACTTCTCGAATCTTACTTTGACCTCAACGAAATCCGCGTCAGCTCCACCGCGGAACTCGCACACACCCTCAAAGGACTCAGCAATCCCGACTGGAAGGGGCTCCGAATCCGCGCTGTCCTCCGCAGCGTCTTCGAATCCTCCTACTCCTTCGACTTCGAAAAACTCCGACGACAAACCCCGGATCTCACCCTCAAAACACTCAAAAAAATCACCGAGCTTTCACCATTTGTTCGTGAATTTACTCTCCAGGAAGTTCTCGGTACTCACGCCGTCGCTCTCGATAACTCCATGCTCAAAGCCGCTCACTGGCTCGGCCTGCTGCCCGCCTCCATGTCCCTCGTCGATGCCATGGAACACCTCAAAACCCCGATCCGGAAATCCGACGCTTCCAGCTTCTGCCGGCAACTGAGACGACTCGCCACCGATCCCAGCTTCTCCGCTCGTTTCACCGAAAAACTCCCGCCAGACCTCCAACTCACCGATGTCTCCTCCCGCTTCGAAGAACTCACCACCGGCAAAGCTCGCAAACCTGCCAAAAAACCAGACGCTGAACCTGTGTCCACAGCTCAGCCCGAACATGCCCCGGCCAAACCGCCAAAACCCGGCAAGGCAAACCCGATCGCCGCTGCCGCGAAGCCTAAATCTGCTCCGCTCAGGCATCCTCAGCCACCATCCCCACCAAAGCCTGCCCCAAAAGCCCCTGCTTCGGCAAAGTCTTCTGGCCCCGCCAAAGCAACAACCGGTGTCAAAACCCCTTCCAAGGCAAAACAGCCTGCAAAGTCCACCGAGGCCGGCGCGGCCGTCACCAAAAAGAGTCCGGCCGCAAAAGCCGCTCCTCAGGCTGCTGCAAAAAAAACAGCGCCCAATCCAAAAGCACCCGCGAAACCCGCTCCTGCCACTAAAAAAGACCGCAAATAGCGAGCCAGCCTGCCCGCCTGTTTCCCTCGCAGCCCCTCTGTCTTCCAAGGCTCTCTATGGACCTCGGTATTCGTGGTCTCACTGCGATCGTAACCGGTGGTGCCAGCGGTATCGGTGCTGCCGTCATCGAAAGTCTGCATAACGAAGGTGCACGAACCGTCTGCTGGGATCTCACGCAACCGTCCCCCCAATCCCCGGCAACACTTGCTTTACACGCCGACATTACCAGCCTCCACAGCATCCAGCAGGCATGGCAGCAAACAGAAGACTCTGTCGGCCCCCCTGAGATTCTTGTTCACTGCGCCGCAGTGGGTTCGGGCTGCTACGGGTTCCCCTATACCAACGTGCCCCCAGCCGCCTGGCAGAAAGTGCTCAACGTCAATATCCTTGGAATGGCAAATGTCGCTGATGTTGCCGGGCGAGCCATGGTTGCACGCCGACGTGGTGCCATGGTGTTTCTCGCCAGCGTCGCCGGGCAGATGGGCAGTCCCACAGATCCGCCGTACAGCGCCAGCAAAGCAGCCAACATCAACTTCGCACAGGTGCTCGCAAAAGATCTCGCTCCCAGCGGCGTCCGTGTCAACACCGTCTGTCCAGGCATGGTTCAAACCCCCCTTAACAAAGCCGTCTGGGAATCATGGAATCGCCAACAACCCCCGGAACTGCAGCAGTCATACGAAGACTGGGCTGATGAAAAAATCAGCCGAGTCATTCCACTCGGACGCTGGCAGCAGCCAGCCGACATTGCTGCTATGATCGTCTTCCTCTGCAGCCCCCGAGCCAGCGAAATTACCGGCCAGACCATCAATGTCGATGGTGGCTGCGTTATGCACTGGTGAAAACTCCTGCAACGTCCGCCCGTTCTCCGTGAGTCATTCACACGGTCAACTGATGTGGATTCATGAAATGCACATCGAATGTGCATTTCATCGCAGTCAGCTTCGAACACGGTTCCTGCCACCAACTGTGTTTCTCATCGTAAACACCTTTCTGAAAGGCACTTGCGCTTGCCGTTTCGAAATGGCATCAAAGCTGCCAATCGCTCCAACAGTGTACCCGTCACAAATCCTTAAGTTCGGAGCAGAGCAATGAAACGGTGGTTTTTGGATACAGGTAGTTTGTGGAGTGCTGCCTTGTTACTTGCGGGGCTCGCGGCAACCGGTGGAGCAGCTCGAGAATCGCACGCGTCAGGGTTGCTTATTGCCGATGGCGGACTCGGTGGAGTGCTGCAGATCGAACGGCATGAAGTGAGCGTCGTGATCAACAACGGCATCGCAGTAACTCAGGTGCATCAGGTGTTTCGCAACACGGAACAGCGAGTTGTGGAGGCGCTGTACACATTCCCGGTGCCAGCTGGTGCGAGCGTCAGCAATTTCAAAATGCTGATTGGTGGGAAAGAAATGACTGGTGAGGTTGTCGAGAAGAAACGAGCCCGGGAAATCTACAACAGCTACAAAGCCGTCAAGCGAGATCCCGGACTGCTGGAACAGACTGATTTCCGCACGTTTGAGCTGCGTATCTTCCCGATTGCTGCAGGTGCGGAACAGGAGATCTGGCTGACGTGGCATCAGCAACTGGACTTCGACCACGATACAGCCACATGGGTCTATCCGCTGGCCACAACCACTCGACCGGATATTGACACAAAAGTCCATGGACGCTTCTCCATGACAGTGGATGTAAAGAGTGAGATTCCGATCACGAAGTTGTTCAGCACTTCTCACGAAGATGAATTTGTGATTGCCAGTCATGCACCAGGGTATGTGCGAGCAAGTCTTGAGACAGAGGGTGGCAATCTGGCACGAGATGTGGTGCTTGGCTTTGATGTCGAACGTCCGCGAACCGGTATCGACGTAATCACTTCGCGCCAGTCAGGCGAGGACGGTTATTTCCTTCTGACCATGACAGCGGGTGCTGAACTCGAAGAAGCTTCGACGGCCATGGACTACGTATTCGTGGTCGATATCTCCGGCAGCATGGCATCTCAGGGAAAGCTTATTCAGTCACGCAGCACAGTGGAGTCCTTTCTTGACGCACTGGGGCCTGAAGATCGTTTCGAAGTACTTACCTTCAGCAGTGTTCCTGATCTGCATTTTGGTGAACTGAAGCCAGCGGATAATGCCGCCAGAGAATCCGCTCGCGAGTATCTGGCTTCTCAGCACGCCAGAGGCGGCACAGTGCTGCGGCCGGCTCTTCAGACAGCCTATAAGTTTCGTGATACCGACAGACCTCTCAACGTTGTGCTGCTCTCTGATGGCATGACGGAAGCCAGCGAACAGTCGGAACTGGTACGCTTGATTGAAGAAGCTGAAGACGGCATTCGTGTTTTCTGCGTTGGTATTGGCAATGAAGTGAACCGACCCCTGCTGAAGCAACTTGCCGAAGGCGCAGGCGGTCTGGCGGCGTTCGTATCGCAGGAAGACGACTTCTCCCGACAGGCACAGCTTTTTCGACGCAAGCTGATGCGGGCTGCAGCCACTGATCTGAAAATCGAACTTGATGGCGCTGAAGCCTATGACGTCACTCCGCAAGTCCTTCCGGATTTGTTTCATGGAGCACCCCTGCGAATGTATGGGCGTTACCGAAAGCCCGGCCCTGTGACCGTCAAAGTTTCCGCCACTGTCCTTGGTCAGCCACAGTCCCAGTCGGTGCAGTTGATGCTGCCTGAAAACAACGACGACAATCCGGAGATCGAACGGATGTGGGCCTATGAACAGGTGCAGCAGAAGCAGGCAGAAATCCGCCGCAGCGGCGAAACACCCCAGCTGGCTGCAGATATCATCTCGCTCTGCGAAGGCTACTCCATCGTCAGTGAATACGCGTCGTTCCTCGTCCTCGAAAACGATGCCGAATACCAGCGCTGGTCCATTGCTCGCCGCAACGCAACTCGTGTGCAGCGAGATGATTCAGCTCGGGCAAAGCTCACGGAACAATTGCAGACCCTGAGGGATGCCGCATTGTCGAAAGTCGGGCCCGCCGGCAATGCCCGACCAACCGGACTCCCCCACGAAGCAGCCGGAACTCCCGTCGATGCTGCCACAACTCCTGCAAACGCAGGTCAACCATTGCCTGGCGATCTGAACTGGGGACAAACGCCAATAAACGCGGCCGTACCCAATTCAAATCCTGTCCGGAACCAGCCCGATCCTGTGATCGAGCAAAACTGGTCGAATCGAAATGGCAACGCTGGCAGCAGCATGGGTGGTGGTGGTGGTGGTGCAATTGATCCGCTCTCCGGACTGGCAGCTCTCGGACTCGCTGCCGCAGCATTCGCAGCACGGCGTCGCCAACCAGCTTCTCAAAACACCTGAAGGGTCGCTTCCGTCATGACTCTGTCCGTTCTCAGCGGCCGTCGGCACAGCACCGACCGCCGCTTTTCTCGACTGCTGAAGTCAACCGTTACGACATTCGCGGAGTATCTGCGGATGGCGCCCGTCACCTGCCTGATCGCCACTGCCGCGCTCCTGCTGCAATCACTTCCAGATCTTCAGCCCGCTGCAGAACTGCGTTTCACTGAACTCGCTGCCAGTGATCTCTGGCGGCTCGCCACCTGCCACCTGTTGCACTGGTCCTGGGACCACTTCACGTGGGACGTCGCAGTCCTTCTCGCAGCTGGCACCTTTTGTGAGACACGCTGGCCGCGAAGATTTCTCGCGGTACTTGCCACCGCCAGCGTACTGATACCCGCTGCCGTTATGATTTCAGCTCCGCAGTTGCAAAGTTATCGCGGTCTGAGCGGACTCGACTCCGCCCTTTTCGCTCTGGCCGCTGGTTCACTGCTGATTGAGGAATCCCGCAACGGTCGCAGGCACTCTGCCGTGGTGGCAGCTGTGGTCGTTGCCGCCCAGTTTCTGAAAATCACAGCAGAATCAGCAGCCGGGCACACTCTGTTTGTCCAGAACGCCCCATTCATCCCTGTACCGCTCGCACACCTGTGTGGGGCTGTTATAGGGAGCCTGCTGAGCCTCGCGGAGTTACAAGGCCCGTCAGCCCTCCCTGACCGGAAGGGCTGACGAACATCTGCAGGCTCAGAGTCAGCCTCAGGTCTGCTCTTCAACCTCGAACGCAGGAGCAGCGGGGTTGATGAGCATCCAGATCGCCTGATCGATCAGCACTTCATCGCTGCTGCTCAAAGCCGCTTCGACAGCCCCTCCCGAGACGTTCGCCGGGAGTTCAGAGACGGCCACTGCGACTACTTCAACTTCACTGGCAGGGGCCTCTGCGGCAGGATCCATGATGGACTGTCTCTTCGCCACCTGAGGACGCTGCGGGAGCAATGCTGCCAGAACCTCAAGCTCGGGCTCTGGCTGATCACCAACCTGCGGTTCAAGTGCGGAGAGCGTGAGGATGAATGACTGAGGTTCGCTCCAACCGCCAGGCTGCTGCATGGAATTGAAACCACGCACCCAAAAACGATAGGTGCTCGCACGCAGCGCCTTGTCATCGGGAATCGTGTAGAACGCCTCGGTGCCTCCCGGATTGACTCCAAAGCTGGTCACCTGAAGAGTAATCACTTCATCGCGGATCAGGTCGCGAATAAGCACTTCATATCGGATGGTCGCACGATTGTGGGTCCAGGTAAGTACCGGAGTCGAGTCATTGATCGTATTGCCGGGGCCCAGAATTCTCGGAGTCACCGCATCGGGAACATCGATTCGGAAGCTGTAATCGGGACTCCAGTTGCCAAATTCGTTGGACAGATTGTAGCCACGAACCCGAGCGACGTAGGTGGTCTCCTTGAGCCTCTGGAGGTTAGGGACCGTGAAGAACTTGTCAGTGATTCCATTCTGCAGCAGCACACGTGTCCGCTTCCCGGTGTTCGGGTTGACTTCGTAAACTTCAAGCTGGTAGAAGGGAGCATCGGTGGCAATTGACCACGCGAAGGTTGGGTTGGCATCCTCCACCGAACCAGCCGGATTCGCCACTGGTGCAGTGATCGTGGGCGTCAGTGGTGTGGCTTCATCAATGACGAAGGTGTACACCGGGCTCCAGTCGCCCACTTCTTTGGCACTGTTGATCCCGCGCACCCAGGCACGAATCTCTCCCTGCTTCTGGCTGACAAGTGGAGTAAAGCTCAGTCCGGTGATGTCATTTTTGCGGATGACCTGAAATTCGCCGGTTGTCACATTATTCACGTAGAGCTCATACGTCTCAGCTCGTGCAGCAGCCTTCCACGTATAGGTTGGGTTGAGCGTATTGACTACTCTGGTGCCGTCAACCCCCAAAGGTCCAGTCATTACCGTGCGAGCTGGCGGGAGAATATCGACGACGAAGTTCAGTGGGGCACTCCATGGTCCTGCTTCGTTGCTGCCATTAAACGCACGAATCCATGCTGTGTAGCTGCCCTGCGTGAACAGTGTGGGATCAAAAAATGTTGTGGTACCGGGGATGTCGGATTTCAGAAAGTATCGAGCCGTGCCGGTGGTCAGATTGTTGACGTGCAGTTCGTAGCGAGCGGCTTTGACATCGGTCCAGATAAAGCGGGGATTGGCACTCGTCGTCGTGCCAATCGGTGCGAGCAGTGTCGGTGCGGCCGGCCTTGGGGCCGCAACGACGAAATCGACCGGACGACTCCAGGCACTCCGCTCTCCGACAGTATTGGAGGCCTGCAGCCATGCTCGATAAGGGCCGTTGGCCAGTGCAGAGAAGTGAACGTAGGTCAGACCCTTGTAGTCCGTTCTGTAGATCACTCGCTGGCCAGTTGTGCGATTGACCACCCACAGCGTGTAGAGATTGGCGTTGGCAGCCGCAGCCCACTCGAACACCGGGAACGGCTCGCCGATCTCGCCAATCGGCTTCAGCAGTGTTGGGATTCCTGGTGCAGGGACGTCAATCGTGAAGCTCACGTAATTGCTGTACTCGGTAAACTTGTTGTTGTTCCCAAGTGCTCGGACGCGAGCCCGGAAATCACCCTGCTCGAACTGGCGATCTGCCGTGAAAGTTGTAACAGTCAGGCCATCCTTGCGGTAATTCAGAGTCCATGTTTTCGTGGTCGAGTTGTAGATTTCCACCTCAAGCGAATAGGACTTGATGTTGGCGGCCGTTGCCCAGGTAAACACCGGGACCGGATCGGCAAGTGTTCCCACCGGGCCAATCATCGTCGGAATGCTTGGGAGCGGAACGACAGTGCCCGAAATTGTATACTGGCCAATGGCGCCATACTGCCCGGTGGTGGATACGGCCAGAAAATATGAGCCCTGCGCAACCGTCGCAGAAACAGTTGCACTGAGATTCCGTCCACCCGCGGGATTGTCGGATGCGATCACGTTGCCGTTGCGATCGCGGAGCTCAAGAATCAGGTCCGCGTTGGTTCCTGGGGTGAGAGCGTTGTTGTTCAGGATCTTTCTGAGATCAAGACCTTCGACCGTGAAGGAAATCGGGCCTGCGTCAGTCTCGAACGTGTATACGTCAACGTCATTGTTCTGACCGATGACTCCACGCTGCAGGAAGTTGGGAGACGTGACCACGTAAGGAGTAGCCGTGGCGTTTGTATCTCCGGCATCGTCAGCCCTGAAGACAAACGTCCGATTGGCCGCTCGGGTCATTTCCAGAAAGTCATCCTGGATGTTGTTCGGACCGCTGGTATCTGCTGCCCTGAACCATGTCTCGCGGTAAGAGCCATACGGAGCCCCCATGATCGGCCCCAGAATAGCAGTGCCAGGGTCATACTCGCTGGTCTTATTGCCGGATGCGTCATAGACGCTGTGGTGATTCAGGCCCAGCTGATGGCCAACCTCGTGCGAGGCAGCCATGGCGGCGCCCTTCATGTGATCCACACCACCGCGCCCAACGTTATCGCTGAAGACGTAACAAGTGTTCACAACTCCGTTGTTGAACGCATTCAGAAACGCAATACCACCCGGGCTGCCAATCCACGATCCATTCCCGCCGACGGACACCAGTACCGCCTCGAAATTGTTAAATGAACCGGGATCAACCGTCGTCACGTTGACGCTGAAGGGTGCGAAGTCCTCCGCAACGCGGTACCACATCTCTCTGATCATGTCCAGTTCAGTATCGCTGAACGTGGTGAAGTCATTATCAATATCGAAGACCGGCGTAACGATCGGACCCGTCTGGTTGTCCGTTCGCTGACCCGGCCAGTCCTGAGTCTCCGTGTGACCGTCAAAATCCAGGTAAATGCTGACAGAAGCACCCGGCAGACTATTGAGCCTCGGGATGGCCGTAAGAGGATTGGTGAGCAGCGATCGCATTTCCAGTTGTTCGCCCGGCCGCACTGCAGGGACCGTCCGGCGCCTGCGAGTTCCACTCGAAACCAACCAGCTTGCAAACAGTCCCCGGATTCCGAAATTGGGTGCCATCGCTTGATCCCGACAGACTTCGACTGGGAAACAACAGGTGTTCCAAAAACGGCACTGTGCTACTGGACAAAGCCGCATCTTCGATATCGGACGCGGAACCGCCCCCAAAACCAACAGTTCAGAGTTGTCAAGGCCGAAATTTCGTCGAATTCGAACACTGTCGGGATCATTCAGGTTGTGACGGCCTCTGAGAATCCTGGCAATCTTTGACGGTCTTCCTGATTGTGCCAAACAAGTTTCCCATATGCCTCCCAATGCCACTCTGCTTTGCAGGACTTTCTTATTTTTCAGACGCAGTCCGTTTTTGCTGTTTTCCTGAAATAACTGTCTTCGTTCCAGAATCGTTCCCAACGACAAAGTCGCGTAAGGAGCCTCCGGGTGTCGCTTGACTCAGATGATTTCCCGGAAAACTCACGTACTGCTGTCGAAGCCGCCTGCCTGCAAATGCAGAAAGACCTGCGACTGTTTCTTCTCGGTATTCTTCGCAGCCCACACCTCGCCGATGACGCCTGGCAACGCACCGTCGTACTTGCACTCCAGTCCTCCCACGCCGCCCGCCCCGAAACAATCCGCGGCTGGCTCTTTCAAATCGCTCTCAATGAAGCTCGAAAAATCCTCCGCGAAAATCGCAAACAGTCCGCTCTGACAGATCCTGCCAGCCTCGCTGGTGCCTCTTCATTCGTGGCATTCCGCGATGCACCCTCCTTCACCTCGCCAGACTTCCACGTTATCCGTCAGGAGACCAGAAAAATCGTTCAGGAATGCCTGAAATCGCTGCCACCAGAACAACAGGAAGTCATTCGGCAGCGTATTTATCTTGGTCGAACGTTCACCGAAATCTCTGCCGACCTCAATTTACCGCTCGGCACAGTACTCACATGGTGCCGCCGTGGTATCCTTCGACTTAAAGATGACCCGAGGCTGAAAGACCTTATGAAAGACTAATGCCCCGATATGTCCCCCAGCCCCCCCAGATCATCAGCCGCAACTGCGTTCCACGGCACTCCAATCCCTGATACAGCGCCATCTCCCGACGCAATGGACCGATGGAACGCCGTTGCCTACCTGCTCGGAGAACTTCCGCAGCCGGCGCGGGCGTGCTTCGAAGACCGCATGGCTGCCGACCATCAACTTTGCGAAGAATTTCTCGCGTCCCTCAAACTCATCGCCGCACTCAGCCCGCCGGACTCGCACAACGCAGCCTCGCAGTCCGCGCCACTTTGGCACCAGTCCAACCCTTCCACGGGACGCCGTCAGAGCAGAAAAGTCGTCCCGGCTTTCGCCGCACTGGCCGCCGCCACGGTCGCCGCATTCTCACTCTACCCCCCGGAAGTCCTCAGCACCGACAGCCTCCGCGATGCCGTCGCTCTCTCCAGCATTCTTGCGAATTCCTCCCTGGCAATTGACCCTTCTTCAGAAATCAACTCAGATCCCGACTCCCTAATTCCCCACTTGGCCGAACATCTTGAAACTCCGGGCTGGCTGCTCACAGCGGTTGATCTCGACGAACGCCACTCCAACCCAGAGAATCCCGCAACGGAAGATGACGAAGCTATTTTTTGATCGCTAAACCTCACGGCAGCCGAAACCTCCCCAAATGCTTATCGTCTCTCCCGGATTGCTTCTGCTCAGCACACTTGCGGCGTCAATCATCCTGACGTCCCCAGGTGCACTCTCCAATCAGGCGGCGATCACCGACGAAAAAAACAACACCTCCGAAAAAGTCGATAAGCCGCAGAAACACGCTAAAACATTCTCTGTCGATGACCAAAAAGCTGCTCTCGACTTTATCCGCGAACATCACCCCGAACTCAGCCACCTGCTCGAACAACTCCAAAAATCCCGCCCCGACGAGTTCCGCTCCGCACTTCGGGACCTCATCCCACAAACTCAGGCCATCCTCCGCATGAGAGACCGCTTGCCCGCCCGCTACCCCGCTCAACTCGCTGCATGGAAGCGTGATTCCCAGATCCGGTTACTCATGGCACGATGGTCGCGAAGCCAGGATCCTCAGATCGAAACACAGGTCCGAGAACTCATCGCTGACCGGCAAATGGATCGAAAAATCGAACTCGAAGCCGAACAACAGCGAATCGCCGAACAACTCCTCAAAGTCCAGGAACAACTCAAAGCCCTCCAGGGCGACCCACAGCAACTCATCTCCACCGAATGGGATCAACTCGCCCGCCGCGCAAGCGCCGCAACCCGCTCCACAAAAACACCGGCAACTCCAAGCGGTAAAACGCCTGCTCGCCCGGCAAAAGCCGCTAAAAGTTCGCCGTCCAACTCCCCATCCACGGCCCCCACGGCCCCCGCCAACTCCGCTTCACCCGCTCAACCCTGACCTCCAGCCCTCCCTCAAGGAACTCCCATGCGACACGGATTTCTGTTGACAGCGGCCGCATTCGCCCTGACGTTCACGTCAGCGCCCACGCTCGCTGCCTTTGAAGATTCCGCCACGATCCCACCCGTCTCGCAGCGATACATCTCCTCAGATGCCGGCGGTGAAACGCCGGACTTCCAGAAGCACGTGACACCGCTGCTCGGCAAACTCGGCTGCAATGGCCGAGCCTGTCACGGGTCCTTTCAGGGACGCGGTGGCTTCCGCCTGTCGCTCTTCGGCTACGACTTCAAAACAGACCACGACGAACTCTTTGGCCGCATTGATCCAGAAGTCCCCGCCGACAGTCTGATTCTCCAGAAAGCCACAATGCAGGTTCAACACGACGGGGGCCAGCGAATTAAACCCGGATCCTGGGAATACCATCTGCTCCTCCGCTGGGTCCAGGCGGGCTCCCAGCCCCGAACTGAGAATCCACCTTCCCTCCTGCGACTCGAAGTCACACCGTCCGAGATTCTCTTCACTTCCCAGGACCAGCAGCAAAAACTAACGGCCATCGCAGTCTGGTCGGATGGCAGTCGGGAAGATGTGACCACGCTCTGCCGCTTCCAGACAAACGATGATCAGGTTGCAGACATTACCCAGGAAGGACTCGTCACTGCAGCTTCCCCCGGTGACACGCATGTCGTCGCCTTCTATGACAGCGCTGTGGTTCCTGTCCCGGTGATTCGCCCCGTTTCACCCCAGTACGGTGACAAGTACCCCAGCGTACCAGCCCCCACGAAAGTTGATCAGCTCGTCGTCCAAAAGCTCCGTAAGGTCGGCATCATTCAGTCTGATCTCTGCACCGACGCTGAGTTCCTCCGCCGGGTCAGTCTCGATGTCACAGGCACACTTCCAACCCCTTCCGAAGTTCGTACTTTCCTGCTCGATCAGGCCCCCGATAAGCGTTCTCGCAAAATCGACGAACTCCTTGAACGCCCCGGCTACGTCGCCTGGTGGACCACAAAACTCTGTGACTTCACTGGAAACAGCGACGACAAGCTCAATAACGTCACCCCCGTACAGGGCGAAGCCTCCAAACACTGGTACGCGTGGCTCGAAAAACGCGTCCGCACCAACGAGCCCTATGACAAAATCATGGAAGGCATCGTGATGGCGGTCAGCCGCGATCCCGGAGAATCCTACGAAGACTACTGCACCAACGTTTCAAAGCTCTACCACAAGGATGGCCCAGGTGCCGCCGGCTATGCTGATCGACAGGGACTTGCACACTTCTGGGCGCGCCAAAACTTCCAGACATCCGAAGATCGCGTTATCGCGTTCGCCTATACGTTCCTTGGCACCCGCATCCAATGTGCGCAGTGCCACAAACATCCGTTCGACCAGTGGACGCAGGATGACTTCAAACAGTTCGAAGGCTTCTTCAAGTCCACTGCTGGTCGACAGGCTGCTCGCCCTGATGCCAAGGCCGACTACGATCGCATGCTGGCACAATTCCAAAAGGCAAAGGAAGTAAAGGGCAATGACCTCCGCCGAATCCTCGCAGATGAAGTCCGCGGCGGCGCCACAATCCCGCTCGCAGAAGTCTATGCGGTGAAAGCACAGCCGACCCCACAACGCCGTGGGCCAGCCCGTAATAATCCCCGCGCTGCAATCGCTCCCCCAACAGCAAAGATTCTCGCCGGCCCCGTGGTCGATCTGACTCAGTACGAAGATCCCCGCCAGCCACTCATGGACTGGCTGCGGTCCCCGGAAAACCCGCTTTTCGCCAAAGCATTTGTCAATCGCGTCTGGGCCGCCTACTTCAATGCCGGTATTGTCAGTCCCGCCGACGACCTCAATCTTGCCAACCCTCCTGTCAACGCCGAACTGTTCAATTACCTTGCCAAAGGCTTCATTGAAAACGGCTTTGATATGAAGTGGCTGCATCGCGAAATCCTCAACAGCCGCACATACCAGCTCAGCTGGATACCCAATTCCACCAACCGCCAGGACGAACGCAATTTCAGCCACGCTGTCCCCCGCAGACTCCCAGCCGAAATCGCTGTCGATGTCCTCCTCCAGGCTACACTTAACAACACTCGAAACGCCGAATTTGTCACCAGCCTCGACAAACGCGCTGTGGCCATCCCCGGCGCCGGGCTTCGTCGCAGTTCTCGCAGTCCCGCAGACTATGCCCTCACCGTCTTCGGCAGATCCATCCGCGAAAGCAACTGTGACTGCGATCGCAGTGAAGAACCAAGCCTTCTCCAAACTATTTTTCTTCGCAATGACAGCCAGGCCCTCGCACTCCTCGATGCCAATGATGGCTGGCTCGCCGAAATCGCCAAACAACACAATCTCACCTTCACTCGCCGCTCATCCCCGGATGGGGCTGACGTCGCTCGCGAAAGCCAGCGACTCGCCCAGCGTGAACAGCTGAAGGAACGTTTCATCGCCAGGGTGAAACGACTCAAAGCCCAAATCGCCGAAGCAGAAAAAGATAACGCCGAACGACAGGTTACATCCCTGCGCAACCAGCTGAAAACGCTCCGCGAACAAGCCAAAACCCAGGGGATTATCGAGCCTGAAGACGAAAATGCTGCCGCTGCAGAGAATTCACCTGCAGGAGTTAACCTGCCCCCCGAATTCAACGCCGAAGAAATCATTACTGAAGCCTGGCTGAGAACGCTCTCACGCTTCCCCACGGCCGATGAAATCCAGACCGCCCAGACCCATATCAAGGAAGCTCAGGATCCCGTTGAAGGTATCCGCAGCGTCCTCTGGGCACTCCTCAATACCCGCGAATTTGTTGTCAATCACTAATCACAGCCTCTTTTCACTCGCTGCCCCTCATCTTCTCTTACTCCCCTACCTCACCTCGTCAGTTTTCAACGGAGTTTCCAGGATGGCATTCTTTAAGAACTGTGACGGCGTCGGTCGTCGCGAAGTGCTCCGCGCCGGCGTCTTCGGAGCAACTGGTCTGACCATGGCCAGCTACGCCCAAATGGCAGCGGCCAGCGGCGTAAATCCCAACGCCAAAGGTAAAGCTGCGATCTTCATCAATCTCAACGGTGGTCCATCCCACATGGACACCTTCGACCTCAAACCCGATGCCCCTTCCGAATATCGCGGTGAGTTCAATCCAATCCAGACCAATGTCCCCGGCATTGCCATTTCGGAACACCTGCCGAAAATCGCCGCCTGCATGGACAAGTTCACCCTCCTTCGCGGAGTTTCCCATTCCGTCGCCGCCCACGAACTTGGCACCAAATACGTCAATACGGGTAACCGTCCTCTGCCGTCACTCGAGTTTCCCGGCTACGGCGCCGTCATCACCAAAGAACGCCCAGGCGTTCCCGAACTGCCGCCCTTCGTCGCCATTCCCAACAGTTCCCAGCGACCAGGGTACCTCGGCGTCAAGTATGCCCCGATGAACACTACGTCCACGCCGCAGATCGGACAACCCTACAAAGTACGCGGCATCACCATGGCCGGCGGACTCACCATCGAAGACATCGAAAAACGCCGCAGCCTCCTCTCACAACTGGACCGCACCTTCAGTGACGTTGAAAAGGACAACCAATTGCTCGATGGCATGGACGAGTTCGGTCGTCAGGCACACGCCGTCATCACTTCCACTAAAGCACGCGAAGCCTTCGATATCGGCCGAGAATCGCCGGATTTCGCCAAGTCCTTCGGCACCTCCCAGTTCGGCTCCAGCTGCCTGCTGGCGCTCCGGCTGGTCGAAGCGGGAGTTCGCTTTGTTACTGTCTCCAACGGCGGCTGGGATACCCATCGCGATAACTGGACCTCACTCAAAACCCGTTTGCTCCCGGCACTCGATGAAGCCATCTCCGGACTTTTCACCGGACTGGCCGCCCGCGGATTGCTCGAATCCACCGTCGTGTACGTCACAGGTGAATTCGGCCGTACGCCGAAAATTAATCAGGAACGCGTCGGACGCGATCACTACCCACGCAATATGTTCATGCTGCTCGCCGGTGGCGGGGTCCGCGGAGGACAAGTACTGGGTGAAAGCGACGAAACCGCCAGCATGCCCAAACATGAAGGCTTCTCGCCCGATGACGTCGCTGCCAGCTTCTACCACGCTATGGGCATCGACCACACCTATGAATATCATACATCCACAGGGCGTCCCGTCATGATTGTCCGTGATGGTAAGCTGATCCCGGGACTTTTTGCCTGAAAAGCAACTTTCGAATACCTCTGATCGAAATCTGCCGCCCCTCGAAGACTCTGTTCGTCGAGGGGCGTCTTTTTTCAAGCATCTCAATAGAAATCAGCGATAAGACCAGGAAACTGGTGCATCAGCAGTCGCTGCTCAGCACCCATCCTCGGGCCTGCAGTGTTTCTGACTCAGTTTGCTTCCAGCATCATGCACGTTGACCGAGCTTCACTTGTCGTCATTCCCGCCTGTCCGCTGCAGCCTGTGTACTCCACGAACACCACTACTCTTCGCACGGGAAAACAACAATGAGGTGCGGCAAGAATTATGAAACACCGTCCGGGCTCGCCTCCCGGAGATCTTTTCTGAGCACTGCGGCCGCCGGAGTCACCGCGGGACTTACCATGGACAGTTCGCCTGCTGCTGCCAGTCAGTCGTCGTCTGTTCACAGTGTAACACTCGAATCTGGCGATCTGGAGGTCGTCATCGGCGATAATTCAGCTGCCGACTCGCACAGGGCTGGCTACAACGGTGTCTGGAGCCTCAAGCATAGACTGGCCGATCGCAGCCTGTTTGTGCCTGGCATTGCAGGACTCAATCTCGAACATATCATCAACGGTACACCAATCGACTCGGATGAACTGTTCTTTGAACCGCGACGGTCACCCATGACATTGCAGCCCGTCAGCAGAACCTCCGTACGGCTGCATCAGCCAGCGACGTTCGCCACAGGTGTCGAAAGCACAACACTATTCTCACTTTCCGCGCCGAATGTGCTTGACATGCACTTTGAATGTGTACCACGAAAGTCAGTTTTTCCCCATGGCTATCTGTCACTGTTCTGGGCCAGCTATATCCACGCTCCGACGGACAAATCTATGTATTTTCTCGGCAATCTCGCCGATCAGTCTCCCGCGTGGACTCAGCTGTGCACGCAGTTTCATAACGACCAAAGCACCGTGAAGCATCGCAGCGACAACTACGAAGCCACGTGGGATCAGGATCAGCGCGAAGCCCTCTTTCGCAACTTTTCAAAACTTCGCTTCGAAAGCCCGTTTTTCTACGGTAACTTCGGTGAGCTGATGTGGGTGGTGCTGTTTGATTCCAGTGAAGGAATACGCCTGACACATTCCCCCAGCGGCGGTGGTTTTGACAACTCCCGTCGCACTTCAAATCCCGCCTGGGACTTCCAGTTTCTGATCCGCAATCCCAAGGTCAACATGACTCATGGCTTTGCAGTCCGCACAATTCTCTGCCCCGCCTTCGACCATAACCTGCTGCCTGATATGGCGAATGAATGGCAACAATTGACTCGAAACAGCGTTCAGAGGTGATTGAATTGACCTGTCCAGCAACACCGCAACTGTCAGGAACGCAGGAGCGATCTTGCGGCCGGGCGAATGCATGCCCTTCGTCCGCCACGTTTGGGTTTATAGGCTTCCATCGCAGCCAGCCGACCTGCGACGTGGCTGAATAACCGATCAAAGTCACCCACCAAAGTAACCCATTGATTAAATGTCAGCTGAAGTTTACGAAGGCAATCGGCAATGTTCTGCGAAGACAACTTC
>JBJTOP010000080.1:0-5739 GCA_046074645.1 Planctomycetaceae bacterium | reverse complement strand
TCGCGGGGCTGGTCAGCGGCCGCGTCGGCAGCTTTTCCGAGCGGCACAACGGGGGGAGGCAGTTCTGCTCCGCCGCTGCCGGTGCCAAACTGGGACTGCAGAAATCCGGCCCACGATAATTCGATTTCGCTGCGGCGTTTGGGATCCAGCCGTGCCGCTTCAGACATCGCCCAGCGCCAGCGTTCGCCGTCACTGGTCGCGGCCACCCATGACTGAGGTACGCGATGAAAGACGGGCCGGCCCTCAGGATCCACTGGAGCCCCCGATACCGGCGATCCCATGCCTCGGCCACGGAACATCCACGGGAAGCCGGGCTCGGGATCCGGCAGCACCGTCAGGTCGGTGAGGTCCTGCAGCTTCCACGCTTCTGAGTAACGTTCGCTGCTGATGGATTCGCCCAGTCGCAGCCATGCATTGGCGTGTTCGGTTGCAGAGACACTCTGACCGTCCTCAGCCGCTGCAAGCGCCTGCAGGCAGAGCTGGATGGAACGGATGCGGTCGCGAGCTTCCACCTGAACCTGCTGGCCACCCCCGCGATGGCCGCCACGCTCGAATTTTCCGGCAATCAGAAAGCCGAATTTTTCGAGCGATGCGAAACTGTTGCCCGCCTGCATTAACAGATGAAAGTCACCGGGATGCGCTGCCACCGACTGCTCGATCAAACCGTCCGCCTCCGAAACTCGACCCAGATGCTGCAGGCAGGCAATGGATTTTTCAAGGTCCTGAGCGTGCCGGGGGTCCTTTGCGGGCAGCAACAGCAGCTGTCGATAAAGCGTCAACGCTTCGTTGAAATTATTCTGCTGAAACAGCGTATCTGCCTGGCTGCGCTGATCCGAGGGATTCTGGGCCATAAGAGGTGCAGTCATGCAGAAGGAAATGAGCAGAAGAGCAGCCGCAGAAACTGAAGTGGACCATCGCATGTGTTGTGTTCCTGTTCACGAAAGCCTGAAAGTCGCTGCGGAACCCTAAACGATTTGCCAGTGATGCACCAGAGGATGCGTCCCCAGGCATACCCCCGGCCACCGACCATTTGCCCCAAATACCCAGATTTCCCGCGAATTTTTCTTGCATTTGCCTGACCCCGCATACGGGGGCGTAGAAATACCGAATGATCAACAGACGCAGCAGGAACTCTGATCCCACGCTGATTCTGCTGGGAATGCAGGACGCCGACTGCGTGCGAGAAGTTCCCGAAATTCCGCAGAATATGCAGTGGCGGAAGGCAGTGGGCGACGAACGGCGCGAGACACCAACGGCCTTTGAGTGTGCTGATGTCTTCGTTCGCGGTCAGACTTCCCAGCTCCCCTGCGGGGTTACAGAAAACCCAAGTTGCCTCTGCCAGCCAGGGTTGAAGGTCACCTGGAATCCCAGTCTCGTCACTTCAGCAAGGAACACCTTCAGATCATCGAGCGAACGGATAAACAGCGCCTGCGCCTGGCCCGGGATGAATGCGATGAATTCCAGTTCGACTTCACGAACGAGCGGACGTCCGGCCTCATCGCTGTGATGCACCATATTCCCGCCACCGTAACCTGTCGCAGTAATCAAGGCATTCAGTCTGTCCTTGATACCACTGACGCGACGCGTGATGTTGCCCATATGATGATCTTCGTGCCGCGCAAAGTCCCGAATCGGCACGGCAAATCGATTTGAACCAGGCACTGGCCGGCTGTCGATGCCCCGTGGTGAAAACTGAGCCGCAGCGGGAAAGACGGCCCACAGGTCATAGTCTCCGGTCATCGCTGACCGATAAGTCCCAGCCAGTCGACCGCTGCACAGAGGATCAACGAGGGCCATCACGGGCAGCAAAGATCCAGGAGTGGATCGGTTGCCGGCAGTCGGAGAAGATGGCAACGAAGACTCGCCAGCCCCGTAGAACACCGCCCAAAGCTGCTTACCCTGAGCTCCGGGGCCGTTCAGTTCCCGGCGCAGCACAAACGCCATCTGCGCCCCCTCCGGCCCTGGTGCTGTGGCCGTGTACTGCATCTCGTTGATGTTGCCACCGGTCCGCTTCATGCAGCCAAGTTTTTCCAGATCCAGTCGCCGATCATCTGTCAGATGCACCTGAATTTCACCGGCATGTTCCTTTTGAATTGCCGAGTGCACGTCGCGGCGCTGAGACTCCCTGTCTTCTCTGGAACCTCCACGCTTCGTGAATCGAGGATCGCTCAGCACGAAACCTGCCATCGGTCCCCAGTTGCAGGACTTGGCCTTCACGTGAAAACCCTTCGACGCATAGCCTTCGAGGATCAACCCTGTGGCATACCGTCCGACCGAGCGACTTGATACGACGCAGTTGGTGTCATTGGCCACCTGTTGAAAACAACGGGCGTGGCTGACCGGCATTCCGGAGGCTTCACAGGCCAGTGCAGTACTTCTCAGCATATCAGTCCCTCTCTCACGCGGGCTTCGCCCGGTGGCACGGAAAGTTCGAACGGGCACCCGCAGTCATCTCGCCATGAATCCGCCAAGTCAGGATGATGCTGAACTGTATCCCCTGAACGACCAAACAACAGCCTGATCCGCTCGAAAGATGCTTGCAAAATGCGTAAATCCTGAGGTGGAAGCGTCTCACGACTCACCATCAGTCGCTACGTACGAAACAGCCATCGAAGCCCGTTCCAGCGCGCTCACTGCTCGGCGATCGCCACCAGCTGATCGAAGCACCCAGCGAAAGGCGTTGGCTGGGTCGTTGGAAAGGACCGTTTGCCCGCAGGCTGCCGCCATGCGGCTGATCAAACGCAGTGTGGCGTGCCGTCGATGTCAATCGGCCGGTCAGGCTTTGATGCGTTCCTGATACGGTTCTGGCCACGGTGGCACGCACCGTTACCGGGGGACTAACATCCAATGGCCTTGAAGTTCTCTCTGTCCTCGCGAAAATCGGCCTGAATCCCCCCTCTCCCCGGTCCGGGGAGAGGGGAGCCAGATGCTGTTTCCGCAACAACTTCAAAGCTATTGCAACCAGGCGAGGGCGAACGATGGAGCACTCGCACGCTGCGGCACAAGATCAGGCAACTGCTTTAGTGGCGGACCAATTCAGTTACCCTCGGAGCCACGGAGCTGTTCGCGGTTGAGTCGCAGCTGACCGCAGGCAGCGTCGATGTCAGCGCCTTTACGCTTGCGCACTGTGGCGGCAATGCCGCGCTGCTGAAGAATCTCCAGAAATCGTCGCGTCTGCGGTTCCTGCGGGGCTGTCATCACCAGTTCACTGACACCGTTCATCGGAATCAGATTCACGTGGGCGATTCGACCAGTCAGCAGTTCCGAAAGCTGCAGCGCGTGCTGAGGCTGATCGTTAACACCGGATAACAGCACATACTCCCACGATACCCGGCGGCCCGTCGTGAAATGAAATTCGTCAGCCGCTTCCATGATATCCTGAATCCCAATGCTGCGATTGACCGGAACAATCTGCGTTCGCAGATCGTCATTCGGAGCATGCAGCGAAATTGCCAGATTATACTGCTTTCCCGATCGCGCAAACTCGCGAATCTTCTCCGGCAAACCCACTGTCGATACCGTGATCCGACGTGCTCCCAGACCAAAGCCCTCGTCCTCCGTGAGCTGTTCAAGGGCGGTCATCAGCGAACGGAAATTTGCCAGGGGCTCGCCGATACCCATCACCACCACGTTGCTGATCTGCTCGTCGTCGCCCATCAGCCGATGCAGCACCAGCACCTGCTCGACAATTTCCGCCACCGTCAGATTACGCTTCACTCCCAGCAATCCACTGGCACAGAAGACACAGCCCATCGCACAACCCACCTGGGTGCTGATGCAAACCGTACGACGATCAGGCGGGTCACGCATCAGGACGCATTCCACCAGCTCACCGTCACCCAGCCGCAGCAGAAGTTTTTCCGTGCGGTCCAGAGCCACCTGATGCCCAACCCGCTCGAAACTGCTGAATCGAAATTCACTTGAAAGCAAGTCCCGAAGTCGCTGTGGCAGGTCCCGCATGTCCGCAAATGACTGAATCCGGGCACGGAACAGCCAGCGACGGATCTGCTTCGCGCGGAATGCCGGCTGACCGGCCGCACTGAGCCACGCCGCAAGCTCTTCAGGCGTCAGATCGAGGATCGAACGACGCCGGTCCGGAACCATGGCCTGCGGTGCAGCTTCTATCACCGGGAGCGAAATGGCTGTCAACTCTGCTTCAACACTCACTTCTGCGGTGCCTGTCCGGCCGCGGGGGCCTGAGAACGTGAACGGGCGAGGTCGCGACGGTAGCGACGAATCATCCCGGAATACTCGGAATCCAACACTTCACGACCAGCGTCCTGAACGTCATTCTCAAGCTGATCCTGCAACTGACCCCATGCGCGACGACGACCCCGACGAACCGTCGATTCAGGGTTCGCACCGTCAAACTCCGCCGGATTCCCCTGAGGCTGAGATCCCTGTGACGCAGAGCCGCTCTCAGTGGGAAGCTGACCGGGTGAAAACTGACGAGGCAGGGCACTCTGTGCTGCCTTCTGAAGAGATTTGGCCGCCTGAGACAGCTGGCGGGTTGATCCGGCGGCAGATTGCGACTGACCCTGGCCGGGCTGACCCTGCTGACCTTGTTGTCCCTGCTGTCCCTGTTGCCCCTGCTGCCCCTGCTGTCCCTGTTGCCCCTGCTGTCCTTGCTGTCCTTGCTGTCCTTGCTGTCCTTGCTGTCCTTGCTGTCCCTGCTGTCCCTGCTCACCCTGTGCGTTGGCCCCTTCGCCCTGCTGTCCTGGCTCACCTTGCTGGGCGGGCTGACCGTTTTCTGCAGGTTGTCCCTGTTGAGCTGCCTGTTCAGCGGCCTGCTGGGCGGCCTGGGCTTCGGCGTTCATCAGTTCGGCCGCCTGCTGAAGGCTCTGCAGCGCATTCCCAACTTCTTCGCCTACCTGAGTGGGCACGGGATTGTTTGGATTTCGTTGTCCCTGTGCGGCCTGTTGAGCGAGCTGAGCGGCGCGATTGAGTTGGTTGGCGGCATTTTGAGCAGCCTGGCCGGCCTGCTGCAGCTGGGCCTGATTAAGTCCCTCGGCCGCCTGCTGACCGCTCTGAGCAGCCTGCTGGGCAGCCTGAGCAGCTTCGCGGGATGGAGCGGACTGATTCTGGAGCCCGAGCGACGGGTTGTTAAGTCTCTGAGCAACATCTTCCAGCATCTGCGGAACATCGGCAGCTTCGCTTGCGACGGCCCGCTGTGACTGTTGCTGCGCAGCGACCTGAGCAGAGCTGTCCTGCTGCATCTGACGGAAGGAATCAGCAAGGCGGTTGAGATCATCCCGCTGTTGTCGCAGTTGTGACTGACGATCCTGAAGAGGAGCCTGTTCGAGCTGATCGGCAGCGGCTGAGGATTCGGCGGCCGCCTGACGCATGCGTTCGGAGGCCTGCTGGAACTGACCAGCCTCGGCAGTCTGCGCCGCTTCGTTGGCTCGCTGAGCAGCCTGTTCGGCGCTGTTGCGAGCACCCTGCGGAGCGGCCGGCGAGTTCTGCAGGGCATCAGACTGCTCCCGCGCTGCGTCAGCGAGCTGTTCGAGCTGGCGAAGCATGTTTTCGGCGGCCTGCCGCGATGAGTTCGCCTTTGGTTCGCCTTGTTGTGGCTGGCCCTGTTGCGGTTGGCCCTGCTGTGGTTCGCCCTGCTGCGGTTGGCCTTGTTGTGGTTCGCCCGGCTGCGGCTGGCCCTGCTGTGGTTCGCCCTGTTGCGGTTGGCCCTGTTGCGGTTCGCCTTGCTGTGGTTCGCCCTGCTGCGGCTGGCCTCGCTGTGGTTCG